>JACOEH010000063.1 GCA_024998685.1 Nitrospira sp.
GTCGCGCATAACACCCAATTCATGTGTCAGCGATGTGTTGACCCTTGTCGCTTAGCTCAATGTCCTACCTCACCCCTCAGAAATTCCCGATACCTCTCGACCGTGACAAGGTCGCGCACGATTGGCGCCGGCGCTGTTACTCTTGCGACGTGTTTACCGACCCGCCCGGCAGGGAGTGGAATGATTTCGTCCATATGACGAACGAGCTGGTGACCGTTATGGAGGGAAGGCTCAAGTTCACCATCGGCGGAGAGGAAATCACCGTAGAGCCGGGCGACGAAGTGTTTATTCCAAAGGGCATTTGCCATTCCGTCAAGAATATTTCCTCCTCGACGACACGCCGGCTGTATGGGTACGATTGAAGAAAGGTTTGCGAAGTATTCCGGAGAGAGGCCGCGTGACTTCGACCTACTCATCAGCGGACCTAACCTGATACAAAACCCTGGCCGCTCACCTCAATTTTAAGCTGACAAATAGTTCCGTGTTTCTGCTATTCTAGCGCCCGTTTCTTCGCCGGCTAGACTCACTTTCCACAGTGTCTGAGGCGGTTCAAGGCCACGCACCGCGCTATCAGGAGCTGACTAAAAGGGGGAAGGCAGATGTTTCCTAGATCCATCGCCAACTTTCTCATTGTCCCATCCTTGTTGCTGTCGTTAACGGGCTGTCTCGCCAGGGAGTATGTCGTTCGCCCACCGGCGCCGATGCTACTGCCGGCAACCCCGAACCCCCTCTCCCCAGCCACAGAATCCACCGTCAGCTTTCCCCTTCAGGTGGACCTGTCGCCATTCCTCCAGGCTGCTAACGACGACAGCGTGATTCCCAAAAAATTCGATCATTGGAGGAACTCCATCAAGCATCCTAAAGGTGTCGAGTATAAGTATTACGCCGAGCGGGATGATTTTGCGGTGGCACCTTCAGGTACCCATCAAGCCGTCGGCACGAATTTTAGGACCGTCGGCGATTGGTGGAAGGGCATTGAACCCCTCAGCTCCAGCTTATCGATCAGCACAGCCTTGCGCTATAAGATTGGAGCCCATCCACTTCAATGCGGCGAGGGCACCGAATGGCCCAAACGAGCAACGCTCAATGGGAATTTCACCGTCGGCATGACACCGAATTACGGTCTGTCTGCATCAATAACCGGTGTGACGCTGAACGCCATTGATCCTTGCAAAATCAGCGTCAATGATACTGATGTCTTTCAGGAAGTCAAAAATCAGCTGACAGAGAGAGTACGAGGGGGGCTCAGCAACGTGGTCGCACGCATGAACACCCTGACAGCCAGGTCCCGGGTGGAAGAGGTCTGGCACACGCTGGGCAACCCCATACAACTAGAACCGGACGCGTGGCTCCTGCTTAACATCGGTACAGTATGGCGCAGTGGTTTCTCGGGGAATGGAGAACTCATCGAAGACACCCTTCATATCACCGCGAAACCGGTTCTTGTTTTCGGTGCCGAACCACCATCTGCGGGCGGGCCACTTCCTCAACTTGAAACTGAACCGGCTTCCACTGGATTCCATGGTGCCGCTGATGCCCCGTTGTACGGCACACTGCCCAGGACACTTGCGAACCAGCTCGCTTCCACTGGGTTCCGGGTCGTCGCCGACATCCCACTGGACTATTCCTCGCTGTCCCGATCACTTACAACGCGGTTGCAGGGGAAACGTGTCTCCGTGAAAGGAGATTTCATTCACATCACCGATGCGGCTATTTTCGGCCGTGGCGGCAATCAAGTGGTCCTGCGGATAGCGTTTAATGGAGATGCGACCGGCCACTTATATTTCGTGGGGAAGCCTGAAATGAACACGTTGACCCAGTCCGTTCATATCGGTAGCCTCCGCTTGGACCTCGATTCCGAACAGCTCCTTCAGAAAAGCGGCCCCGATTGGCTCGCCCGCTCTTCCGTCAGAGACATCGTTATGGGTGAAGTCGTAGTCGGTGTGACTCCGGCGATTGATCGCATGCGCGACCTTGTGACGAAGGCTCTGAATCGGGAGCTGAGTCCGACCATTACGACGCGCGGGACCGTCACATCGGTACAGGGTATCGGCCTGTTCGCCGATGTGAACACGCTGTACGTTCGGGTGACGAGTGATGGAACACTCACTCTGAAGGTCGATGGCAAGCAGTAATGCGCCTTAGCGCAGGAACACCAGCCAGAGATAAATCGCGCTGAGTGTCACCGATCCGATCATGACGGGAAATCCGAACTTGAAGAACTGCCAAAAGGTAATCCGGTAGCCTGATTTGCGTGCGATGTCGACGATCACGACGTTGGCGCTCGCGCCGATGATCGTGCCGTTCCCGCCTAAACACGCACCCAAAGCCAATGCCCACCAGAGCGGGATGATGTCCGGTTGATGAACCAAGGCGACGTAGTCGGTCATCTCCGGATGGAGCGATCGGGCCAGATCGACGATCAACGGATTCATCGCTGCGACATAGGGAATATTGTCCACCGCTGCAGACAGTATCGCCGATCCCCACAACACGGCCATTGTGGAACCGGTGAGATTCCCCCTTGTCACCGTCACCAGTTGATCGGCCAGATACCGGATCACTCCGACTTTGACCAATCCTCCCACCAGGATAAATAAGCCGATGAAAAAGAAAATGGTCTTCCACTCCACTTCCGCCAGATACGTCAATTCCTCGGTGTCTTCCGGCTTTCGTCGGGCATGGCCGATCACCATGAACAGGCTTGCCCCCAGCAACGCAATCGTGGCCGGTTCCAAATGGACGAAAGAATGGACGCAAAATCCCACATTGACTACCGCCAGCAAAAACAGACAACGGCGCAAAAAAGCATCATCCGGAACAAACTCCCGTGAACTCAGGGCCAGCACTGCCTCCCGCAGATGAGGCGCCACCGTCATTGTTCGCCCAAAGATCAGCCATAGCACCGTCAAAAACACCACCATGATGATGACGACGATCGGCCCCAGAACGATCAAAAAGTCGAGATAGCCGAGCTCAGCTTTGCTGGCAATCATGATATTGGGAGGGTCGCCGACGAGCGTGGCGGTGCCTCCGATATTGGAAGCCAGCGCTTCGGTCATCAGAAACGCAACGGGATTCAGCTCCAATCGTTTCGTGATCGCGAGTGTGACGGGTGCCATCAGCAGGACGGTGGTGACGTTATCGAGCATCGCGGACAATATGGCGGTTAAAATGGCTAACAGCACGAGTAATCGGAAGGGCCTCGCATCGGCTCGCTGTGCCGCCCAAATGGCCAAGACCTCAAAGAGACCGGTCTCCCGCACGATGTTGACGATCACCATCATGCCGATCAGCAAAAAAACGACGTTGTAGTCCACTCCGAATTCGTGAGAATAAAACGCTTCCTCTTGCGACACCACACCGAGCCCGATCATCAAGGCCGCTCCGAACAAGGCCACAATCGTCTTGTGGAGCCGCTCGGTCATGATGAGCACATAGCACACCGCGAAAATCAGAAGGGCTAGAGTCAGAGATGACATGTATATCCTTGTATATCCTTGGAATCGAACGGAGACGGATCGTTCCTGAAGCTACCGCATTATCCGGGGCCGGTGGTGACAATGCAATCAGAGTCGTCTTTCCGGTAGATCATTCAAAGTCGGCACGAGGACATTCTCCTCCTCATTACACCGTAGCCATGAGGATAGTGCGATGGCCTTTGAGTCGACCATTCAGGAGGAGCGTGATCACCTCATTGCAGGCACACACTGGGCAGCCGAATAACAGCGAGTTTCGATGCAGCAACCACCCTGATCCTTTTATGAACCGATGTGCTCTTGTGTGAAGGATTCGCCCGTGCGAGGAGCACGGACTACCAATGCCGGAAGGGGCCGGAATCCAAATGCACATAGCTTGAGCGTTTGTAGAAACCGACGCCGCCGTACCGCAGTTCGAGGGCGGCTTGGCGAAGCTTCGTAGGAGAAATGCCAGGGATGAGAAGATCGATCGCCTGTCCCTGCATATGCAAGCTGTTCCTGGCGACACGTCGGTCTGTCCGCACCAACATGGCATTGTACTCGGGAGACCGAAAGCCGGAAATCACATGAATCTCTTGCTGACTGCCGAGCTTCTTTTGCACTAAATTCACATGCTCCAGCACACGTACATCGATCGCCCCAACTTCACCCGTGTAATGGCAGCGCAGAAGGTAATTCACATCGTCGAGCGCCGCAAGGTCATAGGTCCCGTCTTCGTCTCGGTAGGTGACATCCAACCGCTCATTGGTCCGCACGTTCACCAACGTCAACCTGCCTTCTGGCAGCTCACGAGCCTGCACCGGCTGTGGACTAACCAGCCGTCCACTCAGCAATAGAGTCCCTACCAAGGAAACCTCAAGAAACGCTCGCCGGCTCCAGGTCCATTTTGATTGATCTGTCGTGTTCACTGAAACAACTCCCACAAAAAGTGGACGATGGTGATTGAAAGATGTCTTGGCCTTGTAGCAAAAATCGAAAACCGGGTCAAACTAGGTTTGTCCCTAGACACCAAAGACACCAAATAGGCTTTTCATATCCAAAAAGTGCATGTTTATTCCTTCATATTTACATTAAATGATGTATGCATTTTCATTCATACCCTTGAAAATAGGATCAACTGGTCATATTCAGGTGTTTTGCAGTTGTCGTATAACACATGAGGCCAATTGGACTCATCTTCATTTCACCTCTTGCACCTATCCTCGAAATCATTTTCTTTCTAGACTGTATCGTGAGCGCCAGGTAAGATTAGAAAAATCAATAGAGTATGTATGGCTACTATTCTCGTCATTGACGACGAACAATCCATCAGAGGGTTGCTGAAAGAAGTCCTTGTCAAGGCAGGACACCGCGTGCTTGAAGCAGAGGATGGACGCAAAGGGCTGATACTCTACCAGAAAGAGCCCATCGACCTCGTGATCATGGACTTGTTGATGCCCGAAACGGACGGTCTTGAGGCAACTCTTCAACTCACACGCGAATATCTCGATGCCAAAGTAATCGCCATCACGGGAGCGCAAGGCGACCATAACTTCCTGGACGTCGCCAAACTCTTCGGTGCACGTCGCGCCTTTGAAAAGCCGTTCGACATCAACAAGCTCCTTGAAGCGGTGAAGGAAGAACTCGCCGTCGCGTGAACTTGAATAACTTCGATCACGACTCCCACGAAATTATCGTTTGTTCGTCAATTCTTTCCGCGCCAGACCGCGCATCATAACCGGATCGTTGTATCCCACCTCACTGAGCGCGTCCATTAAGTGCAACCCTTTCGAAAATACCAAGTTCTTTGCCTTGGCGTAGCTCTGCGCGCTAAACCGCGCCACAGCCGGTTGCCCATTCACAATCTGACAGGCTAATACTTCACCATTTACTTCCAGCGTACCGCCTTGTTCGATCAGCATTTGAGCCTGAGCCACAGTGATGCCGTGAAGCTCGGCAAACTCTTGCAATCCACCCGTCTCGACAAGTCGGCCATCCGGCATGATGCAGAGCCGTTTGAAATGCGGCGACCAGTCCTTTCGGAAATCGATGTACTTGATGTCGCCGCTTTTGGCAACGGCGCGATCCAACGTTCGATAATCCAGGCCCAAATTTTTTTGCTGCAGTTTGGCTTGCAGCTCGCTCGGCAACGCCCTCCGAAAGACCTCCCACGCCGCATCGATCATCGCCGATGCCCTGGATCGAACCACTTGCTCCGCCTCGGCAAATTGCATCAAGTCGAGCGTCCAGGTTTGTTTCGGTCCTTGCCCGGCTGGATCAATCCGGCAGGCAAATAATCCTCGAGTGAGGATGCCGCCGATTTGCGGATACACATAAGTTCCGCCTGTGGTCAACAAGGTTGTCATCGTCTCAATCGGCACATCGTAACTTTCTGCAAGGATCTTCGCGTGTGCCGGGAGATCCTCCGACTCCGTCATCGCGCACACGGTGACATTTCCCGGGGCATCAAACTCCGAATAGTCCTCGACGATGTTATAGAGCACCATCCGCTTCGGCTTGTCGGATTTCTTTTTGATCTTGAACATTCCTCGGATCGTCCCTCGTATCTCGTCGTTCGTATCTCGCATCTAGCGAGGCACGCTTCACGAGATCCGCTTCACGTGTCCATACGGCGGCAAGGTTTGCAGACGCCGATCTTCCACCGGCCCGCCGATCGTAAAATGGTAGAGGGATTGAACGGCTAAGCTCTGAATGCCGACGATCTCGTGGACCGGATCATCGAAAAAGCAGCCGATTCCCGTCGCGCGTACTCCTGCCGCCTCCGCTTCCAGATACAAGATCTGCCCAAGCAACCCCGCTTCCCAAAACATGCGTGGATACCACCAGGCGCCTCGTTTGCGCAAGGTCCCCTCGAACTCCGCCAACATGCCGAACGAGAAGGCGCTGTCGCCGGCAATGTCCTGATGACAACTGACTTGCGCCGCCAACTTTTTTGCGTCACCTTCAAGCAACCAATAAAGAGGCAGCCCATCCGGACAGTCAGGCGCGATAGTCCAGCTCAGTTCAGGATTCATGGTCTGTTGAATGAACGACACCCTTCTCCTATCCCGCATGAGAACATACAATCCCGGCGTGAGCCCAACGACTCGATGCACGAATATCAGAAGATGAATGGTGGGATCGTAGGGCCATACATCCCACGGCATCGGCCGTTCCAGCTGCGGACGCTCCGCCGACGGCATGACTCGTCGCATCATGTGAAAGAATGTGGTCGCTGATAGAGACGTCTTGCCGTCGAACGCCACGGCGCTTCGGCGCTGACGAATGATGTGGCCGGCCGATGGACCAAAATCGCTCGTCGTTCGTGAAGCGTGACGTGTATCTGGTGAAGGAAAGGACTGTCGGGGAAAGCGAATCATCAGTTGATCGGTCTGTTTTTTCCAAGAAGCCTCCGCTGCTTCGTCGATGATGTCCCAGTGGACCCCGTGCTCGTCGCTCAATCGATTCCCCTTCCCATACCATGCTCCCCCGGCCAACTCCTTCACAATTGCCGAATCCAGCGCCAGCGGTATCTCCTTTCTATCGTCTTTTACCCCTAACCTCTGACCCCGGACCGCTTTCGTGGGCCAGACGACTGCCAGACAATCGGAATGTTCCGATTCGGCTTCCCCAAAATCTTGTTTGCGGTCCGTCCCGAGCAGCATTGCTACAGTGTTTTGCGCCACACCGTCCAGCAGAGTCATGTTCCAACCAAGCGTGGCCGCAGCGATTCGCGCGGCCCCGATCGCATGGCCGACATCGTGATTGCAGTAGCGGAATGCCCGCTCGCCGTATTTCCAGGCTTCGCGCCAGTGAACCGACGTGAGTCCGAAGAGAAACGCATGAGAAGGGAAAGCAACCAGGAGTTGAGCAACACGTTCAGCTGGAAATTCGGTTCTCCGTTCAAGCCCATGTTCCTTCGGCGCGTAATGATAGAGCCCTGGGTCAAGTTCAAGTCCATCAATCTGAGGCAAGACCACATAGCCTTCCGTCGGATGCAGATTGCCGGACGAGGGATTGCTTCGCAACGCCCATTCAGATTCCCCTGCCTTCTTCCAGGCCGACAGGGCAAGCGCGAATTCAAAAAATCGAGAGAGCGATCGTACGGTTACAGGCTGACAGTGAACCGTCTCCTGTTCGAAAATCGCTTGATAGGCAGGCGACAGCGGCTCTTCATCCGGACTGAGCAATGGAAGAGAAACCAACTGAGTCCCCTCGAACCGCCGGAACGGGTCAGGCTGATTGGCCCAGTCTAGATACCCCAGCGAACGGGCGTACCGGTTGAAATGGTGCTTGGTTCTCACGTGATAGTCAATGATCCGATGAAGGGAATCGGCTTGTGTAGCGTGAGAATAGGACATGATACTCATTACAGATCAGGCAGTCTAACGAGATAGATAAATGAAAGTAAATGGTGTACGGTAGCCGACATACCTGGCCGCGTGACCTACGCAATATCTCATGGAAGAAGGAATGGAACAGGATATGACTCACAATGGTGAAATACCTTTGAGTCGCCGAATGATTGTCCGTGCTCTGGCTGCAACAGCCTTATTCCTCCTTAGTGCCAGCATTGCCGGGCAGTTAGCCAAGTATGCATTCGGACAACAAGCCCATAGATTCAACCGTCTGTTCTATGTGGACTTCGAAGGCAACATCCCTACCTTCTTTTCATCAATTCTCTTAATCCTCGCGTCTATTCTGCTTTGGTTCATCACCGTACTCAAGCAATCCTCTCAGGATCCCTATCGTCGTCACTGGGCTATGCTCGCATTCATTCTGCTCTTCATGGCGGTTGACGAAGCGGTCGGCCTCCATGAAATGTTGGATAAAGTACCGTGGGTGCCAGGTCATCGTAAAGGGGGCATCTTTCACTATGGGTGGGTCCTGTTTGGTATGACCATGGTCATAGTGGTTGCATTCTCATACCTCAAGTTCTTTTTTGCTCTCCCCGCACGTACTCGAATACAATTCTTCACAGCCGCAGCTGTTTTTGTCGGCGGGGCGATCGGTGTAGAGATTCTGGAAGGCACCTACTCCGCATCGCACGGCGGAGAGGGAAGTCTTCAATTTTCCATGTTCGCGACGGTCGAGGAAGGTCTTGAAATGGCAGGCATTATTGTTCTCATTAATGCCCTGCTGAATTATTTGATCGACCATCATGAAGTACGATTGCGTTTCGATCATTTTAAGTGAAGTTGGTAGCTTATGGCTTCTATTGAATTGACCAAGCCTCGGTTGATCTTCCCCTGATTTCATGGACACCGGGTTACGCGACAGCCGTCCTCGCTTCAAATTCCGCCGGAGACTGATAGCCGAGGGTCGAGTGGTGTCGCTGTTTTTGAAATGGGGGAAGGTGACTTGGCTATTTTTTCTGGGAAGGAGAAGATATGATTCACGATGATAAAATATGGCTAAGTCGCCGCACGATTGTTCGAGTTCTGACGGCGACAGCCTGTTTCCTACTTATTGCCAGCATTGCAGGACAAGTCTTAAAGTATGGATTCGGGCATAAGTCGGCCTATGGTCTCACCCCTCTCTTCTATGTGGACAAGGAAGGCAATATTCCAACCTTTTTCTCAGGAATCCTCCTGCTCCTCGCGTCTCTTTTGCTCGCTTTCATCACCGTACTCAAGAGGGCCTCACAGGATGCCTATTCTCGCCACTGGGCTATTCTCTCGCTCATACTACTCTATATGGCAGTTGATGAAACCTGCCATCTCCATGAAATGTTGCACAGGCCGGGTAAATGGATGCTAGGTCAGCACGCCCACGGCATCTTCACCTATGCTTGGATCATTTTTGGCATCGCCATGGTCGCGGCGGTTGCGCTCTCGTATTTCAAGTTTTTTCTACGCCTCCCCCCTCAAGCACAAAGGCAATTCTTTACAGCTACCGCCGTTTTTCTTAGTGGCGCGATAGGCATGGAACTGGTGGAAAGCTACTATCACGGATTATATGGTGATCAGACTTTTCTGTACTCCATGTTCGCGACTGTTGAAGAAGGTCTTGAAATGGCAGGCGTCATCATTTTCAATAATGCACTAATGACCTATCTCATTACTCACTATAATGTAAGCTTGAGTCTCAATGATTCAAGGAAGAAGTCGGCTTTCCCGGACAAGCCTCGAGATCAAGCGGCTTGAACCCCGGTTGTCGAACCTACCTAAAATGGGCCTGCCTTGCCACCCTCCACGCCTAAAACGCATCGGAGAATTATGGTCGGCGCGAGCGGGAGACCACTCTCGGACCCTTGGCGTGGAAAATTCCAAATGGAATACAGTGGATTTGGATCGGAGCCTATGCCGACTACGACAAGATACTTGAACAAGGTGAACGCTCTTTATGCGCTTTGATCCTGCCCTTTCAGCCCAACAAGCCTTTCGCCATGCTGAAGTCGAACTCGGCAGTGACTGGGATACGGCTGTTGAACTAGAGGAGACGTTTTCATCGAATGCCGGCGCGATTGCGCGAGAAGCCTATGAGGGTCTGTTGGCCATCGCACAGCACTATCCCAACGCCCATTCGTTCCATGCCTTCTGCATCTATATTACCTGGCAGCAGGTCACGGAGGAGACGATCGCGCGTCACTTCGAGACAGGCTTGAAACTCTGTGAAGCGTACCTCGTCTCTCATGAAGCGAAAGAGCCAAGACACATCGAGCAAATCACGGAGTTGCACGAGTCCTTTCGAGCGGGGTTAGGCCTGGAAGAAGAGGATGACATTCAAGTGGAGTTCAGACGGGATACCCCCAAAGGGGGCGACTGATAGAAAGTAGTGCTGAGTTGGAATGCTCTTCACTCTGAGGGCTGATTGCTGATGGCCGAACGCTCATGAGCGATGATCATAAACATCGCGCACGAATTTTTCTCCATCGCGGCGATTTGGTTCAGGCCCGCGCTGCCTGGGAAGCGGCTGTGACCGACGATCGGACTGCAGACAATCCGCAAGCATTGTCGGATTCTCTCGGGAACCTGGGCAATACCTGCGCACTCATGAACGAGTTCACACGAGCGGAACAGTGTTATCGAGAGGTGCTCCAGATCCAACGGATCGAGGGCAATCTCACCGCCGTGGCTCATACCCTGGTCAACCTCGGCAACCTGCATACCGCCTCCGACCATCCGGAGAAGGCCCGTCCCTACTATTTGGAAGCGTTGGATCTCCTGCGCCAACTGCAAGACAATCGCGGACTCGGGATTCTTTACACCAACCTCGCGCTGCAAGAGACTCGTGACGGCCGGTGGGATCAGGCTGTTGTTTCATTCAAGCAAGCCCTCGATCATCATCGGGTGGTCGGCAACGAAGAAGGGCTTGCCGTTACCTACAGCCAACTAGGCAAATGCTATCTCGATCAGGGAGATCTCACCAGAGCCGAACGCTGCTTGAACAACGCCTCGGAGCACTACATCAAACTCGGGAACGAACCGGCCGAAGCTGCGGTGCTTCGTCTCCTCGCAAAGGTTTACGAGACCCGTCACGATACTGTCTCCGCCCTGCGATGCCTCGCGCGTGTGGTGGCGCTCGACGAACGCTATGCATTGCCGGAGCTTCAAACCGATTCCGCCCATCTCTCTAGACTCGGGCCACCCGGATAACTCTCTCCATCCTGAAACTCCATCCGCGTATCGTTTGACCGACGTCCGCATTCTTTCCTGCCATGCCAAAGCCGACCCATCCGGCTTCTGGACAGAACCCCATCCTCTGCTACCTTTGAAGCATCACACCTGGACGCCTGTTGATCAAGTTTCACCTCGCACAAGCCGACAGGATATTGACGTGGAGAGGGCATGCCCTTGTTCGTTCGGCGATTCACTATCCTTGCAGTCGGAATGATCATGGCGGCGTCCTTCGTCCAAGCTGGAGAGGTCTCTCCAAGAATCACAGTCGGCACCCAAGAAATCGGACTCACCGCCGGCTATTTGTTAGGCCACCGGCTGACCGAACTTCACACGACCAAACAGCACGGACCCGCGTTGATGCCGTCCTGGATGATGACCATCACCGATCCCATCGGCGACGGCTGGTACCGAGGACAAGTCTCACTCGGCGCGGAAATGGTCTACCTCGAGTTCGAAGAACCTCTTCTGACGCATGGCATCGGTTTCACGCCGAGAATTAAGTACATGTTCGTCGCCTTGGATCGTATCCGTCCCTACGTGGAATTCGCCGGTGGGCCGTTCTGGACCGATCTCGGTGGCCGTATTCATGAAGAAGCCAATCAATTCAATTTCGTACTGACGGGCGGAGCGGGCGTGTCATGGTTTGTCACGTCGCAACTCGCCTTCAACGCGGGCTATCGCTTCCATCATATTTCCAATGCCGGCACCGCCTATCCGAATCTGGGGCTGAACGCGAGCTTGCCCTTCGCAGGGTTTTCATTCTTTTTCTGAGGAGACGGCGATCATGACGATGAACATGTTGCGATGGTCGGTCCTGAGTCTAGCCGGGTTCGTGTTATGCGGTATAACGGGATGCACCAGATGGATCGACATACAACCGACTTCAGCCGATCCCAAAGAGACCATTTCGCACTCGCTCCCCAATGATGAGCGGGTCCCGCTCGTGACGAATTCATTTCATCTCTCAAGAAACGGGGCATCGCAATATCCCTCTGCCGACTTAGAGCGAAGGATCTTAAGCAGCGTCCAAGACACCAGTCTGTTTTCGGCATTGATCCCTCTGGGAGAAAAGTCCGATTCGCTCGGAGAGAAGGTCGTCTCTGCGCGCATCACCGTCGATGAAACCATCGAGCCCCATTCCTGGCTCTCGGCATTCAAAGGCATCATCATCGGAGGATCCATGTTTCTTCTCTCGCCCTTTATCGATCTGGAATATGGATATGGCGCAACGGTGGCCCTTGAACTCGAACGTTGGGACGGTCACGTCACGCGCTACGAAGGCCGTTCCTCCGGTACGGTGCATTACAAGCTGTTCGGCGCCACGCCGATCATGATCGATGAGTTGAAGGGACACGTGACGGAAGCCTGTCTCACCGACCTGATGGGACAACTTGTTCGTGACACTAAGCTCTATATGGCCAGCAGCGCCCCGCTCCCAGACACCGGCATTCGCACGGTGACCGTGAAAGCCAAAAGACCCGCGACCACACACCCCACCCGTTCTCTTGTTCCAGTCACGACGCCCTAAGAAGACCGGGTCACACAGACTAACGTTGTCATCTGGCCGATCCCGCCGTTCCAGTGGTATAGTACCGCTTGGCACTGGAACCGTAATCGATGGACATTGACGCTTTTCGCCGGATGGTCGCCAAGAATCCCAAAGGATTCCTTGGCCGCTATGGACTCGGCAATAAGATCCTTCAGGAAAACGGCAGCGTCGAAGAAGCCGTCGAGCATCTGACCGTCGCCGCACAATTAGACCCGACACATGCGGCCTCTCATCTGGCGTTAGGGCGCGCCTTGATCCGACTGGGCAGGAACGCCGATGCCAAGCCTATTCTCATCGCCGGTATCGAGGCGGTACTTTCTGGACGATCCAACGGCGGCAAAGACCTGGTGCCTGAGATGCAGGAGCTGCTACGCTCGCTATGACGCACAAAATTTTACCTTAAAGGAGTCTCTCCGTGAATCTCGACGATGCCAGAAAACGAATTGAATCAGCCGTCACGCAATACGGCCAACACGCCGCCCCCGCCATCGACCTCGTCATGGCGGAAGTCCGTTCCGATATGGGAGCGGGAGCATTCAATGAATTGGTTGAAGAGTTCGATCTTGAATTGATGTACAACATCACCCCGATGGAATCGGACCATTCGAGTAGTTGAATACTGTCTTCTACTCCACCGTTCATTCATGATTCTCATGCTTTCCTGCCTATGCCGCTGATCTGGGCTGCGATCTCAGGACATGGATTCGGTCACGCCGCGCAAGTCGTGCCGGTGCTCAATGCGTTACATCGTCTCGTTCCTGACCTTCGCGTTCTCCTGCGCACGACGGTCCCTCCTTCCTTCTTCAAAGACCGTCTCAGTCTTCCGTGGGATGTGAGTCCCGTGCAACAAGACGTCGGATGCGTTCAGAATGGCCCGCTGAGGATCGATGTAGAAGCCACTTGGCGCGAGCACCACCGGTTTCATAGTTCGTGGGAGGAACGGCTTCAAACGGAAATCGAAGCGATGAAGACCGCCCGCCCGAATGTCGTCCTGGCCGATACTCCCTACTTGGCGTTGGCGGCGGGAAAAGCGGCTGCTGTTCCTACCATTGCACTCGCGAGTTTTACCTGGGACCTCGTGCTCTCCGAGTATGTCGCCCCTCCATCGATCGACAGCCGAACGACTCTCCAGTTGATTCGACAAGCCTATGGCGAAGCAGATCTCGCGCTACGGATCAACCCGGCTCCCAAAATGGAAATCTTCCGACGCATCATCGACATTGGACCGATCGCCGAGCCCGCGCCCTCCGCTCGGGAACGATTGACCGAATTCCTCGAGTTGGCCCCGGGAGAACAAACCGTGCTTGTCGGGTTCGGCGGGATTCCCCTGGACTCACTCCCGTTCAATCGGCTTGAATCACTCACCGAATACCGTTTTATCTTCGATGGCTCGATTCCTTCAGGAAGCCGGAGATTCGTCGCCGCCGCATCCCTGCCTTTTTCATTCAAGACCTTAATGGCGTCTGTCGATCTCATCATGACGAAACCGGGCTACGGTACCGTGGTGGAAGCGGTCGCGCTGCGCACTTCTCTCGTGTACGTACGCCGATACAATTTTGCCGATGAACAGCCGCTGGTTGACTATGTGCACCGGTACGGATGGGGCGTTGAACTTTCGTTTGATGATTTCGTCCATGGTCATTGGGAGAAGTCTTTGCAGCGTGTTCGTTCGCGTTCAACTCCTTCCGAACACATTCTTTCAGCCACAGGCGCCGATGATGCGGCAATGCTCCTCGCTCGCTATTTCTCTACGACGAGACATTGACCGGTGCGTTTTAGCGATATCGGCCATTACTCTGTTCACTCATCTGGCAGGAAAAACATCTACTTGCGATCACGACCCCATACTGAGGAAGTCCTCTCTGAATCGGTCGGTTGATTCCTCCACACCCACACTCCGCTTCATCCTGCCCAGCGCTCAACAACAATCGGAAAGCAATAGGATTTCTTTTTTCTGTCATGGAGCGCTCGGCGCATCCTTTACGCGATTTCTTCGTAGACTGTATCGAGAGTGCTATAGTGTTGACCGATCAGCGGATCATTCCATCGATCACCACCATCAACATCCTTATGGATACATCTTCTCAGCTCGCTGCCTCGGCCATCGACCCGAAACTCGTCGCCGGCGTAACCAAAGGCGAGCACCATGCCCTGAGCCAACTCTACGATCAATCCAGCACCGTGTTATTCAGTCTGGCATTGCGCATCCTCGGCAACCGTGAAGAGGCAGCGGACGTGCTCCATGAGGTCTACCTCGACATTTGGAGAAAGGTCGTACGCTACGATGTCGGTCGAGGCACACCCATCGCGTGGCTCATTTCACTGACCCGCAGTCGGGCCATCGGTCGGGTGCGAACACGTGGTCTTCGCACCCCTCGCCAAACGGGTCCATCCATCGATAACGTCCAGACCGGCCAAGTCCCCGGCGAAGGTTCCGATTTTTTTGATTCACAAGCTGATCAAGCGCTGCGAAACCTGGTCAAAGAAGCGTGGGGACACTTACCGCACAGGCAACAGCAGGCGGTTGAGCTGGCCTACTATGGAGGCTTACCCGAGACAGAGATCGCGGCACAACTCGGTCAGCCCGTGGAAACAGTGAAGACCTGCATCGCGCAAGGCATGTCGCAACTGCACGAGTCGTTGCAATCATATTGGGAACAGGACGAAGCCGTATGACACATGACGAGCTGGCAGCCGCTGTTCCTTTATACGCGGTCGGAGCACTCGAGCGGGTTGATCGACAGACCCTGGAAGCCCACCTGCTTTCAGGATGCATCTCCTGTCGCACAACGCTGAAAGAGTATCAGTCGGTAACAGTGACGTTACCGTTCGGACTCAACATCACACCTCCTCCCCGAACTTTGAAAGGCAAGATCATGTCATCCCGTGTCTCGATCGCCGCCACTGAGTCTGGAACCCAATCTCCCTCCCGATCGAGTCTTGAACCTGGTGAATGGATGAAACATCTCTTTCCACCGTCATCCCCACCTATCCCATCATACGGGCGGGCCTTGGGGATGGTGATCGTGGTTGTCCTGATCATCCTAGTGCTGTTTGGATGGAACGCCTCCACCCAAGTGAACGAAGGTCGAGAGAAGCTGGCCGAACTGCAGTCTCAAACGGAGGAAATAGGCGCTAAGATGGCAACTCTCCAACAGCACCTCAGCGAGCGGGAGGAAACACTTACCCAAACCCGAGAAGAACTGCAGCGCCGAACGGCTGAACTGGCTGAGGTAAAAGATCAGTTGATCCAACGAGAAGCCGAGTTGGAGGAGCTGAAAGTTCAGCTGGTCCAAGGAACCAGACGACCAGCGCGAATCCCATAGTCCAATCGGCTCATCCTCCTCTTTCCTGCCTCGTGGAATCAGTCTACGCCTACGCTGTTTTCCTTCCTGTCCCTCTCCTCAGCTCCTATGCTAGCATACGGTGGCCATCAAGATTCCCACGAGATCTCTCTCAATGCAGCAAGAACCGCACGATTATCACTACATGGAGGTGGCCCTACAGCAGGCTGCTCTTGCCCCTCACAGAGGAGAAGTCCCGATCGGCGCAGTCCTCGTGCACGACCACAAAGTGATCGCAGTGGGTCATAACTACCGGGAGATTTCGCAGGACCCGACAGCGCATGCGGAAATGATCGTGATTCGGAAAGCTGCCGAATGGCTTCACACATGGCGGCTCAACGAGACGACACTCTATGTCACGCTGGAACCCTGTCCCATGTGTGCCGGAGCGATCGTGCAATCTCGCATTGCGCGGCTTGTATTCGGTGCTTGGGATCCCAAAGCCGGTGCTTGCGGATCGATCTTGGATATTCCAGCCGAGCGCAGACTCAATCACCGAGTCCAAGTGATGGGAGGCCTGCTCGAACGGGAGAGCCGCGAACTTCTACAGGAGTTCTTTCGAGCCAAGAGAAGTGTTTTTTCGGAGAGCAGCCCCCCGAAGCCGGCGTCTTAGCGCCACCTCGCCTGACGCCCACTGATGACAACTCTGGGCCGTGCCGCTGGTCCTGTGGAGTATTCTTAGGATCACAGCGCTGTGCATCCTGATCGACAAGATCCGAGGCGATGCGGTACCAGAATCATCCTCATAATAAGAACATCATTTGCTGTTGTCCTCAGTTCACACTCCGGCCAGAGCCGCTTTGCTCGTCTTGGAAACCTGACAGCACGGCGACAAAGAACAGTCCTCTCTGCAGCCGTCTCGAAGCCGAAGGACTGAGCAACTCCCGAGTTGTCGCAGCTTCTCATCGATGATCGTTCAGCTCTCTGTGTCGTTGACAGTGGAACGTATGCATGATACGGTGCCATCATCTATTCGGCTAACCCAGTTACTTCCCTAGTTTCTTTCACTCACTCCGTCAACGTTTACTCCGCTTGCGAGCGAAATCGAATCAAGGAGTCTGTCTGCGGGTCTTTCTGATCCACGTTCGTGATCCACAGTTCTACGCGCTTCCCGCTAAGACACGCGCCGCGAACGGCAATGTTCGCGTGATGGGGTTTCCCCCCATCGGCATCATGTCGCTATCGTCAGTCATCAAGCAGGCAGGGCACGAATGCGTGATGTTCGATCAGGCCGATCCCAACACGCCGAACCAGGTCATCATCGACCGGATCAACCGGGAACAACCAGCGCTTGTCGGGCTCAGCTTTCTCAGTACCACCAGCTATCCCTACGCCAAAATGCTGGCGCGGGAGATTCGCGCGACCAATCGGATTGTGAAGCTCGCGTTCGGCGGGGTCTTCGCCAGCCTGAATGCCTCCTTGGTGAAACTGCAATGTCCCGAAGTCGATTTCGTGTGCCGCGGGGACGGCGAGCAGTTACTGCTCGATCTGCTGGCGAATTTCGAGCACCCGCAAGATGTCGCAAGTCTCACGTGGATGAAGAACGGGAAGGTCGTCCAGAATCCCAACCGAGCCATGGAGCGGCAACTGGATCAATGGCCCTTTCCGGATCGTGAGAGCCTCAAACTCGACTATGTCGAGTCCATGCCATTAGATGTACCCGTAGTTCTCTCGATGAGACGGTTCACGACCATGCAAACTTCTCGAGGGTGCCCTTGGCCTTGTATTTTTTGCGACATTCCGATCTTCAACGAAGGGAAATGGCGAGCCCGTAGCCCACAGCATGTGGTCGCGGAACTCAAGTATCTGGAAAAACTGGGCTATGAGTCCGTCGGTTTTGTCGACGATCATTTCCTGCTCCAGCCCAAGCGAATCGAGGCGATTTGCAACGGGATCATGGAAGCAAAGCTGTCGATCCGATGGGGCATTGAGGGGCGTGTGGATTCTGTCGCCCAACATCTGTTTCCGGCCATGGCGAAGGCCAATTGCGGCGCCATGATGTTCGGCATCGAGAGCGGCAGCCAGAAGATTCTCGATCGCTTGAAAAAGGAACAGACGCTGGACCAGGTCACCACCGCCGTCAAGAATGCAAAAAAGGCCGGCGTGGAGATCGTGCACGGATTTTTCACGGTGGGCAATCCGGACGAGACGATTGAGGATATGGAGGCCACCTTCGACTTCGCATCAGCCCTTCCCCTCGATACCTTCGGGTTCAACCGACTCTGTGTCTATCGGGGCACCCCCTTGTGGCAGGAATACGTCAAACGCGGGTTGGTGAATGAAACCACCGATTGGTACAAATATTTTAAATGTTCGGAAATCGATCCGACCTGTCTCTCGGGAGAAACGATCAACCGTGTGCGACAGGCAGGGATTAAAAAGCTCTTCCTCTATAAGCTCATCCATTACCCCCGCCAGACCTTTCAACTCCTCCGCCGCTTCTTTCGGTATATGCCGGTGCGTGATGTGATCTATCTTCTCCTCAAACCCTTCATGGGCCAGAAGAAAGGCGCCACCAAAGCCGAGGCAGTGTCGCGCTTGGTCGAGCATGCCGACATGAAGGATGCGGCGGCACAGCTGACCCAGGTGGCGGATGACCTACTTCACGATGTGTTTGAGGCTTCGCGTCTTGAACGCTTGCGAATTCAGCAAGCCGCAGAAGGGTCACGCGAACTGCCGATGGTCCAAGCCAGGTAGAGGATCTACCCGGTTATTCCTCAGACGCTCTTGGCTACGATCCCGGTGCCAAGACATATCGTCCGATATGTGCTGATCGGCACAAGCTGGAGACCTACGCTGCCGCAATTATCTTCGTAATGTCGATTGCCAACTCTTTCTTTCATCCACGGTTTTTCTCCTCCGTCCGTGGGGATGAATTTTGCTTTGTGCGGATCAATCTCGCTATACTGGCTTCGACCATACCTCTCGTTCAGCAGTCATGCCTTCCGTCTTTCTTCATAAGAGCCCTTGGGGCCTCCGCTTCATAGGCTATCGAGATCGCCGCCCATCTCAAACCCTAAGGTGTAATTCGTTCACCATGTAGGAACACACTCAAACCGGAGGCCGCGATATGAGTGTCCTAATTCGGCGTCGGGTTTTGTGGGATCACCTTCGTAGCGCACTCTGGGTCATGCCGACACTATCGGTTGTGTTTTTCCTGGTGGCAGGAATGGTGTTGTCCCATGTGTCAATCGGCGACGATTCCCCTTTGAGATGGCTGGTCTTCCAGGGCACACCCGAGGAAGCGCGCCAAATGCTGATTGTGGTGTCGTCCACGATGATCACGGTGACCGGGCTGGTGTTTGCGCTGACAATCATCGCCTTGCAGATCGCCTCGGGCCAGTATTCGCCCCGGCTGCTGCGCAACTTCATGCGTGACCGCGGTACGCAGTTCGTTCTGAGCGTCTTTGTAGGCGCCTTCGCATACAGCACAGCAGGCTTACATACCGTCGGCATCCAGAATCCCGACGAGGCGGCGTTCATGCCCCGCCTGGCCGTCTCCGGTTCGCTTGGACTCGCGCTGGCAAGCTTGGGCGTGCTCATCTACTTCATCCACCACCTTTCCTCCTCGATTCAGATCGACACGATTATGAGCATGATTGTGCATGAGACCCTGGAAGTCATCGACGACCTCTATCCAGACCAGACCGGATCCCCTGAATCCGAGGAGCACTGCCCGGATCTACCCGCATGGGCCATCACAATGCCATCCGACCGCTCCGGCTACATCCAAGAGATCGCGCCTGATGCGCTCGTCCACGTTGCGGCACAGAAGGACCTGGTCATCCGGCTCGTCAAGTCGGTGGGTCACCACGTTGTCGCCGGGACTCCGATAGCTTGGGTCTGGCACCGGTCGGCAGATCACTTGCCATCTGAATTGGGACTGGAAGAGGCAATCCGCGACTCGGTCCATGTCGGATTCGAGCGGACCATGCTGCAGGATGTTCCCTTCGGTATCCGCCGCTTGGTCGATATCGGCAACAGAGCCCTGTCTTCGGCAATCAACGACCCTTACACGGCGACCCAAGCCGTACACCACTTATCGGAGGTCCTCTGTGTCCTAGCTCGCCGACGGCTGGGCGACCGGCTGTACCGTGATGAGCATGGCACAGTGCGTGTGGCGATTCCGTTCCCTGATTTCGCAGACTACCTACAACTTAGCACGGGACAAATCTGCCGGTTCGGGGCCAAGGAGCCGGCTGTTGCTCGAAGCCTGATCCAGCTTCTTAGGAACGTTTGCAGCAGTACAGCGAGCGAGGATCGGCGCATGGCCGTCGCTAGGCACATTCGATTGGTGCTGGAGGAAGCGAAACGTGAAATGACCCAACCAGCCGACGTGGAGAGCCTGCTGGCGGACGCAGATGACGCTCTGGGTGCGCTTGAAGTGGGTCGCCCTCAGACAGCCCGCAGCTCGATACACGATTTCATTCTGTAAGTCGGTGTACGGTTGCATGACTTTCCAGGTGGGTAATGATTCCCGTCTAAAAAACTTTCGGCACACTTTCTCCAATCTGGCGAAATCTATCGTCCGATAAGGAAATCTTGACATCCTCACCCACACTGTATAATCAGTCGCTCCGATGGATAAGACCTTACGGATGATAGAAAAGACGCGTGTCTTGGAGCTTGGAGGAAGCGTGAGATATTTGAGATCCACAATCCTGGCCTTGGTTTGCTTACTCCTCGCAAGCTGCTCGCTGATCGGGTCATCGAAAGAAAATCCACAGTCCCAATCTCCTGGTTCCATTCAACCAGCGAGCGTGAATGTCATCAGCGAAGGCAACTATATGGAATCGTGCCGCGCGAAAGATGTCCCGACTCCACCCGATTGGAAAGCTTCTTCATCCGAATGGGAAAGTCACGGCAACCTCAAAACCATATTACTGACGCCGAATAATCTGGAAACGGTCGATGAGGCAACATTCGCGAACGTCTGGTCGTACGCCTCGCCTACCGTGAGAGGTGCCTGCATTGCTCTCGGACGAAGTGGTGGATCATTCCAGATCATCTGTCAAAGCGCCACGACAGGATACGCCTGTTTTTGGGGAAACGATCCGACCTCATCAAGAACACGCTGGACACCTGAAACAACAGAAACACCCATCGCCTCACTTCGCGACCCTGTCCAAGGATTTGCTCCGGGAACTGTGCCGTGCACCGAATGCCACCGCGGAAACAACGCCTTCTTGTATGCCCCTGACGATCCTACCTGGGCCACGATGTTGAGACCGGAGCATGTCCGTCCCACATTTACCACGCGGGTTGAACAGTCCTCACATCATGGACAACTCACGTTCGGCGAGACAACAATTACCTATCCACGTTTTATACCGGTCGGAGGGAAAGCCATGCTCTTGAACAATCCGCTGCCGATCACGCCCGGATGTTCAGGGTCTTGTCACGAATCACATCTTGAGATCTTAGAAAAAAATCACACCGTCGAAGGCTACGTGCGAATCCCTCGTCCCATGGGACCCAAGTGCGCGCGCGATTCACCGGATGATGACCCCGCCAGGCATTGCTACCAACGGTAACTGTTGTCATATTAGCTGTGCCACTCATGAAACCGATCTTTCCATCGAATCAAGTTGCAGAGCTGGCGCATATTTTCTACCAAATTCCCTAACAATTGGTGCCTTACCGCCATCATTGCGCGATGGCTTTTGCGAAGTATCGAGTGGCAAGGTCGAATCTGCTCACCTGTCCCATGCACAGATCAAGGTCCAACCCTAACTTGCTACTGACCATCTCGGCGCTACTTGACGGAATCGTCGAATCGGCCGAGAGTTCGTCGCGCTGGTTGGAATGTATCTGTCAGCAATAGCGTATAAAGAGAGGAGCTGAGGCCGTAACCAGAATCATCGAAATCAGCCTGGTATGGGCCAACGCTCGCGGCCAGCAGCTCGTGTGCCGCTGTTGATAAGTACAAACAGATTGAACCGCAACTTGTCGCCGTTCACGATAAAGAACGCTTCCTGGCCTACCGCAGTGAGCTGATTCAAAATTTGGAACCCAATGCCAGACAAACGTTGACGGTTGTGGCCTTTGAACGAAGTCTCATCACACCACCGTATCGACAATCCCTACGTCCTGAGCTCATGGCCAAGGCCCCAAGCCGGTTGAGCGAATCTGCGACTCCGTTCCCTAGATGGTGTAGTCACGAGATGGAAGATGTGAGCGAGTCGGCAGACCCGC
>JACOEH010000105.1 GCA_024998685.1 Nitrospira sp.
CATGAACCAACTCTCCTTGCTCTCGCGCTCACCGCTCTCGCAGGCCAGCACGATCTTCTCTCCCGTGGTGAGCGCGCCCACGA
The DNA here is from genome assembly GCA_024998685.1 of Nitrospira sp. GTDB lineage: Bacteria > Nitrospirota > Nitrospiria > Nitrospirales > Nitrospiraceae > Nitrospira_D. The sequence goes on from JACOEH010000105.1 coordinate 84, forward strand.
TCGTGAGGCTCACTGCCTGGGGATGTCATCGGAGAAATTTCGCATCAAGATTCATTATGAGCATGTGTAACTATCATGACAATGAGAACGTCTTAGAACTGGAACGATACGGATGCACTGTGCACAGTCTTACTGTGTCAAATTGACACTATCACCTATCCCGTAAAGGCTTTATTTATTGCGACAGTCTATACGTAAATGCACTGTACAAAACTTGCATGAAGAGGCGAAGCTTTAGGCGGCACCTCACCTCAACGCGGCATTGCGGTGGTTTCACCGTTTTGGAACCGCCGTCACTGCAGCAGAAAGCGGGGAGACTTATGGAACCTATGCGACAGGAAGTTCATGAATTTTCCAGCGCATCGGAAAAGTTACTCGGCTACGATGTCAAATTAGAGGAACTCACCGTGATGGAACGAGATGTCATTCAATATTATCTGTCTGTGATCGGCGAGAAGTTTATGACCCACCAGCTAAACGCTGATTAGGACGCGGCTCATTCACATACAATATTTTCCCTTGTTCTTTTCGCGCTCGTGCCCCTAGACTCCGTCAGTGGTTTGCCGGGTTCAATAATCACGTGTTTCCGCCCCGACGATTCGATTCCTTTCCCATTGGTCACGCCTGGTCTCCTACCGACCGGAGCGCATGTCAGGGCTGGTGAACTGTTCATCGTGAGTCCCGGTCCGTCCCAGGGTTGATCAGAACCGGCGTATTGAGCTTGTCCGGTAGCAACACAAACTTGGAGTTCGAGCTATCGTAGAGTTTGAAGCGCAAATACTCCGGCGTCAGCGTCTTCGCAATGGTTTCTTGCGCTTTGGCTTGACCGGCTGCGCGAATTTTCAGGCCTTCGGCTTCGCCTTCCGAGCGAATCCGTATTGCATCCCCCTCACCCCTGGCCCGTCGGCGCATAATTTCCGCATCCTTCTCCGCGATGATGAGCTCGAATTCTTTCTGTTCCTTCTCCTGCTCCTTGGCCTGCTTGCGCTCGACGGCATCCAACACGACCTTCGCGAGCTCAATATCGGCCATGGCGATGCTGGATACTTCGAGATGGCGCCCTTTAAGTTTCTCCACCACCACCGCCTGCACCTTACTGGCAATTTCAGCGCTCTTCTCCGGCACCGTGACCATGGGATAGTTGGAGACGACGCTTCGGACGGCAGCCAACAATTCTGGTCTGACCACACGTGGATAGAAATCGGACCCGATCTCTTGGGCCAGGAAATACACTTCTTCGGGAACCGGGCGCATGATGATGGCGGTTTTGAGAATGACCAATAGATCGTCCGAGCTGAGGGCATCGACAGTTTCGGTGTAACTGCGCCACTGCACGTCGTACAGGTAGACTTGGTTCCAGGGCGCCCGCCAATAGAACCCGCTCTTGAGCGTTTCTGTGGTCAAGCCTTGGGTTAAGGGATACCAGCGCAATCCCCGTTGTCCGGGCTCGACTGTGGTTCCGCAGGAGGACAGTGCCGGCAAGATCGTCAGCAGAAGTACGGCTTTCGTAACATACCGCATGGTTCCTCCTTCTCGCTCCATCCTGGCGTGCGGCCTACTGACGGTTCGATCTGGCATGTGATCCATCTCTCTGTTCTTTGAGGAGCTGTAGATGTTCATGAGCCTTTTGCTCATGCTGTTTGGCTTGATTGCCATACGATTGCGCCAACAACCGGGTTCCGGTTACCCAGTCCGATGTCGGGCCGAACAGCTCTTTGTACAGTGAAACCCGGATTGACAGCTCTTCTGCGGCCTGTCTGAACCTGACCGCTTCCAGGCTATAGTAAGCCGCAATCTTCCGGTGATCGTCCGTCGGGTCGTAGGTCGTTAATTCGAGCTCCTCTTTTGTTGATGTCATACATCCACTCATGACGGCGGTTCCGAGAGCCGATAGCAGCGCGATGCTTCGAAATATGCGGTTCACCTGTCAATCTCTCTCGCCGGGCTCATTTGCCGAATGCCCGTCCGATTGGCCACTCGGCTATTAGATATTTCTCAACTCCATACGCGGTCGAGCATCAACGACCAGAACAAGATATCGCTCTGCACAACACGGATCCTACCACATTTTTCTTCAGATTATGAACAGTCCCTAGATAGATTCCCCCGCCTTTACAGGCCGTGGTTCTTGCCGAATTCAAGCTGCGTTTGTCCCGCGTCTTTCTTTCCTTGCCGAGTTACGTACCGGCTGATGATCTCCTCTGTAATCCCGACTGTGGACACAAAGTACCCGTTGACTACGTCCGAAACAAAGCCTTGCTATGGACACTCACTTGACGTAAACCACCCCGACAGATCCTTTAGATCCGCATCCCCCGTAGCCACTGGAATCCAAGACGACCTTTACATCCGGTCTTTTTTTCGGAAATCGCTCACAGACATGCCTTTGAGCGCCCCTCTGAGCGATTTCAGAGACACTGCCCTCCGGTCAAGCAACACGCTTTCTTCGCTATCGTGCTTCTGGGAAGATATAAACTGGACCTGAGAGGCACTGGAGGCGTTCCGGGCCGCGGCACAAGCGAGCTTGGCTTGGAGAGCGCAGTAATTACTGGAGGTGTTATCCGCTGGCGTCAATGAAGAGAGGGCTTCACCTGATGAGCCGGCGGTACGCAGAAGTTCGGTTTGGTGGTCCCAAATCCGTGTTTGAATTCGACAGCGACTTCGCCATTTATTATCGCTGGTTTCGCCAATTTTTCCGAGTCGGGAGCGGTTCTTTATCTCTTCATCTGCAACTCCACGTTGACGAGTTTTACTTCTGAGAGATCCGTGAGCCGCGGACACCAACGGGTGCCGGCACGCCACAAGGCCGAGTCCAGCTGGTCGTAGATCGTCCCTGGGTGCTCATAATGAATGCCATAGGCATGTGCGGCCGCACGTCGACACGGGAACACGAACGACTTCGCCGAGTCGTCGGACTCCACCTCGAATCGTGTCACCATCAGGTCAAATGTGAGCCGGATCTTGAACCAACAATGAGCATGATGGTCGTCGACCTGCATCGATTGCTGATAGCACTGCAACACATCACGGACGATGACCATGGTCAATGACGTGTTTCCCGAGAAGACCTCGGCTCGCTTGTCCAGCACCAAGGCCTTTGCTAGGGACAAGGCATGCCCTACTTGAATCGGGTTCAGGAGGTCGAAAGCCGACTCATAAATGATGATGTTGGGATGTACCTTGAATTCGCGTAGGGATCCCCGCTTGGCCAACTCGAGGTTCCAATAAAAGTCCACTGCCTGGGACTGGCGGAAGCGAAAGGTCACCAGGTTCATAATTCAATCCCCGTCACTAAGGTTAGCTGGATTTGGAACCTTCAGGAAGGTTCCCGGCACGGTTAATCTCCGCCAACTTCAGCGTCTCTTTAACGGAAGTTTGACCTTCGCCAGGCCTCCGGGGAAAGTTTGGTGGTCCCAACGGGATTCGAACCCGTGTTTAAGCCTTGAGAGGGCTCCGTCCTAGGCCAGGCTAGACGATGGGACCACCCAGAACTGTCCGAAGGGTGGACCGTAGCACAAGCGGTTTTCTGTTTGCAACGAAGCCGCTCCTCTGAAAGAAGAGCTCTTTGGGATCGTCCCACTAGGGCGTGTCATCAATTAAGCCATGTCATTGAAGCAGCGAGATAGATCGCGCCG
>JACOEH010000002.1 GCA_024998685.1 Nitrospira sp.
GGGCGGCATCGATGTGCATGCCGCCGATAACCATCGGTACAACGATCTGACCAAGATACACCGCCCATGACAGTCCGGATCCGGCGATCACGCGTTGACACATGGATCACTGATGTAAGGTTTTGCAAGCAGCTCGATGAAAGGAAGTTGGTAGATAATAATTACCTATCGTTAATAGGCCGGCTGTTTCAAGCAAATACATTCCGTGTGTCATCATACGGCTGGTTCGGCACTTGGGAGAGAGGGATGGTACGCACATGAGAACGCTCATCATTGTGGCCCGGGACTCGATGTTAAGTGACTTGGAAGGACTCCTGACCAGTAATGGCGTCACGGCCTATACGATACTCAGCAATGTCATGGGCAAGGGTGTAACAGGTCGAGTGTATGGGACCTTTCTCAACCCTGATATTAATACCATTATCTTTGCCGTCCTTCCGCCGGAACAGGCAGACCGTGCAGTCAACGCACTGAAGGCTCTTCACACAGGGCGAAAAGAGGCTTCACATGATGACAAACCTGTTCCACTTAAGGTGTTTTCGTTTCCCTGTGAAGAGCATGTGTAGCGGAATGGAGTAAAAGTTGTCCTATGGCTTCATGGCACCTTGCAACATGTCATTCATCTGGACTGCAGGGGTTATACAGAGCGGACGAGGAAAAAACTGTGCATTGTTTTCATAAAATCAGATAGCAGGGCACGCTTTAGAAAGAACACACGAAACCAAACAGAGGATTGCAAGTCACGATTTAGCTCCTTTCCTTCCGAAGTATTCTTGTCGACTGACCGCGACATCGGCTACGAACATGACGCCGGAATGTCGCTCGAAAAGAGGGCGGAGGCCCGCGAGGATCGGCTCGACTTTTTCCTCCGGTACCACCGCCAGGATGATTTCAAGGCTCTCCTGCTCACTGGACATGAAGTGTGCTTCCCGTACCCCATGGTGTCCTTTCCCCGAGACGTTGCCGATAATCGTGTAGCCGGTCGATTTCACTCGATCCAGCAGATCGGTGACAAACGCCCGGTGTTCCCCCGCGACGATCACGCGGATTTCCTTCATCGGATGCAAGGTCAAACCCATGTGTAGTTCTCCTTTCCCGGACTGTTTCGCTACTCTCTCCCACGGACGCCGTCTCTAAGGTGTCATGATCGGGTGCCAGGTCCCGTCGGGACGATAGCGATACCAAACCCGGTCTTCAGGGTCGAGCGCGACCAGATGGACCCACTCATTGTGATAATAGTGCTGAAGCACTTCGTAACGTGCAATCAATTTCTCGATTCCCCTCCGCGGCGCTTCAATAATCGTCAACAGCCGCATCGGTTCATGGTAGGCGCCTTCGCCGCTCATGACGGTTTGTCTGGCCAATCCAAGCCGAAGATCGCTCCATGGTCCGGACATGATGCCGAGCCGACCGACCACATTATGGTAGATCTTGCTCCCGCTGCCGTAGACCTCGTTGTCGACGGCGGAAAAATAATGTTCCATGTTGATCCACTGGCCGACGACCTGCGGCCCGGTGAGCAGCACTTCGAGCAATCGGTTGCTCGGATCCTCTCGATAATCGTACGAGTGCAGAAAGACACGTCCTTCCAGGTTCAGGCCCTTTGTCAATTCTCTCCGTCCGATCAGGAACGCCGTATTGTTTGAAAGGCCCCATTCCGGTCTGACTTGGCTCCAGTCCACGCTTCGCCTACGGACATGCGCTTCGGCCGTCGTCTCCTTGAGAACCTCTCGGATATCGGGAAAGCGTGCACACCGTTCCTGACTGGTGAGGGCGGAAGCTTCTTTGAGATCTTCTTGAAGTCGGGCGATGTCTGCGCGATGAGTAGGCGGGGCGTCTTCGAGGTCGAAAAGCTGTATGACATCGGTCGTTGTATTCATCTGCCCGGCAAGGAAATGCGTGTCGGATGGGATGTTGATCTTTAATTTGGCGATTCGCTCGCGGACTTTAGGATTGTTCGCCATCATCGCGAGGGCGCGTGCATTCGGCTTGCCCTCATTGCCGCCGCAGGCTCCGCAATCGAGCGCGGATTCATAGGGGTTGTTGTCCGACGTACTTCCATGCGCGCAGAACAGGACGAGCCGCGCAAAGTTCTTGGTCAATCCCATCATGCGGAGTGCGGTATCGACGGTCAGGACCTGTTCTTCCAAGGTGAAACCGGTCCTGGTGAGCCGTTCTTTGTGTCGCGACGCGGATCGCGCCGTCAGGTCGTATTGCCGTCGCAGGGTTTCGACAAACGAGTTGATCGTCTCCGGTGTGAGTCCGGCCCGCTCGATTTCTTCGGCGGCGATCGGCGGCTCAGGGTCTCCTTCCACCGTGAGCGCGCGCTGGCGCAAGCCTTCAACGAGCGCGGGAGTGATACGAAAGCTGCGGAGACCGAATTGCTCGTGCAAAGCCTCCCTGATCACGGCATGTTGTTCCGCTTCGAGCATCTCGGCAGTTTCACCCGGTGCCAACTTGTCTATCGTCAAGGTAGTGGCCAGAGAGGGGACGAACAGGCGCCGCAACCAGGCGGTCCAGCGCTGATAGAGCGCGGGGATCAATGTTTTGCCGAAAATAGGCAGGCCGTAAAACCAGCCGAGCGATTCCACCATGACATAGGGAGTCACGACATTTTCTTTCAGATCGTGCAGGAGCGTATGGCCCGCATGCACCCACTTGGCCCGCGTCGCGTGTAGCGATACTTTACGATCGAGATAGCTGCGCGGAATCTCCCGTACTTCGTTCTTCGCCCGCATGATCACCGGGAACTGCTCCGTATCATGTTCCTTTCCCCAAGCCCGATAGCGGATGAAGGCGGCAAAGAAGCCGGCGAAGCCATATGTCTCGTGTGGGCCGACCGATTCGAGATGGCGGCGGAACGGTTCGGAGCGCACGTCGATGCAGTAGACCGATTGTGAGTACGGGCGTGCCGCTTCAGAAGGAGCGGCGTTCTCGGCCCGCGCGCGTAAGAGTCCTAACAGCTGTTCCTGGTAGCCGGCCTCAAGAGCCTTGAGCCACACCGGTCCATGGTCCGATTCGGGAAATGTTTCCATCCAGTCGACGACTTGCTTGAGGTCCGCAGGGGCGCTTTCCATGAGTGCGGTTGCGTCAATGTTCAACGAATGGGCTAAGGAGAGGAGTCGCCGCGCGGCTCCACGACGAATGGCCGCTTGCAGCCGGGGAATGACCTCGGCACGGTACCGTGTGAGGATATTCCTCCAGCTTTGCCCTTTCCGATGCGACAGCCGGTCCACCTCCTCGGCATAGAGGGCGGGCAACCGTCCGGCCACCCGCTGCCGTCGAAGATAATACTCGTCGGGATAGTCGCGCATGTAGGCCATCACGGCTTCGTATCGCCCGTCGATGTCGAGGTGGTCCATGCAAGCCTGTCGGACCAGTTCACGCGCGTACCAGAGACGAATTGCCAAAAATTTCACCAGACCGACCGGGTGAACTTGCTGCCACGGGTAGTCACGTTCTTCTCCACGCCACTTGATGAAGCCCGCCCAGCCGGGGAGCGCGGTCAATTGTAACGATAAGTAGTCTTGTAGAAATTCAGAGGGAATCCCAAGTACATCCAGGCTTTCGAGAAGCGCGTCTTCGGGATGATCCGGAAGCTGGGCGATCTTCCTACCGCTGTCTTTGATTCCACAGGGAGACCATTCATGGGAGGCCATGGCCTTCCAGGCTTCATACAGACCCTTTTCACGCCCCGGCATGGCCCAAGTGGCATGACCTTCGTCCAGGAAGGCTCCGCACCACTTGATCATTTGCTCGTTAATTTGCTGAACGATTTGCGTGCCGAGTGTGTCGTCACACCAGTGCGAGAGCGTGAGCCAGCGGCAGAGCGCGGCTTGGTTCTCATCCACGACTTTTCGGATTCGATCGTCCAGTGAAAAAGGAAGCAGTACGCACTCCAGCTTACAGGCGAGTGCGTCGATCAAGAGCCTGTCGGGATCTTCCAGTTGATCGTCAAGCGGTTCCATGGCGGGAGCAGAAATTCCCTCCGCCAGACAGGCGCGCAAGACCGAGCTGTACGTGACGCGGTGCAATCCGATGGTCACATGCTTATCGATGATGCGCGGTTTGAGTGCGTCATCGAGATGAGTTGACCGGATTCGGCCGGCCTTGAGGTACTCGCGATACAAATGGCTGGGAAGATAACCGTTGCCGCCCATGAACTGCTTCCCGCGCTTGACGGCTTCCTCGAACGGCAAATATTCAATGCTGTGCAATGGATTGTGGTGGACGAAAGTCCGCATCGGCCAGTACTGCGCAATGACTTCCCCCGCAAGACGGACGACGCCGCGCAATTCCATTCGCCTGGATTCAATGTCAGGAACGTGCTCTAGCGGTTCCATGCGGAAGTTCGCTCCATCGCGGCGGTCGTATCCGAAGTGTGATCCGATGTGTATAAGCTGGTGGGGGCCAGGCCCAGCGCCAACAGAGCCAGCACCACGATCAACAGAGAAGTAAATTCAGGATGCCGGAGATCGGCATAGCGTAAATCCGGCCGGCGCGTGCCGAAGAGCAACTGTTGCACCATTTGCATGATGTACCATGAGGCGGCAAGCCAAGCGGCGAGCGCGATGAATAGGCCGATCGTGGAAGAGGGTGGCGCGGTCAGCAGCAACCCCATGAATCCGGCGAACACCCCGAAGGGTGGAACTCCCATCGCTGCAAGACCCAACAGAGAAAACAGGACCGCATACTTCGGCATCGCTGCGGCAAGGCCGCTGATGGCTTGCGGGTCCACATCATCGCCATATCTTGTGCGGATCACTTGCCAGGCAACCAACAGCCCGCCGGTCGCAAGGCCGACCGCCCCAGCCAGCACGGCCGCGCGTGGTGTCGCGGTGTGAGCCCCTGCTACAAACCACCAGAGGATCGAAAAAAACGAGATGCTGCCGTAGCCGACCAAAAGACGGACGCGCGACTGGGCCAACGCCTTGATCGCGCCGTACAGTGAGCTGACTAGGGCTAAGAAGCTGACGACCGCCACGAATTCATCCGGCATCGTCGGCATGGCTATCGCCAGTCCATGGAGTCCCAGCACGGGCAGCAACAACACGATGAACGGCGGCAAGCTACCCGGCAGTCTGGTCAGCGCCGTGAGGTACCCGTCATGAAAAGGCATGAGCGGCAATAGAACGGCACAGGTCACCAAGGATGCCGCTGATGAGAGGGGCGGTTCAGTCGCGAGAGAAAAGCCTACACCGACGACACCGACACCGAACGAGCCGATGCCCCACCATGAGATGGGCCAGAGCGTGGTGTGGTGGCGGTAGAGGAGATACATGATGATCAGCATGAGCGAGATCTGGCACAGCAGGCCGAACCCATGGCCGCCGGTGAGTATGCCCATTCCCAAACCGAGGAAGACCAATGTCATGGTCCAGGAGAGACGATGGTTCTCGTGAACCGGTTGGCCTAATGCGGACACCACGGCCGCGAGCGGCAGCAAATAAAACGGTAAGGAACCATCAGGCGAAGCCGGAAGCCGGTCGGCGAGTCCGACGATCAACACAAAATTGATGACGGACGAAATGATTGCACACATCTTCACACGGTAGGGATCGGACCAAACAGCCAGACAGACGAGAGCACCCGCAAACGGAATTCCGGCGAACAGCCATGGTATGAATACGTCCATCATCGAGACCACCCGCGTTCCAGCTTGTCGATCCGATGAACCAATTGCGCCGTCATCGAGCCCATCAGTTGATAGAGTTCATCGGCATATATCCTGTTCAAGAATATCGTATAGAGGCGGATCCTGAGGCCTTCGATCCAGGCCGGCATCCAGATCGTCCGACCGTGGGCCTGCATGTATAAGTAGGTCCAGCCGAAGATCGTCATGAACGCGGCCACTAGGACAATGAGGTCGAAGAGCCAGTCCGGGAGATCGGCGGCCTTGAAATATGACGCCACCTCTTCGGGATTGGGGTAGAGGAATGCGGTGAACGACTCGACGGCAAACAGATAGACGAACACGATAAACAAGAGCGTCAGCAACATCGCCGCCGATACTTTCCAGGAAGCGACGGCCCGCAATCGGGTCAGCGTCAAGATCGCTTGCGAGGAGGTGATCCAAATGAAAAAAAGGATAATCACGGTTCCCTGGGATTCCAGCAGCGGAATGCGCAGGATTCCATGCGTCACCAATAAGATAAGCAGCGGAATAAATAGTGTCGTGACAAACCCGGTCGACCACGTCAAGCGGGAGAATCCCGCCTCGTCATGCTCATGGTCCATAGGAGGGAAATGCGGCTCCTGTCTTGCCTTATGGATGACATTTCCACAATTGAGGAAGACCGTGGCCTTGAAGAGACCATGGGCAATCAGATGGAACACGGCCAGCGAGAAGGCTCCCAAGCCGCATTCCATGATCATGTAGCCCATCTGGCCGATCGTCGAAAAGCCGAGCGTCTTCTTGATGTCGTTTTGCGCCAGCATCATCGTCGCGCCGAGGACGGCTGTCAGCGTCCCGATGACGAAGGCAACGTGCAGGGTGGTTGAACTCATTCCAAAGAGTGGAGCGAGGCGGTTGATGAGAAAACCTCCGGCGTTGATGATACCCGCGTGCAGCAATGCGTGGACCGGTGTAGGGGCGAAAAGCGATCCCGGCAGCCACAAATGCAAGGGGAACTGAGCGGATTTGCCCATCGCTCCGATAAAAAGGAGGCAGGTCACAGCCGTTGTGGCGCTGATCTCGATCCCGGGCAGAATCGAGAGGGGTATGGGCGCGGCAGCCGCTCTTGCGAACAGCTCTTGGAATTCAAGAGTCCCGTAGAGTTGATATGCGAGGGCAATGCCGGCAAGGAACGCCGTATCAGCAACACGCAACAGCGTAAACGTCTTGAACGCGCCCGCCAATGTCGCGGTATGGACATGGTTGTGCGCGAGCAGATAGAGCAGGTAACTGAGGAGTTGCCAGAAGAGAAACAGCATCATGAGGTTTCCGCTCGAGACCATGCAGATCAATACGAAGTCGGTCAGGCAAATCAACGCGAGATAGCGGCGTGCATGACGATCTTGGTACATATAGTTCGTCGAATAACAGTAAATGATGGTGCTGACGCCCGTGATCAACGTCATCATGACGCCGCTCAGCCGGTCGACATAGAAACCGATGGGAATAATGAAGGAAGCGGCGGAAGCAGGATCGTAGAACCGCACGGTGACGGGACCTTGCGAGGTGACCAAGGCCAGCGTGCCTATGGCGCCTAGGAATGCCAGGCCGATGGGATAGGCGGCCGCCTTCGCGCGGGTGAAATGCGTCCTCTCACCGCCGATCATTACGATGCCGGCTGCACATAGCTGAAGAAATGGAACGATGAGTACCAGTGACAGGAGCACGTCATTCCCCTTCGCCGCTAAGATACTGGGCGCTCACCATCTCGCGCCCGCCCGCAAACGTGAGGCTCCTTCTTCGTCGCCTCGCGGACCTTGCTGCGGTCTTGCTGGCGGCCGTTTTGAACAGTCTGCAAACTCTCTGAAAAGTGTCTGCCCTCTCTCAGTCAGGCGATGGGTACACCTCCCGCAACGGTGGGAGGCTAACCATTAATACGGGTTCTCTATATTCGTCAAGCAGAGACTGACCGCTAAATCCCTCCTCATCCGCCCTTACGGATGAGGAGCCTATGTCCAACAACGCCGTACCGTCAAGTCGGTGTCGATCAAAGCGAGCGTTCTTGGGCGCGCTTATCCAAGCGTTGAATAGCGGATGTCAGGGTATGCCCCACCCGATGTAAAACCGTGTCGACATAGAGTCGATTGAGGAACAGCACATACAGGTGAATCCGAACGCTGTTGATCCACGATGGCGTCCACACCGTCCGGCCATGGGCCCGCATGTACAGATAGACCCAGCCCACAATCGTCGTCAGCGTCGATACCACGAGGAGGAGATCAAAGAGCCAGTCCGGAAGGTCACCGGCCTTGAAGTACGAGGCGACCTCTTCCGGGTCAGGGTACAGGAACGCCGTGAACGATTCGACGGCAAACAGATAGACAAACACGATAAACAAGAGCGTCAGCAACATCGCCGCCGATACTTTCCAGGAAGCGACGGCCCGCAATCGGGTCAGCGTCAAAATCGCCTGCGAAGAGGTGATCCAGATGAAAAAGAGAAAGATGACGGTCCCCTGGGATTCCAACAGCGGAATCCGTAAGATGCCATGAGTGGCCAGCAGGATGAGTAAGGGAATGAGCAGGGTCGTGAGCACTCCCGTCGTCCAAGTCAGGGGCGAGTAATTGTCTTCCTCCGTCTCTTGCTCCGGATGGGGAAGTACGGGCTCCTGTCTCGCCTTATGAATGACATTCCCGCTGTACAAGAATACCGTCGCCTTGAACAGACCGTGGGCGATCAAGTGAAACACCGCGAGCGAAAAGGCGCCCAGACCGCATTCCATGATCATATAGCCCATTTGGCCGATCGTCGAAAAGCCGAGCATGTTTTTAATGTCGTTTTGCACCAACATCATGGTTGCACCGAGGATGGCCGTCAGTGTCCCGATCACGAGGGCGATGTGCAGAGTCGTCGAACTCATTCCGAAGAGCGGGGCCAGGCGGTTGATGAGAAAGCCTGCGGCATTGATGATGCCCGCGTGCAGTAAGGCGGTCACGGACGTGGGAGCATAAAGATATCTGGGGAGCCAGCCGTAAAATGGAAATTGGGCGGACTTACTCATTCCGCCGACAAGGAGCAGCAAGGTGACCGCCGTCGCGCCGTTGAATTCGACACCGGAGAACAAGGACACGGTTGCCGTCGATTGCGCGGCGATGTCAAATAGGTCGGGAAATTCCAAGGTGCCGTACAGCGAGTAAGCCAGCACGGTCCCACCCAAGAAGGCGACATCACCGACCCGCAAGAGCGTGAAGGTTCGAAACGCGCTTTTCAACGTTTCTTGGTGGCTATGATTGTGGACGAGGAGGTAGAGGAGGTAACTCAACAATTGCCACAGCACGAACAACATCAGCAAGTTCGCGCTGGACACCATGCAGAGGAGGACACACACGGTCAGCCCGATCAGGGCGAGATACCGGCGCTCGTGCAAATCCTGGTACATATACTCGACGGAGTACGTGTAAATGATCGTGCCGATACCGGAGATTAATACCATCATGACTGCGCTTAGCCGATCGATGTACAGACCGATCGGAACGGCCAACACAGTGGACGCGACCGGATCGTACAGCCTAAGCGTAATCGGACCTTCCATGGCCACGACGGAGAGTGTGGCGATGGCGCTACAGAAAGCCGCACCGATCGGCCAGGCGGCGATCTTTGCGCGGACATGGTGCGAGGCCTCGCTACCGACGCCGACGATAAGCGCGGCGATCAATGGAAGCAGCGGCACGAGTAACACAGCGGACATCATCACCTCAAACAGGATGCTGAAAAAGTCCGCCAGCGGCGTTCTCGCATCGCTCAGAGGCTCAACGTACCGAAGCGTACGCCTTGCCCCCTTCGCTCGCTGCGGCCTTGCTGGACAGCCTTTTTGAGCATCCTGAAGTTATTCTAGCCAGCTGCCTAAAACACAAAAGCCAACCGATGTGCTCGACACTCTGTCGACGCAGTTCGGTTGGCTAGTACTGCGGCCGGCCTCTCGCATGAACTGCCGGTCACCCTACGATCCATCGCACGGGAAACTCGTGATCCCACCGATCCGTGACCGTGTTACACTACCAAGATCGACAGCATCGCCGTTGGTTTAAAACGGTTCATACATAATATGAACGAGCAGCGTCAAGGACGAATCGAAAGACCGGGTCTCTCAACCGGAGATTCTTGGCCCGAAAGACCCATGATCAGTAATTGATTAAGACCAAAGACCCAGGGCGGTACTCGCCCTTCTTGTCATGCAATCCTTGAGGATGATATGTGAAGTTCGATTATGGAAAATTCAATACGTAACGCGATCATCAAGTTCGAGCAGGAATTTCTGGGGCGAGGCCCTGATGAAGTCCGTGCATTAGTGGCGCGGGATCTCGTGGTCGTCCGCCTCAAAGGCGTTCTGACGCCGGCCGAACGGCAGTTGGCGAAAACGCCGGAAGGTATCGAGATGGTCAAGCGGCTCCGGCAAAATTTAATCGCGCAGGGCCGCGACAAGCTCTGCGAACAAGTCAGTGAGATCACCGGTACCAAAATCTTGGGACTCTTCACGGATATTGATGTGCAGCTCGGAGAGCGAGTCTTTGTCTTTACCATGGACCGAGACATCAGACCGGCGGCCGATAAGATATAGTCTTCCATGACTCGGCGAACACTGGAAACGCTTTCTTTCGACAATACCTATGCCCGTCTTCCTCAAACCTTTTATGCGAGATTGAATCCGACTCCGTTTAGCGCCCCTCCTTATCTGATTCATGCCGATCGAGCAGCAGCGGAGTTGATCGAACTTGATCCGGCGCAATTGATGCGGTCGGAGTTCCCGGCACTTTTCGGCGGGAGTGCATTGGCAACAGGGATGGAGCCCCTCGCCATGCTGTACTCCGGCCATCAATTCGGCGTCTATGTTCCGCAATTAGGCGACGGACGGGCCGTTCTCCTCGGCGAGGTGACAAACGAGCGGGGAGAACGATGGGACTTACATCTCAAAGGCGCGGGAATGACCCCGTTTTCACGTGACGGAGACGGCCGGGCGGTGTTGCGCTCGACGATCCGTGAGTATCTCTGCTGTGCCGCGATGCGTGGCCTCGGTATCCCGACCACGCAGGCACTCTGCCTCGTCGGCAGCGACGACAAGGTGTATCGGGAGCAGGTCGAGACCGGCGCGATGCTGGTCCGCATGGCGCCCTCGCATGTTCGCTTCGGCACATTTGAAGTCTTCTATTACCGGAAACAGCATGAGCATTTGAAAACGCTCGCAGATTACGTAATCGATCAACATTTCCCATATCTTCGTGATGCCGGAGAAAAATACGTTCGATTCTTTGCGGAAGTCGTCGAGCGCACCGCGAAGCTGATCGCCCAATGGCAGGCTGCTGGTTGGGCGCACGGGGTCATGAATACCGACAACATGTCGATCTTGGGCCTGACGCTGGACTATGGTCCGTATGGCTTCATGGACGACTATGACGCGGGCTTCATCTGCAATCACTCGGATCACAACGGCCGCTATGCCTTCAACCAACAGCCCTATATCGGGCTTTGGAATCTGAGCTGCTTGGCGCAAGCCTTGTTGCCGTTGGCGGAGAAGGATGCATTGAAGGCATGTCTTGAGATCTATCAATCCCTGTTTGATCGGGAATATTTGACGCTCATGCGGAAGAAATTCGGATTGGTGGCCGAGCAGGCAGAAGACGACGATCTCATTCGCGACTTCCTGGGGCTCCTCCAAGATAGCCATGCGGATCATACGATCGTGTTCAGGGAATTGAGCACGTTTTCCACGGCTGACGGCGCAACCAACGAACAATTGCGCGAACATTTCCTCAACCGTGACCGTTTCGACGAGTGGGCGGTGCGCTATCGGGATCGGCTGCGGCATGAACGCAACCATAACGATGAGCGGCGTGGTCGTATGAATCGTGTGAACCCCAGGTATGTGCTGAGGAACTATCTTGTGCAAACGGCGATTGAAAAGGCTCAGAACAAGGACTTCTCTGAAATCGACCGGCTCTTCACGTTGCTACAAGACCCTTTCACCGATCAACAGGGCATGGAAGCCTATGCGCTTCCCCCACCGAGCTGGGGGAAGCATCTGGCTATAAGTTGTTCATCGTAAGGTCATCGGCAATCACGATGTTCAGGGAGTCCTCATGCGAGAAGCCTTACTGGGTGGATTAAAGGTCCGACTTGTCGGCGGTTCAGATGGACGGGGTGGGGGTGACGGTCCAATCGTCCTGCTTCTTCACGGCTTCGGCGCGCCGGGCAACGATCTGGTGCCGCTGGCGGACGTGATCGAGGTTCCTCGAGGAACCAGATGGCTCTTTCCCGAAGCCCCTCTCTCGCTCAATATGGGTTTCGGCGATTCGCGCGCCTGGTGGATTATCGACTTCGCGAGGATTCAGGAAGATCGTGCCGCCGGTCGTATGCGTGATCTGTCAGTGGAGATTCCACAGGGTTTGGCCCTGGCGCGAGAACGTTTTCTGGCATTCCTCACGGAATTACCCCGGCAGTTCCAGATCGACTACAAGAAGACGGTCATCGGAGGATTTTCGCAAGGGGCGATGCTCACCTGTGATGCCGTCTTGCATACCGACTATCCGTTCGCAGGCTTGGTGCAGTTGTCCGGTAACTTGCTGGCTCAGGCAATCTGGAGCCCGCTCATTCCTAAACGGAAGGGATTGCCGGTCTTTCAAAGCCACGGCACGCTGGACGACATCCTGCCGCATATCGGCGCGGAGCATCTGCGCGACGCACTGACTCAATCGGGCCTCGCCGTCGAGTGGCAAAGCTTTCGAGGCGGACACGAAATTCCGGAACCCGTGCTGCAGCGACTCAGTGCGTTCATTACAAAGGCATTCAACGCATGAGCATGCAGCCATTCGAGCTCACAGGGGGGGACGGCAAGCGCATCAAGGGTGATCGTCTCGATGGGACCGCTCGGCGTATTCTGTTCATCACCGGCTTTCTGTCCAAACGCTGGGGCAACAAGAGCAAGACGTTGGCGCAATGGTGTCGAGAGCGAGGCTGGGGGTTCTGTTGTTACGACGTTCGCGGGTTCGGCGATTCGGAAGGACAGTTCACGGACTACACGCTCTCCGATTGGATCGCCGATGCACGTGTCGTCCTGGGTATGCTTCAATCCGAGCCAAAGATGACCATCGTGGGTAATTCGCTCGGCAGTTGGATCGCTTGGTTGGTTGCGCAAGAGTCTCCCATCGTGGAAGAGCTCATCCTGATCGCGCCGGCGTTCAATATGATGGGCGAGCGAGCCAGGACCATTTCCAAGGAACGGCTCCATGATTGGCATACCGCCGGATGGATGCCGTGGGATGACGATCCGTTACACAAAGATTGGCCGTTGTCCTGGAAATGGGTGGAGGAAAGCGAAGCTTATTGGGCCAAGACTTTTGATATCGTCCGTCACGTCAAGACGACGATCCTTCACGGCCTTCAAGATACGGTGATTTTGCCGGAAGGGAGTAAGTCTTTTGCCAACGAACTGCTTCGCCGCGATCGGAGCTTTCCGCTTGATCTTCAACTAATTCACGGCGACCATCGGCTTAGTAGTCCCCAACACCTGGAACAGTTTCGCCGGCTGGTCATGAGGGAGGCCTGATGATGATCTTGATTCACAAAGAATGCGGCGATCCGGCGCGGAAGAATCGCCGGTCGGCGAAGTTTGCGCGATTCCGGTCGATCGCTTTCCTTTCCCCTGTTTCACCTGCTTGGAGGAGATCTTCGACGAATCCGAAGTGCGGTTGTCGGAAGAGCTGGGCATCTAGACCGCACATGCGCCACCCTCGTCGTCGCCCAGTCTTCAAGGTTGCCTGCACCGTCACATTGGCATCTGTCGGCTGAACCTATCGGCATCCCAAGGTACTGAACTTATCGTCTTCGGCTCATAATTTATAAATATGTGTTAATAACGATATTGTCATGATATCGTGAATAGCGCATAATGCCTGCGATGGAGGAGTTATGGGTGACCTTGCACGAGATCCAAAACAGATCGGAAATCTGATCAGGCGGATCAGGAAGAAACAAGGACTCAGTCAAACGCAATTGGGCGAAAAGGCCGGCCTTCGACAGGAGACCATCTCTCTGATCGAGACAGGGAATCCCTCGGCGACTATGGAAACCATACTGAGCGTGCTGGCTGCACTCGAATTGGAATTCCGAATTGTCCCGCGCTCCAAAGGCCGAGCGGCTGATCTTGAGGAGATCTTCTGATGGCACGCCGCCGCATCCATGCACCGTTGCGCGTACTGGTGAACAACAGGCCGGTCGGCCAGCTCAGCAAAGCGCCCACCGGCGCGATCGATTTCCAGTATGGCGCTCAGTGGTTGGAGTGGGAGCACGCGCTACCGGTCTCGTTGTCCCTTCCGTTGCGGGAGGATGTCTACAGAGGCGAAGCGGTCGCGGCAGTGTTCGAGAATCTCTTGCCGGATTCCGACGTCCTGAAGCGGCGTGTGGCTGAAAAAGTGGGAGCAGCCGGAACGGACGCCTATAGTCTGCTGGCTGCCATCGGCCGGGATTGCGTCGGAGCCTTGCAATTCATGGGCATCGATGACGCCAATGAGGGTGACACAACCACGATCAATGGGGAAACCATAACGGAGGCAGCGATCGAAAAACTCCTCTGCGGTCTTGCCCAGGCCCCGCTCGGGCTAAGCCGTGATGAGGCGTTCCGAATTTCGGTGGCCGGCGCGCAGGAAAAGACCGCGCTGCTGCGGCATAAAGGTCGGTGGTGGAAACCCACGGGCACGACGCCGACCACGCATATTTTCAAGAAACAGATCGGTCGTCTACCCAATGGCCTTGATCTGTCGAACAGTGTCGAGAATGAATTCTACTGCCTCAAACTGGCGGAGGCCTTCGGGTTGCCGGTTAACAAGGTAGAGATGCACACATTCGGGGACACCAAGGCACTGATCATCGAGCGATTCGACCGGCGCTGGACGAAAGACAAGAGGCTTCTGCGCCTGCCCCAGGAGGATTGTTGCCAGGCATTGTCCGTTCCACCAACAAGAAAATATCAAAGCGAGGGAGGGCCAGGGCTAGTCCGGATTCTCGATTTGCTGAAAGGGAGCGATCAGCCGGCAGCAGACCGGGTTACAGTATTGAAGGCGCAGATGTTTTTCTGGCTGATTGGCGCAACAGACGGGCACGCGAAGAATTTCAGCATCTTCCTCGGCCCCGGTGGCAGCTTTCATCTGACGCCGCTGTATGATGTCTTGACCGCGCAGCCGAGCTTCGATGGGAAACAGATCGACCGTCGGCAGATGAGGCTCTCCATGTCGGTCGGCACGAATCGCCATTACCGGATCAGTGAAATAAAAGGTCGCCATTTCGTCCAGACCGGAAAGGCGGCAGGCATGGCGGAATCGATGGTGCGTGCCGTGATCGAAGAAATGGTGGGGACGGCGCCGCGTGCGCTTCAAAAGGTTGAAAGCGCATTGCCGACGGATTTTCCACCGGCTCTTCATGCTTCGGTAGGCAAGGGAGTAATGGGACGCTTGGATCTGCTGCAGATCGGAATTGAGGCCAAGGGTAGCGAACGGTAGGAGCGACCATCGTCTGAGTGGCCCCGAACACCTGGAGCTGTTTCGCCGATTGGTGATGAGAGAAGCCTGATGCTGGTGTTGATTCACAAAGAATGCGGCGGTCCGGCGCTGGAAGAATCGCCGGTCGGCGAAGTTTGCGCGATTCCGGTCGATCGCTTTCCCTTCCCCTGTTTCACCTGCTTGGAGGAGATCCTCGACGAATCCGAAGTGCGGTTGTCGGAGGAGTTGGGGATCTAACAGATTCCAAACTCTAGAATAGATTCCAGAACCGGTAAACCCGGCTGCTGGTTTACCCGACTGGCGTCTGCACATGCTCAGGCCGGATGCCAACCCCGATCAGCCTGGCGGGGATATGGCGAAGAACGGGGAACCGCGCAAGGAGCCGGACGGCCCAAGGAGGCGACAGCCGAACCTTGCTATCCAGCACATGTCTAATAACGCGGTTCTGAACGATGAGTTGGGCTTGTTGCGTCAGCTGGGTGGGCCACATACGGCGGGCTTGCACCTTGGCCACATCCGCTTCGGTCACTTGCCCGTTGCGCAACGGTCGTGCCAACCGATTTGCCGCAGCCACCGCGTCCTGAATTGCCAGGTTGATTCCGACTCCTCCGACCGGCGACATGGCGTGGGCTGCGTCTCCGATACAGAGAAGTCCCGGCTTATGCCACTGCCGCAACCGATCGACTTGAACGGTCAGCAGTTTGATCGGTTCCCAGTCTTGCAGTTCGTGAACGCGGTCTGCGGCAAACGGGGCCAGCTTCGCCACACTGTCGCGGAACTGCGGGAGGCCTCGTGCTCGTATCTCGTCGAGTGATCCTTTGGCAATGACGAAGCCGCACTGCCAGTAGTCACCCCGGTTCAGCATGATGAAGATTCGACCGGCATCGAAACGGCCCATCGGATCGACCGGATCGCTAGGTTTGCGTGGCAACCGGAACCAGAGCACATCCATAGGCGCGCCGAATTCTTCGACAAAGAGCCCCGCTCTCCTGCGGACGATCGAGTGTCGGCCATCGGCTCCTACGACAAGTGCAGCGCGAACCTCCAGCGGCCCCGTTGCCGTTTCAGCCCGAAGCCCGACGACTGACTCTTCGCTCTCGATCAAGTCCGTCACCTCTGCCCTCATTCGGACTTGAAATCCGGAATACCGACTCCCCACTTCCACGAGAAGGTTGAGAAAGTCCCACTGCGGCATGAAGGCGACGTAGCGGCATTGAGTCGGTAGACGAGAAAAATCCGCGACCGTGAACTCCAGATCTCCGAACCGCGCGTTGATTCGTGACACCTTCTGGTGAGGCAATTGAAGGAATCGTTCGAGCAGCCCCAGCTCATGGATGATTTCCAAGGTCGAGGGGTGCAAGGTGTCGCCGCGAAAATCACGGAGAAAATCCGCGTGCTTTTCGACGACGAGCACTGAAACTCCGGACCGGGCCAGCAAGAGGCCCAGCATCATCCCGGCAGGCCCTCCACCGGCGATGCAGCACTGGACCGACAGGGTTTCCGGCATCACATCTCCGACCTTAAGTGAAAAGAGCTGATAGGAGGATTATAAGCTGAAAATTCCTTCTTCTGCTTTACCTGCGTGGAGGAAATCTTCGACCAATCCGAAGTGCGGTGGGGGCACAGTGATTGGGGATGTTATGTGACGACGAAGTTCCTAAGATCCAAGTCGATTGCGGATAGCATATTTGCTTGAACAAGTACGAATCGCGATGAGTCTAAGAGCTGAGGAGATCCAGACCGGATGTCGGCACGTCTGTAGAAAGGTTCCCGATAGATTGTCTCCATCGTAAAGATTTCCTTGCTACTGCATGGGCAAATGCGGCTCGCAAGCCGACCGAATGGGGATTGGTCAAGGTTTGTTTAAGGTTTGTTTCACGAGATAGCTATTGGCCCGTGCTTGACACACCTTAGGCGAAGCTCTAGGCTCAACACGGGAGAAAGCTGTGAAACCGATTCCCGAAAAGCCGATTATCGAAGAATTCAAGCGACGAGTCGAACAGCGGTTCCCGGGAGAGCTGGTCCTGTTGATCATCTTCGGATCGAAAGTCCGGGGGGAGGCCACGTCTGAATCGGACGTGGATCTTCTCGCGGTGATCCAATCGGACAACTGGCGGCTCGGAGACGAAATTCGCGGCCTGGGCTATGCACTGGAATTGGAACATGGAGTCGTCTTGTCGATTCAGGTGATCAGTCTGAACCACTACGAACGGTTGCGCACCAATGGGACGCAGTTTTTCCATGTCTTGGAGCAAGAAGGCGTCGTGGTATGACGGAGACGCCTCCGCGCGAAGAGATCCAGAAAGAATTTTTTCGAGGAGAACAGGCGCTTCGGGCTTCTCAACTGCTCCTACAGTAACTCCTGCTCCAAGACATCCTCTCTCGCTCTTACTACGCTATTCTCCACGATGCACGTGCTGCCTTGTTGGCAGAAGGCGTCACGGTAACGTCACATCGTGGGGTCCGCCGGTTGTTCGGCCAGCATTTGATCAAACCAGATAAGCTGCCATCATCTCTTGCGGAGGTCCTGGCCGATGAACAGGACGATCGGATCCTCGCTGACTACGACGTCCTCTTCGAGCCGGAGCTCGACCGGGTCCAGAAGCGCGTAGCCGATGCGGGCGAATTTCTCGCCGTCAAAACGTTGCTGACCCAGGCGAACATACTCCGCTAAGTACCCCAGCCTCGGTGACACCAATCCGCTTCCCCTATGTGTCGAGATGCCGTTAATGGTCAGATAGCTACTCGCTATTCGAGGGCGGGGGCTGTCTATCAGCTTGGTTGTGATCGAAAAGATTGTCTGGTATGGTGCCCCCTTCATTCAATACAACCGAGTGTCAAGGAGGCGGTAGTTCATGGCAACGAACGACAAGCAGGTTATTTTTTCACTCGTCAATGTCGGGAAGGTCTATCCGCCGAAGCGGCAGGTGCTGCGTGAAATCTATCTCGGTTTCTACTACGGCGCGAAGATCGGTGTACTGGGCCTGAACGGTTCGGGCAAGAGTTCGCTGCTCAAAATTATTGCGGGAGTCGATCCGAACTATACGGGCGAAA
Organism: Nitrospira sp.; assembly: GCA_024998685.1. Lineage (GTDB taxonomy): Bacteria > Nitrospirota > Nitrospiria > Nitrospirales > Nitrospiraceae > Nitrospira_D. Next base: position 18,217 of record JACOEH010000002.1, read on the forward strand.
TCACCAGATCGAAAGGTTACAGTATCGGTCTGCTTGAACAGGAACCCCAGCTCGATGCGAACAAAACGGTCAAGGAAGTGGTCGAGGAAGGGAAGGCCGACTTGGTGGCGCTGCTGCACGAGTACGAGGCGGTGAGCAACAAGATCGGCGAGGTTGGGCCTGATGAGATGGAAAAGCTGCTCGATAAGCAGGCGCAGCTTCAAGAAAAAATCGAAGCGGCCAACGGCTGGGAATTGGAGAACCAACTCGACATCGCGATGGATGCGTTGCGCTGCCCACCCGCTGATCAGAAGGTGGGGACTCTGTCGGGTGGTGAAAAACGTCGGGTGGCGCTCTGCCGCCTGATGATCCAAGAGCCGGATATTCTCTTGCTCGACGAGCCGACGAACCATTTGGATGCGGAATCCGTACAATGGCTTGAGCAGCATCTCCAACAATACAAAGGCACGGTCATTGCTGTGACCCACGATCGATACTTTCTCGACAATGTGGCCGGCTGGATTTTGGAGTTGGACCGAGGCCACGGAATTCCGTTCCAAGGCAACTACAGTTCTTGGTTGGAGCAGAAGAAGGACCGCTTGGAAAAAGAGGAGAAGGCGGAGTCGAAGCGGAAGAAGACGCTGGAGCACGAGCTGGAGTGGATCAGGATGTCGCCGAAGGCGCGGCAGTCCAAGGGAAAGGCACGCTTGAATCGCTACGAAGAACTGGTCAACCAAAAACAGGACCAGGTGGCGGAGGATCTGGAGATTTACATTCCACCGGGGCCGCGATTAGGCGATGTGGTGGTCGAAGCCGACGGTATCAGTAAGGCCTACGGCGACAAGGTGCTGTATGAGAGCGTGAACTTCAGCCTGCCGAAAGGCGGCATCGTCGGTGTGATCGGCCCGAACGGCGCCGGGAAGACGACGATGTTCAGGATGATCATCGGCAAGGAGAAGCCGGATGCCGGGTCGATCAAAGTCGGCGAGACCGTCAAGCTCGGCTATGTGGATCAGGATCGGAGTTTGGACGGCAATAAGACCGTGTATGAAATCATTTCGGATGGTCAGGACACCATCAAGCTCGGCAAAACCGAAGTGAATGCCCGCGGTTACTGCGCCCGCTTCAACTTCGCGGGGACGGACCAACAGAAAAAGGTCAAAGATCTCTCGGGCGGCGAACGCAATCGCGTGCATCTCGCACGCATGCTGAAGGAAGGCGCCAATCTCATTATTCTGGACGAGCCGACGAACGATCTCGATGTGAATACTTTGCGGGCGCTTGAAGAAGGGCTGGAAAATTTCGCCGGCTGTGCCGTGATCAGCAGTCACGACCGCTGGTTCCTCGACCGAATCGCCACTCATATCCTCGCCTTCGAAGGCGACAGCAAAGTCGTCTGGTTCGAAGGGAACTACAGCGAGTACGAAACGGACCGTAAGAAACGCTTGGGCAAAGAGGCCGATCAGCCGCACCGAATCCGCTACCGCAAGCTCACACGTAGTTAAAGGTCATACATTGCTGTCGCCCCTGCACGGCACCTTTTCTTCCGACAGGTAGAACCGGCTGTCCGGCAATCTTCTGTGATGGGTCACCTCACCGGAACGATCCTCCTTATTCCGAATGTCTCCGATTCTTCGGCAAAAGAGCCGGCGAAATGGTCGAAGTATGAGGAAGAAAACTTCGCCGCTTCCTCGAATTCCTCAAGGCCTTCAGTAAAAAATCCGATATAAGTCGAGAGCAGAGAAAAGCGCCATCGAGTCGTTCCGGATAGGCGATGGTATCTGGGCCGGTATTCGTCGGTCCGGGCCACGTTCCCCTCAGCACCGCGCGACATGCCCGTCCGGCAATGAGAACCGGCATGAGCAGGATACAACGTTCACTGTACCTATGGTCCTCGCCGGGACCGCGTCATTGGTTACGAAGACCATGATTGAACCCTCTACGGTACTCTCATGACCGATGAGCACCCCGACCAAACCGACTCACCGACAATACCAATCGGCACAGCCCCTTGGGCATTCGTCTTTGACGACAACGGCGTCGGCCTGTGGGAATGGGATACCCCGACAAACAGACTGGTACTCTCAAAAGGATGGAAAGATCTCTTCGGCTATGCGCAGGATGAAGTCGGCGACAATTTCAACGGATGGTCCTCTTTCATCCATCCGGAGGATCGTTCAACGGCCATGGCCAATATTCAGCGATCCATTGAGGGCGAGATTTCTGTTTTTACGAGTGAACACCGGATACGATGCAAAGATGGGTCGTACAAATGGGTGCGTGAACGAGGGAAGATCGTTTCTCGGAAGAAAGACGGCAAACCGCTCCGTGTTCTCGGCTCTCATACGGACATTACCGCGCGTAAGGACCTGGAACGGCGGTTGACCATCCAGCACGAGGTCGCCAAGGTATTGGCCGGGGCATCCGGATTGGATGCTGCGATTTCAGCGATCCTCCAACCGGTCTGTGAGACACTCGGATGGGATGAGGGGTTACTGTGGGTCGTCGACGAGTCGGCCCAAAGATTGCGCTGCCGTTCGATTTGGACGGGCACAGCATCGGAGCGCTACGGCACCGCGAGCCGAGAGCTGACGTTTCTGCGCGGGGTGGGGCTACCGGGACGGGTGTGGGCGGACGCAAAGCCGGTGTGGATTTCAGACGTCACCCGTGATGGGAATTTCCCGCGAGCGGCATTGGCCGAGCAGGAGGGTTTTTATACGGCTGCGGCCTTTCCCGTCAGACTGGCCGATCATGTCTATGCGGTGCTGGAATTTTTCCACCATGAGATCCGGCCGGAGGATTCCTCGCTCCTGAACACCTTCCAAGCCGTGGCCGACCAGCTCAGCCAGTTCTGTGCCCGCGAGCGGGCGGAGGAGCGGTGGCGTCGAACTCAGTTCGCCATGGAACAGGCGGTGGATGCCATCTACTGGGTCGATCCTCAAGCCAAGATCCTCTACGCGAATGAGGCGGCGAGCCTCATGACGGGCTACTCACGAGAAGAACTCCTCGGCATGACGGTCCACAATCTCAATCCGAACTTTCCTGTCTCCATATGGCCGGGCTTCTGGGAGGAGACGCGGCGAAACAAGACGATGTCGCTCGAAACCAACCATCGCGCCAAGGATGGGCGGCTCATTCCGATCGACATTCGGGTCAGTTTCCTCGCCTATGAAGGACAGGAATTCCACTGTGCCTTCGTCCGTGACATCACCGAACGCAGACGGGCAGAGGAAGCTCTCGAACAAATCATGCATCGCTACAAAGACCTGATCGAATCGATCAACGGCATGGTGTGGGAAGCCGACGCCTCGACGGGGCGATTTACCTTCATGAGCCGGCAAGCCGAGGCCATTCTCGGTTATCCGGTCGAACAATGGCTCTCCTCGCCGACCTTCTGGGTGGACCACATCCATCCTGAGGACCGGAACTGGGCGCCGCAGTACTGTGTTGAGGAGGCTCGCAAGCATCGCGCGCACACCTTCGACTACCGCATGCTGGCCGCCGACGGCCGCACCGTCTGGATTCGGGATCTCGTATCCGTGCTTGTTGAGAAGGGACGGGTGACCAAGCTGCGCGGCATCATGGAAGATATCACCGAGCGCAAGCGGCTCGAAGATTCCTTACGTGACAGCGAGGAGCGGTTTCGTACGTTCCTCGATCATGCGCCGAACGCCATGTTTATGAAAACGAAAGACGGGCACTATTTCTTCACGAATCAGTGCTTCGAGCAGCTCTGCCGCAGCGATCGAGAGCATATTATAGGTAAAACGGATGCGGAGTTGTTTCCACGGGAAACGGCCGATCAGTTCCGAGCCAATGACCTCCGGGTAATCGAAACAGGAAAAGCCATTGAATTCGAGGAGACCAACGACCTGCAGACGAATATTGTGATGAAATTTCCGGTGAGAAATCGCTTGGGACAGATCTATGCGACGGGTGGCATTGTGACGGACATCACGGCTCGCAAGCGGATGGAGTTCGTGCTGCAGCAATACGCGGCCGAAATGGAGCGCCAGAACCTTGAGCTGGCGGAGGCGCACATGCAAGCGCTGGCGGCCATGAAGGCCAAGAGCGAGTTCCTCGCGTCGATGAGCCATGAGATTCGGACGCCGATGAACGGCGTGATCGGTATGACCGGCCTGCTGCTTGATACACCACTGACCCCCGAGCAACGCGAGTATGCTGAAACCGTCCGGCTTTCCGGCGAGCACCTAATGGACATCATCAATGAGATCCTGGATTTCTCTAAAATCGAGGCCGGCAAGCTTGATCTGGAAGAACTCAATTTCGACTTGCACGCGACGATGGACGAGACCATCGGCCTGCTCGGTGAGCGGGCCTATGTCAAGGGCCTTGAACTGACTTGTCTTGTGCAGGCGGGTGTGCCGACGGCGCTGCGAGGCGACCCCGGCCGTCTGCGGCAAGTCCTGGTGAATTTGATCGGCAATGCCGTCAAATTCACGGAACAGGGAGAGGTCGTGGTCACCGTGAGCATGGAGGACGCGCCCGGCGGGACGACGGCTGCAAGCTCGAATTCGTCATGCCGGACGCTACGCTTCGAGGTATCGGATACCGGAGTCGGCATCACGCAAGAGCAACAAGCGAAACTGTTTCAGCCGTTCACTCAAGCCGACGGCTCCACCACGAGGAAGTATGGAGGCACCGGCCTGGGACTTGCCGTCTGCAAGCAGCTCGTGAAGATGATGGAAGGACGGATCGGCGTGGACAGCAAGGTCGGAGAAGGCAGCGTCTTTTGGCTCACGGTACGGTTTCCGCTCCAACCGGAAGGGGTTCAACCGGTCGCGACGATTCCGGCTGCACTACGGGGTCGTAGAATTTTGATCGTGGACGATCATGCCACGAACCGGCGAGTGCTTGAGCAGAGTCTCCGAGGACAAGGGGTGATGTATGAAAGCGCGGAGAACGGGTACCAAGCGTTGGAGCGCCTGCGCAACGCGGCCGATCAGCAGACTCTTTTCGATGTGGCCATTTTGGATATGCAGATGCCGGGCATGGACGGCTTGGAATTAGCCAGGCAGATCAAGGCCGACAAGGCGATCAGTGCCACACGTCTGGTTCTTCTGACATCGGTCGGCCGGCGCGGCGATGCCACAACCGCTCAAAGCGCCGGTATCGCCGCCTATCTGACGAAACCGATCCGACAATCGCTCTTATACGAGTGTCTCGGCCGCGTTCTAGGAAGCGTCCCTGAAGGCGGCGGTTCGCTTCCTCAGCCTGCCCCCCAAATCATTACCCGACATAGCCTGTCGGAGGCACAGAGACGATCCGGTCCGCTTGTCCTCGTGGTTGAGGACAATCCGGTTAATCAAAAGGTTGCGGCGAATATGATTGAGAAACTCGGGTACCGGGTCAATGTTGCGGCAAACGGACGAGAAGCCGTTGAATCACTTGCGCGGATTCCCTACGCGCTCGTGTTCATGGATTGCCAGATGCCGGAAATGGATGGTTTTGAAGCGACAAGGGTGATCAGGAATCAGGAGGAAAGCCTACGACAAGCCGGCGGCAGCCCGGCCCATCTACCTATTATCGCCATGACTGCCAATGCAATGCAGGAGGATCATGACCGGTGCCGGGCAGCAGGGATGGATGACTTTCTCAGCAAGCCGGTTACGAGCAAATCCCTGGCAACGGTCTTGAATCGCTGGCTGCCACATGACCAGACTCACGTGGAGGCAGAAGCAGCCTAGTCATTGAGGAGTCCGCGAAGAGAGCGATCGTCTCCTCGGTCTCGACCGGACTTGTCCGCTACGTGCTGAATGACGACAGTCGGCCATCGCGATCTCTACCCGATCAATGTATTCTCCTCCATAGCATCTTCCAACCAACAGTCCGAAGTCGTACAATCCGGCTTCGCTCCCTCCAAAAAAATATGCTCGATGCGGAAGCCCTATGAAGCCACGTATCATCGTCACCGGGGCGGCGGGATTGATTGGGCGGTACTGTGTGAAGTCCGCCTCACGTTGGGCGCCGGACTGGGATGTGCGGGGTCTCAGCCGCGCCGATCTTGATCTCACGAATCACGCCGCTGTCGAGCGAGCCTGGCGGCTTCTGAAACCCGATGCAGTCATCCACTGCGCGGCCTTGAGCCGAACGAAAGATTGCGAGCAACATCCCAATCTCGCTCGCCGTATCAATGTGGACGCCACGGCTTATCTGGCGCGACTTTCGAAGGACATTCCCTTGATCTTCTTATCGAGCGGCGAAGTCTTCGATGGCCGGGCTGGTTGGTACCATGAGGCAGATGAACCCAACCCCCTCAACTTCTATGGCCAGACCAAGTGCGAGGCGGAACAGTTGGTGTTGCAGAATCCTCGCCACACCGTGGTTCGCATCGTCCTGACGGCCGGTACGTCACAGAACGGCGATCGGAGTTTTGTCGAAGATATGTGCCGGGCGGCGGAGGGGGGCAAGAGAGTGACCCTCTATGCTGATGAGTATCGGTGCCCGTTGCCGGCGGGGGCCATTGCGCGTGCGATCTGGGAGTTAGTCGGCAAAGATGAGTCCGGGCTCTTTCATCTTGGGGGACATGAGCGATTATCACGCTGGGAAATAGGACAGGCGCTGATGCCCTGGTATCCGGAACTGCAAGACCGTCTCGTGAAAGGATGTGCCTGTGATCATATCGGCGCGCCGCGACCTGCCGATCTCTCGCTGAACTGTGAGAAAATCCAGGCGCGCTTATCGTTTCCCCTACCGGGGTTTCGGAGTTGGTTGAAGGATCGGGTGCATCGAGGTGTCGATTTGTGGGATTATGAGTCCACTCTGTCGTGAGGCGTAACAGATAATGGAACCAGAGAACGGGATTTTTTCGTCGGATCCGTTGCCGCTTGTCCTGGCGGCCTACCTGTTCATGACGGTGGTCATGGGGACATTGTGGGCCGTGCAGCGGAGAACCAGGAACGCCGCGATCGGAGATGTCGGATGGTGTTTTGGACTGATACTCGTCGTGCTGTGGTACGCCACACACGCTAGCGGCGGTTTCGCGCGAATCTTTCTGCCCGTGATGCTGGTGACTCTCTATGCGGGACGATTGGGTCTCCACATTCTGTTCAATCGTGTGATCGGCAAAGAAGAGGATGCCCGGTATCGCCGGCTGCGGGAGGAATGGGGCGAGTCGGAGTCGGCCAAAATGCTCGCGTACTTTCTCCTGCAAGCGCTGGCTGTGGCGGCCTTTTCGCTTCCGTTTCTGGTGCTGATGTGGAATCCCCGCCCGCCCTCCGCGTTGGTTGAGCTCATCGGTTTGATGATCTGGGGTGTGGCCGTCGCCGGTGAGGCCAGAGCCGACAGACAACTTGCCCACTTCCGCGCCGATCCAAGGAATGAGGGGCGCGTCTGCCGCGAGGGCCTCTGGAAATACTCACGCCATCCCAACTATTTTTTTGAATGGCTGCACTGGTGTTCTTACGTTGTGATGACGTTGGGAGCGCCGGGTTGGGTGTTTACCTGGATCGGTCCGATCGGAATGGGATTGGCGCTGCTCAAGCTGACGGGCATTCCACGGACGGAAGCGCAAGCCCTTTCAACACGGGGAGAGGAGTATAAAGCCTACCAAGCGACGACCAATGCGTTTTTCCCGTGGTTTCCTCGACGAAGGCCTGACGCGCCCGCCAATTTCTGATGCAGATCCGCCATTGCGACAGCGGTTATTGCCTGCTGTCCAGATCGGTAAGCCGTGACCGAGCGATCTCCGCCACTTTGGTGGATGGGTAGAGATTCACCAGCTCTTGGTAGAGCTGCTTGGCATGAGGGACATTGCCTTGGTTTTCTTCGAAGGCGGCCGTTTCAAACAGCTCCTTCGCCTTCTGGTCTGAGCAACCGAGCAGCATCAAACAGAGGGCACAGAGTACAAGTCGTGCAGTCATCATGGTGATCCTTTCCAGGCATCTCTCCGCCGTGACACCTTCGTGTGTGCGTGGCTAGATCATGATCCAAGAGAATCGATTCCGTAACGTGGAGCAGAAATCCCTTCGCTTCGGCATTGTGGGCAGCGGCTTGGTCGTGTCAATCGTGTACGGTCACGGAACATAAATTCACAATCCAAGCACATGGATGGTTCAAGGATAAACCGCCGTGAACGGTCACGAGCCACCGTTTTTACCACATGAACCAAGTGTTCCTCCACCTGTCTTTCTGGAATACCGAGCATCCGAGCCAGTTGATCGGTCGTCATCCTGGTATCGGTCAAAAGATCGAGGATGCGCTGACGCGGGGTCCGCTCGGGAAGCAACATGCCCGCATGGTAAAGACCGGGTTGAAGAAAAGCCAGATGATCCGAACAGGATTTCTACGAATCATCTTAAGTCTTGCGTACTTAAAGGTTGCACCGACGCCTTCATTCTGTCAAAATCCGTTCCTGCATTAATTGCCACATCACGATTAACCCACTGGGTCGGCCTGTCTTCGTATCCTGAAACACTAGGTCTTCGTCCAGTGTGCCATAGACGAGGAGGTTGGGTGATGAAGTTCCTCGCGGTTCATCCCGGTCCGCTCATGTACACCAAAATTTATCTGCGTCTGGAACCGCTCGGTCTCGAGATGGTGGCGCAGGCGTGCCGCCAAGCGGGACACGATGTCCGTTTGATCGACTTGCAGGCAGATACGTGGAAAGACTATGAGGCGCTCATCAGGACCTGGAAGCCCGACGCCGTTGCGTTCGGCTGTAATTATCTGGCCAATGTTCCGGAAATCGTGGATTTGGCGAAGTTGACCAAGCAAGAACTGCCCAACTCGTTCGTCTTTGTCGGAGGGCATAGCGCCTCATTTGTGGCCAAGGATTTTTTGGAGCACGGCAACGGCGCCATCGATTGCGTGCTGAAGGGCGAAGGGGAAGTCGCTGCTCCCAAACTGTTGATGGCGGTCGAACAGGATCGCAAGGCAATCACGAAGGTCCCGGGAGTCGTCACACTTGACGGCGAAGGGCCTCCGGCACAATTCATCGAACATCTGGATGATGTCCGTCCCGCACGCGATCTGCTCAGAAATCGGCACAAATACTTCATCGGTGTGCTCGACCCCTGCGCGTCGGTCGAGTTTGCGCGGGGCTGTCCCTGGGATTGTTCCTTCTGCAGCGCCTGGACCTTTTATGGTCGCAGCTATCGCACGGTCAGCACCGAGAAAGCCGTGGAGGAGCTGGAGCGGGTGCAAGAACCTGGCATTTTCTTGGTCGACGACGTGGCGTTCATTCAGGCCAAACAGGGCTTGGAGATCGGGGAAGCCGTGGCGCGGCGCGGGATCAAGAAACAGTATTATATGGAGACGCGTGGCGATGTCTTGCTGCGCAACAAGGAAGTCTTCCAATTCTGGAAGACGCTCGGGCTCCAGTATATGTTCTTGGGCGTAGAGGCCATTGATGCGGAAGGCCTCAAGATGCATCGCAAGCGCATCTCGTTGGGCAGAAACTTCGAGGCGCTCGAATTTGCACGGTCCCTTGGGATCACCGTTGCCATCAATCTCATCGCCGATCCGGATTGGGATCGGGAGCGGTTCGAGACCGTTCGGCAGTGGTGTTTGGACATTCCGGAAATCGTGAATATCAGCGTCAATACTCCGTACCCCGGCACCGAGAGCTGGGTCACGGAATCCCGCAAGCTCCACACCCGGGATTACCGTCTATTCGATATTCAGCACGCCGTGATGCCGACCAAAATGCCGCTTCCGGAGTTTTACGCGGAACTGGTTAAAACGCAGCAGGTCTTGAACAAGAAACATCTGGGCTGGGCTGCGCTCAAGGGCACGGCCAAGATCGCGGCAGGGCATTTGATGCGGGGACAGACCAACTTCATCAAGATGCTGTGGAAGTTCAACAGCGTCTACAATCCTGAGCTTCAAATGGCGGATCACCGTCGGCCGGTCGTCTACGAAATGACGCCGCCGCCGGAGAAGAAAGACAAGATCGACGCGAAACAGCTGTACATTTTACCCGCGAAAGGCCGCCAGGGTCGGGCCATCGACGATTCCACCGAGACCTTCGTTGACGAATCCCGTATGGGAACCGCGGTCTGACACTCGTAGACGTAGTGGACGAGAAGCGGCGGCCGGATGAAAACGCGACCTCCTGCCACTGAGGTGACACAACTCCTCGTTCAGTAAATTGATGCATTTGTGAGCTCTCGCCTGCCATTCCACCCCCGCCATAAATCATTTTGGCTGTGAGGCTTTTTCACTATTGGGCCGTTCCTCTCCAGTGGCTTCAAGACGAATGACCGCGCCGATGCCTGTGATTGCGCTGGATCGACCTTGCTTGTTGACACAATATTCGACCTGAATTCCAGAATGTAATCACCGTGAACCACGCACCCACAATCCGACGGCTGATGAAACTTACTGCCCATGGCCTCGATCCATTCATTGGCATACTTCTCGAGGGTGGCGAACGGCAAGGTGGGAGGCTCCGCACCCACGGGTTCCAGCAATCCTCGCCGGCCTTTAAACCCCTCCAGGACCAATTCGTCGTCCTGCATGTGGCGTAGAAAGAGGTCTGGCCGATTGGTGAGCGACGAGGTCTTGATATGCACGCACATCAAGATGTTTGAGGCATGGCTGAGAGACAATGAACCCGGCGCGAATCACGAAGTCGCCCAGCTCACCAGTTGGGAAGAAGCGACAAAGGGTTTAGAGATTCCACAGCGGCAACCCAGCCAAGAAACTGAAATCGAAAGGTAGAAGCGATCCCCGCTAGGGCTTTGCCCTGGCGGGGAGGTTCTTCACCGATAGTTCGTTTTCTGGCAGGAGTTAACACAAGAGGGAATGTAGGGGAGGCTGGCACCGCGCCTACGCTGTGAGCTTCCGCGACCGTACCGCTCGATCGCCCAAGACCACGGCATTTGATGGACATGCGTGGACGATCTCTCGGTCATGCGGCGAACCATGAGCTTTCTGAGCCTCAAACAATACGACTTCCGGATACTAGGACCCCCGCCGTTTTAGGCAAGAACCGCTATGGAAGAGGAGTCCGAAATAATCTGGTCTATTTCCAGCCCATCCAACACCTCTTTTTCCAAAAGCGATTCCGCCAGCGCCTTCAAAGTCACCATGTGTTCGGTCAGGACGCGTTTGGTCCGTTCATAGTTTTCTGTGATGAGGCGTTTGATTTCTCGATCAATCTCCAACGCCATTTCATCACTGACATCTCGCTTGCTCCCAAAGGAGCGACCGAGAAACATCGATTCTTCTTTCTGCCCGAACGTCAACGGCCCCAGCTTTTCACTCATGCCCCATTCGCAGACCATTTTACGCGCGAGGTCAGTTGCACGCTCCAAATCGTTGCCCGCGCCGGTTGTGACATGTTTGAACACCAGTTCCTCTGCGACTCTACCACCGAGGAGAATCGCCAGCGTGTTGTACAAAAACTCTTGGGAATGATTGTGACGATCCTCGGTCGGCAACTGCATGGTCACGCCTAATGCCCGGCCTCTCGGAATAATTGATACTTTGTGGACAGGATCGGTGCCCGGCAGGAGTTTAGCCATCAAGGCGTGGCCTGCCTCGTGATATGCGGTGACTCGCTTTTCTTCGTCCGTGAGCATCATGCTCTTGCGCTCAACGCCCATCAAGATCTTGTCCTTGGCCATGTCGAAGTCTACGGCTCCGACTTCGTTCTTGTTCTGACGAGCAGCCCAGAGCGCAGCCTCATTGACTAGGTTTTCCAAGTCCGCGCCTGAAAAACCGGGAGTTCCACGAGCGATCTTCTCCAATTCTACGTTATCTGCCACCGGGACTTTTTTAATATGCACCTTAAGGATCTCCGAACGGCCTCGAAGGTCCGGATGATTCACCACCACTTGCCGGTCGAATCGACCTGGCCTGAGCAAGGCCGGATCGAGCACATCGGGCCGATTGGTCGCGGCAACCAGAATGACCCCCTCCGTCGTCTCAAATCCATCCATTTCGACTAGCAACTGGTTGAGCGTTTGCTCACGTTCATCGTTTCCACCGCCGAGCCCCGCTCCCCGCGATCGTCCGACGGCATCGATCTCATCGATGAAAATAATACAGGGCGCATGCTTTTTCGCTTCCTCGAACATATTCCGCACGCGAGAGGCCCCGACGCCCACGAACATTTCGACAAAATCCGACCCGCTGATGCTGAAGAAGGGGACGCCCGCCTCGCCCGCAATGGCCTTCGCCAACAAAGTCTTCCCGGTTCCCGGTGGGCCCACGACCAACACCCCCTTGGGAATGCGTCCGCCGAGTTTTTGAAACTTGCGCGGATCCTTGAGAAACTCAACTGTTTCCTGTACCTCCTCTTTCACTTCATCAATTCCCGCCACATCGGCAAACGTCACTTTTTTCCGGTCATCTGTCAGCATGCGGGCCTTGCTCTTCACGAGGGACAGGGCCGCATTTCCCGTCTGCATCCGGCGCATGAAGAATACAAACAGGCCGAGAAAGAGTACGAGCGGCCCCCAGGTCACGAGAAAACTCATATACCAAGGGCTTTCATCGGGTGGTTTGACCTCGATCTGCACGTGCTTCTCTCGCAGCACCTGGACGAGATCAGGATAGTCCGCCGAGTACGTTCGAAGCCGGGAGTTATCTTTCAGCACAGCGTTGACAAGATGTCCCTTGATGGTCACCTTTCCGACGTCGTCATTCTCGAGCTTCGCCATGAAATCACTAAAAATGACCTGCTCCTCCAATACAGGGGGCGCCATCGTCCATAGATTCAGAAGTAGTAGTATGAACAGGCCTATCACCGTCCAAAACATTATTTTTTTGGTTTTGATATTCAAGGGTAGCCTCTTACCATGGTCCGTAGCGTCAGATAGCCTATCTACGTGAAGCCCTTTCCCGGAGTGCAGCCGGCGGTGGAGGCCCGGCGCTCTGTACCTCAGAGCGCCGAACCTGGTTCCACGCCAACCGCTAATTGGACTGCTCCCCCTTCCCGCTTAGTACCCTGCCTTGGCGTTGGGGTTCACCTGGCTGGGGAACGGATCAAGAATGCTCTTCGGCGCGTTGTTCCAGATCACGTCTGCCAAATTCGACATCCGGCTCACGATCTGCGCCGCCACTCCGCCTGCGGCTCCGAACAACCCGCACCAGCCCAACGTCACAAAGCCCCAGTGCAACGGTGCCGAGAACAGCTCATCCACAAACCAGAAGGCATGGCCCCACTCATTCAAACCCACGTTCGGCAGAATGAACATTGGTCCCACCACTGCCGCCACTAAGGCAAATGAGGTTGCCTGGCTGTACAATGGCAACCGCGTCTGCGCATACAGGTAGGTCGCCACGCCGCACGTGATGTACAGCGGGAACGTCCCGTAGAACGCCACGATATGGCTCGCCGTGAAGCTCGTGTCCCGGATGATCACCTGGTGCCACGCCGCATCCTGCTCCAACGTGTAGCTGCCCGCGTAATACACACCCCACATGTAACAAACAAGCCAGCCCATCCAATAAAAATACCGCTTCAACTCCAGCTTAGGGGCTAGATTGGCTAAGTTCCGATCCCGCGTCACCCAGATCCAGCCGATTGTCGTGGCAAAGAACACTGCGTTCGCTAAAATGTTAAACCGCCACAGCCCCATCCACACCGAGTCAAACTCCGGGGTCATCGAATCCAAGCCGTGCGAGTACCCGAACGCCCGCTGGTACAGCACCCAGAAAATCCCGATCCCCAGGATAGCTAACCAGCCGATCTTCACCGGCTTCGAGTCATACCACTCCGAGGTGTCATATCCTCTCTCATTCTTGGTTTGAGTTGAGGATTCCATGATTCAGACCTCCTTGTTGAGATTCATGAACACTCTTCTGTCCCCTTCCAATTGTTCAACCTGCATAACGGTAGGCTGCCGTTAAAGCTCCTACGACTAACCCCATTAACCACCCCCATTTGTATAGCGTTGCATCTTCGGGTTTTTCTTCTAAAGCGCCAGACCGGCGCGCATTGGTTGATTGCATATGTGTCGCCATGTACACCTCCTCCGGGGTTAGGTTGTTATATTGGGGCATATGCCTGTATAAAAGGGGAATATGCCCTTATATTACTCGCGCACATATTTAGTGTCAAGACATTGGAAAACAGTCGAGAACGTCATATAATGTGGCCGCATGAGCCAATATGATAATGGGTGAGCTGCATGGTTAAACAAATCTCGTCACACGTTCCGTGCTACTGCGCAGTCTTGCGAAAAGCCGTCCGCCGCGTGTCGGTTCTCTATGATGCGAAACTCAAGGATTCCGGGCTAAAGACGACTCAGTTCTCATTGTTAGGGGAGCTACGTAGACACCGCACAGCACCTCTGACCATGAATGAATTGGCGGAATACCTGGTGATGGACCGCTCAACGCTTGGGCATAACTTGAGACCACTTCTGCGCAGGCGCTTAGTGGCTCTAAAGCCTGATGCGGTTGATGGACGAACACGGCGTGTGACGATCACCGCAAGGGGTGAAGCCAAATTTGCTAATGCTGAGAAATTATGGGAGAAGGCCCAGAAAGAGTATGAGGCCGTAATAGGGAAGCCCGCCGCAGTCGCACTGCGAAGCGCCCTGCAGAAGCTGGCTACATCGGACGCTCTCTAAAGGAAAACAATCGCTGACAGTCTAGAGGATCGGTCCTCAGCGGTTGACGGCGCGCATTACATCGTGCTGGCGAACATCGTCTACTGCAACATCACGAAGCCTGAGATGCCCGTCGAAGCAATGGTGGCGAGCGGCTATGGATCCGCGTTCAACGCGACACTGGGTGCTATGCAAGGACTCGCGAGTATGGCGAGCATGGCAGGCCCTTATGGGGCGATGGGCGGCGCGGCGACCTCCATGGGGTTGAGCGCGATTCAAGGCATCAGCGATCTGATCAGCTCCTCGTCATCAGCTCCCAAAATGCCGGACGACGTGAATTATGCCTGCGTGGCCGACGTCCAGATCACCGAGCAAGGTGCCGTGCCGCTTCCCGGTAGAATGAAAACCGGAACAGGGGAGGAAACCGGCGTGTACCAGACGAGGCTGGCGGCCGATGTGCACCAAAAGAAATTGGATGAAGCCGAAGCGACGCCGTTGCTCCAACAGAAATTGAGCGCTGCCGTGGCAGGAAATTTTTGATGAACACTTCCCTCCGTTTAACGGGGCGCCGGACTGTTCTAAACCCATTCGTTCGAACCTGACCCTCGCTAGGCACTGGGCAAAGGATTGACTATAATGAGACCTCGATAGATACGGCTAAGGAAGTAGGGTGAATCGTGGCATCCAGAAGCTATACGGCAATCGTGGAGAAGGAAGGGATGGGATATGTCGCACTCTGCCCTGAACTCGACATAGCCAGCCAAGGGGCACCGTTGAATCCGCTACCGCGAATTTGAAAGAAGCGGTCGAGCTGTTTTTAGAATGTGCCGATCCTGCCGAAGTAGAACGCCGGCTTCACACACAGGTCTTTGCTACCCGCTTTGAAGCGGCGCATGGGTAGGCTCCGTATCCTTATCCAGCCAAGAAACAATTTCCTCACGGTGCTGCCAAGCTGTTATAGCTGTTCATTCAACCCGGATTCTGCAGTTGAACGGGTGCGATCATGAGCAGATCATCAGAAACCCCCGCAAATTAGGAATATGACACATCTCACTGAAGAGGAGGTCATGCCCGCAGAAGCGGGCATCCAGGCGTTCCGGACTTCCTGGATTCCCGCTTGAATCACGCGGGAATGACGAGAGGGACAGTGGTTAATTGCGGAATCCGGGTTCAATCCCGATATGCTCGCGAACTAAAACTTGGGTATCTTTAGATCCTTGCAGATTTTGTTCGCCAGATGATTGGTGACTTCAGTGTGGCGAGGTACCGCTGAACGGGTATTCAGAGAAGGGTGATGCCACCAGGAGTGCTTTGCTCCTTTACGCAACAACTCGCAACCATGCTGTCGTAAATGCCGAAGCAGTTCCTCACGTTTCATACCGCGATGGAGGCTTCCTCAAAATTTCCACCGGCCGCCCCTAAAGCTTCCTGACGATTGAGTTCCAGTGCTTCTCGCAACGTAACTTTGAGCGTCTCAATTAAAGCTTCGCGGCTTTGTTCCTGACAATTGATACCTGGTACTTCTTCGATCCAGCCTATCCACCACCCGGCATCTTGTTTGAGCACAGCCGTATAGTTCTGCTGCATGAGGGTCTCCTCTGTAGACAAAAGCCGACGGACACCGCATTTACCGTATGGAAGGTACGAGGGTTCCCGTTGCTTGTCAATGTAGCTTCATTTGGGTGTCCATATTGCTGCCCCCACAGTTGGAATATCCAGTTCATCGAGTGGCTTAAGAAGAAGAACGATGCCAGACCCACCACGGCCTATCGGCAGTAACATAGCCTGATTTCACGACCCAACGCGCTCACCGTTTTACTTGCTACCTGTTATACTGACTCATTCCTTTCACGCTGAGAAGTATGGCATGAGCGATTCAACTTGGGACGAATTCGCCGAGCTTGCACTGAAACGTATTGCGAGGTCCGGCGCCGAGTACGGTGACATCCGCATTCAAGACAGCAGTACGGAGCACATCGGAGGTGAAGATCGCCGGATTGCCTCCATTCGAGATGTTCAGGACATCGGCTTCGGCGTGCGGGTGCTCTATCACGGAGCCTGGGGGTTTGCCGCGAGTTCGGTTTTGTCGTTGGAAGAAGTGCCGCGAGTGGCGGATCTGGCCATCGAGATCGCCAAAGGGTCCGCATCAGTAGCCCTCGAAAAGGTGCGTTTGGCGCCGGAGCCGGTTCATCGAGATCGAGTCGTCACGCCGTACCGCATCGATCCCTTCAACGTGCCGCTGGAGAAAAAAACCGACTTGTTGCTCAACATCATGGAAGTGTTGCAACGGCAATCCGGCATCGCGAGGAGCAGCGCCAGCCTGTGGGCGCGCCGGGACAAAAAGTTGTTTGTGTCCACTGAGGGAACACATTTGGAGTTCGATCTGTTGGCAGGACAGGGCGAGTGCACGGCGACGGCATTGCACGAAGGTCGATTTGCGTCGCGCAGCTTCAATACGGCGCACCTCAGAAAAGGCTATGAACTGATCGAGGAAGCAGACTTTGTGCGTGAGGCTTCTCGTGTTGCTGAGCAAGCGATCGAAAAAGTGAAGGCGCCGGTGGTCGACGCCGGCCAATATGATTTGGTGCTCGATCCTGAACATCTGTCATTGATGATTCATGAATCCTGCGGCCATCCGAGCGAACTGGATCGTGCGCTCGGCTACGAGGCGAATTATGCCGGCACCAGTTTCTTGACGACAGAGAAGCGCGGCAACTTTCGCTATGGCTCGCGGCATGTGAATTTAGTGGCTGATAACACCGAATCGGAAACGCTGGCCGCGACCGGCTATGACGATGATGGAGTGATGTGTCAGCGATGGGACATCGTCCGCAACGGAATGTTCGTCGGCTACTGTACGAGCCGGGAAGTGGCGCCGAAGATTGACGAATCTCGTTCGCGTGGCTCCAGCCGTGCTGACGGATGGGGCAATGTTCCGATCGTACGAATTGCCAATATCGGATTGGAGCCCGGCGAGGCAACGCGCGATCAGCTCATGGCCGACGTGAAACGCGGCATTTATATCGAAGGCCATGGGTCCTACAGCATCGATCAGCGCCGCTACAATTTCCAGTTCGGCGGTGACGCGTTCTGGCTGATTGAAAACGGCAGGCGAACGCACATGGTGCGGGACGTGATTTACCATGGGATCACGCCGGAGTTTTGGAGCAGTTGCGACGGAGTGGCTGATCGATCGTTTCGCCGACGGTACGGATTCATTACGTGCGGCAAGGGTCAGCCGGGACAGTCCGGCTGGATGACCCATGCCGCCGCTCCCGCGAGATTTCGCCGGGTCCAGGTGATCCGAGGAGAAGGGAGCCCATGACCGTCCAGAGCGGTACTTGGCCGAAGATGACCGGCGTCGACGAGTTTCGTTTTCTAACCGAGCTGGTCCTGACCCGCTCATCCGCTGATCATGCGATCGTCAGCCTTCGCGATCACCATGCCGGCACGACGAGGTTCGCCAATAATCAAATCGTTCAAAATGTCGATGCGAGACGTGGCTCCCTGGCAGTGACGGTCGACTTCGGCGGGCGGCACGGGACGGCGAGTACGACGAATTTTACCGCCGGTTCGGTGCAGGACACATTGGCGCGTGCCGAACGGATTGCTCACGTCTCACCGGTCGATCCCGAATATCTTCCGCCCCCCGTTCCGTGCGTATTCCCTGTCCGAGAGACGGCGAAACCGGAAACCATGGCGGCAGGGCATTCCAAACGGCTAGAGTATGCCAATGAAGCGATCAGGCACTGTCGGATGGAGAATATCATGGCGGCAGGCATCGTCTCGTCGTCAACGACGGCAGCGGGGATTGCCGCTGATAACGGACTATTCGGCTACGAACGTCGAACAGATGCTAGATTCAGCCTGACAGTTCAAGCCGGTGATGCAACCGGGTGGGGCGCGGCAGCCCATCGGTCGATCGATCATTTGAGGGTACAAGAGCGGACATTGGCGGCCATTGCCAAGTCCAAGCGAGGTCGGGATGCGTACGAGCTGTCAGCCGGAGATTATCCCGTCATTCTTGAACCGGCTGCCGTAGCCGGCCTCTGGGCATGGCTGATGTGGTCACTGGATGCCAAGTCGTATATGAAAGGGACGAGCCCTTTCACCGGTAAGCTGAGACAACCGATCGTGGACGAACGGCTCACTCTCAGGAACGTTCCGGATCATGCCGATCTGTTTGGAGAGGGATTTACCCATGAGGGATTGCCGAGTACAGATTCGGTATGGATCGATCGTGGGATCCTCAAACAACTGGCCTACGACCGATTCACGGCGAAGACCGGTGGAGTGGAGACCATTCCTACCTTGGAGGCCCCGGCCTTGTCGGTCGAAGGATCTCCGGCCCATTCAATTCAGGATCTGATCAAAAGCACGGAACGCGGCATTCTGGTGACGAATTTTTGGTATATCCGCCCCGTGAATCCCCGCGATCTCCTACTGACCGGCATGACGAGGGATGGGACGTTTTTGGTCGAGAAAGGGGAGGTGGTTTCAGCAGTCAGGAATTTCCGTTTTCATGAGAGCCCGCTCCGGGCATTTCAACGTCTCAGTGCGTGGACCGCGCCGATGGAGGCGGTCAATTCGGAAACGGGGAAGATGTTGGTTCCAGCCATGGCACTCCCGCATTTTCATTTCTCGAGCGTGACACGGTTTTAAGATTATTTGAAGGACTCCGAAAATATTTCACCTCTTGCAGAATAAAAGGGTTGACTCTGGGCCTTCCCGAGGAGTAGGTACATTATGTCTAGAACGATAGGTCCAAATGAAGGGTACGGATGGCTCCCCGATTCAACAAAGAACCGATTAATCTTATTCATCGCATTCCGTCCCAGAAGCAGATCGATGAAGCTCGTCCGGTGCCTGCACCCTACGGGCAGCTCCTGCTTGATGCCGGAGCCGTTTGCTGGCGCAAGATGGTTGATCTCTTCGCATATGTGACGCGGTATGAGGACGAGGCCTCTCCACGGGTCCGTAAGCCGCTTGCGCTACCCGACCGAACGATGGAGCGCGCCACGATTCACCAGGATCACGTCCAGCCCAACGGAAAGCGAGTCCACGAAGCAGAGAGCCCGTCGGCCGCAAAGATTACGATTCTACAAAAACCGGCTCAGGCACCGACTCTTGTTCAATCTGAAGAAGTCGCCGAGCTTCGGTCGTTTCTGGTCGGGCAGCAGGATGAGATTGCCCGGCTTACATCACACATTCAAGAGCTCACCTCCTTGGTTTCCTCTCAGCAACAGGTCCTCGTTCATCTCGGTAAAGAGCTGGAAGCCGGTGCATTTTCGACGACGTCGACCAGCACGGCGGCCGCCTCTGTCAGGCGAAACCGTATCGGTCGGAAGAAACCGACTGAAGACGAAGCGCCGAATCCGCCTCAGGAAAACGAGCATTCGTTTTCTCATCAGAACCGCGAAGGTTCGTCGCTCAATCTTTAAGCTGGACCAAGTTCGGCCGGTGCCGGACGTTGGCTCTGGGGTTCCCACGGGAGCGCTTCGCAGGTAAAAAAGAGCCAATCTACTGAACCCCAGCCAGGGTTTTCCTCAAGACGCATACCCGTCCTCTAGCCAGGTGGAGGTCACGTCTGCTACAAAGCCGGCAATGAGCCTCTTTCATCTGTTCTTGTGGAGTATGCCGTGGCTAGGTCTATTGGCGATCGACCTGAGTACGGCAGCTGAACGCCATGTCTCTCGGGTGCCTCTCTTTGACAATCTCGGCACCCTTCATCATCCCATCACGACGAACTCCCACGAGGCTCAACAATACTTTGATCAAGGTTTGCGGTTCGTGTACGCCTTCAACCATGAAGAGGCGATCATGGCGTTCGAAGAAGCCGCGCGTCTTGATTCCTCTGCGGCGATGGCCTATTGGGGTGTGGCCCTCGCCTCGGGTCCCAACATCAACAAGCCGATGGATAAGGCAGCAGAACGGCGGGCATGGGATGCCGTACAAAAGGCGCGCACGCATCGTGCCCACGCGAGCGCAGTCGAACAAGCCTATATCGATGCGATCGGCAAGCGATACGACCGCAACGGGCATGCGCGACCGGCGCTCGATAAAGCTTATGCGGACGCCATGCGTGTAGTCTGGCGGCAGTTTCCGAACGATCCGGATGCCGGCGTGTTGTTTGCTGAAGCATTGATGGATCTGCATCCATGGGATTTATGGACGGCGGCCGGTCGGCCGAAACCAGGCACCGAGGAGCTTGTGTCTACATTGGAGTCGATTCTGGCGCGTTTTCCGGATCACCCGGGAGCCTGCCACTACTACATCCATAGCGTGGAAGCTTCCCCCGCCCCTGACCGAGCTTTGGCTTGCGCGGAACGATTGCCCGCGCTTATGCCGGGTGCCGGTCACTTGGTCCACATGCCGGCCCACATTTACATGCGGCTTGGTCGATATCATGAGGCGGCGAAACGGAATGAGCATGCCGCGGATGTCGATCGCAATTATCTATCCGGACGAAAGTTAGGAGGCGACTATGCCGACGGCTACTACACCCACAATCTGCATTTTCTGTGGGCTTCCTTAATAATGGAGGGACGACGAACCGAGGCCTTGAAAGTGGCCCGTCGGCTGACGGGAACGATCACCGAAGATGAAGCGCGGAAGGATAAGTGGAAGGAATTGTATCTTCCCGCTCCCCTGTGGCCGATGATCCGGTTCGGACAGTGGGACGAACTGCTGCGGGAGCCGCCTCCTCCCAAGACGTTGCGTCTGCAACAGGGGATATGGCGACTGGGGAGAGGAATGGCGCTATCGGCGTCAGGTCGCTTGCCAGGAGCCGAGGGCGAGCATCTGGTACTGGCCGGTATGGCCAAAGGCTTCGGCCGTGATCGGACTTCAGAAGAGAAAACCGAACGGATCCTGCTCAAAATCGCGGAACGGCTGTTGGCCGGTGAGCTGGCGATGCAGCGCCGTAAGTACGATGAGGGCATCGCATCGTTCACCGACGCCGTCAAGCTGGAGGAGGAACTCTCGTACACCGAACCTCCACTGTGGCCGATTCCGATCCGCCACTATCTCGGCGCCGCCTTACTGAGAGCCGGTCAACCCGGCAAGGCGGAAGCAGTCTACCGAGCGGATCTGACGAAGAATCCACGGAACGGATGGGCCCAGTTTGGACTCATGCAGAGCCTCCGGGCTCAGGAGAAAGTCCGTGAAGCGGACGATGTGGAAAAGCAATGGCAACGGGCATGGGAGCATGCGGATGTGACCCTGACGGCCTCCCGGTTTTGAAGGTGCGCGAGGCGACGAATAAGTCGCCTCATGTCTGCGCACGGGCGCGAGATGGTGAGCGCCCAGTATCTTCCTGCGACGTGAGAACAAAGCTGAAGGACTTTTCAGCATCCTGCTAGGAGGAGGAAGTGATGCGATTCGTGGTTGGCGTGATGGGGCCGGCCAAAGCTCCGAAGCGGGACCTTGATAATGCTCGAGTCCTCGGAGAATTCATTGCACGGCGTGGCTGGGTCGTGTTGACCGGCGGTCGGGACGTGGGCGTCATGGATGCGGCTTGCGAAGGAGCCAAGCGGGTGGGCGGAAGTTTGACCATCGGAGTGTTGCCGACGGCCAAGGATAAGGTGTCTCGCCATGTAGACGTACCGATCATCACCGAGATGGGCAGTGGCCGTAACAACATCAATGTCCTGACCAGTCATGTGGTCGTGGCGTGTGGATTGAGCGGGTCTGGTACGGTCTCGGAGGTTGCCTTGGCGGTGAAAGCCGGTAAACCGGTCATTCTCGTTGAAGCCTCTTCCGCCGATGTGGCGTTCTTCCGCAAACTCGACCCGAGATTGGTCAATGCCGCCGGTTCACCGGAAGAAGCCATTGAGCTGATCATGAAACTCATGGACAGACCCCGACGCCGAGTGCGCCGTACAGGACAGGATACCCACGGCTACCCTCCGGTCTGAATCCCGCAACCTGCAGAAACGTGCATTGGCGGAAACGCTTCTAAGGGTGATCGACATCCTTCTCTCAACGATCGCGTAGTAAGATGTATGAATCGTCGCTCTGCGACGACCAAGGAGAAGGAGGAATCTCTATGACTACTCTTCAACGTTTATCGATCGTGGCGATCAGTCTCGCGACTTGCGGGACTCTAACAGTCTGGCCCCCAGGCGGAGTTCAGAGCGCGCCGACCACGGCCAAGGCCTACTTTGCGGGTGGCTGCTTCTGGTGCATGGAAGAGGCGTTTGAAAAAGTTGACGGTGTTCTCGCGGTCGTATCCGGTTACATGGGAGGCACCGCCGCCGATCCCACCTATGAACAGGTTTCAGACGGACGCACGGGCCACGCCGAGTCCATCGAAGTGACATATGATCCAACCCAGGTCACGTATCAGAAATTATTAGATGCCTTTTGGCGCAATGTCGATCCCATCACACCAAACGCGCAATTCTGCGACCATGGCAATCAATATCGGTCGGCAATCTTCTATACGACTGATGAAGAACAGCGGCTCTCGGAAGAGTCGAGAAGCAAAATCGAACAGTCCAAGCGACTCCCAGCTCCGATCGTGACGCAATTAGTCCAAGCATCAACCTTCTACCACGCTGAGGATTATCACCAGGATTACTACAAGAAGAACCCACTCCGATATAAGTACTACAAGTACAGCTGCGGCCGAGCTCAGCGGCTGGAGGCCTTGTGGGGGAAGCCGTAGGCGCGGGGAAGTTAAAGAGCATGTACGTGGTGTCGTGAGTTCTGCTAACTCGGTTCTGCCTGTATTAGTCGAGTCAGTAACTGGTTTACTCCAAGCCCACCATTGCCGACGTCACACGAGGTGATGAAGACGTGAAACGTCTGACACCATTGGTGTTTCGGCCCTAGACCACAAGACCCCCCCCCCCGCTAGAGCCATCTTCGGGGCTTGTGCTCATCACAAAACCGCGTAGAGTCCTGCACACCTAGGGAGTGCGCTGGAGCACTTGTTACGCAATCACCAGCTTCCGACCGGAACGACGATGAGCGGAATGCGGAATCCTCTGCGGCATGGATTGACGGGTCAAGCAAGTCTCGCGATCGCCGCACTCGTCTTGATGGTAACGGCATTTCTCCCTGATGCCTCAGCCGATATCAGCTACGTGTACGATGATGCGGGCCGCTTGCGCGCCGTCATTGATCCGGCGACCAACACTGCCATCTATGCCTATGATGCGGTCGGGAATCTCACCGGCATCACGCAACAAGCGTCTTCCACCCTAGCCCTCTTCCAATTCATGCCCTCGGCGAGTCCAATCGGGTCCACGGTCACCCTCTATGGCACGGGCTTCAGTGCCACGCCGGCCTCGAATACCGTGAAATTCAACGGCACGACGGCGACGGTGCTCACGGCCTCCACCACGGTGTTGACGGCGACCGTGCCGAGTGGCGCCACCACGGGATCCATCAGCGTCACCGTGGGAGCGAATACGGCGACCAGTGCGGCCTCCTTTACGGTCGGGAGTGGCGCGCCGACGCTTGCCAGCTTCGGTCCTGCGGTCGGGAACTATGGGGCAACCGTGACCCTGACCGGGACGAATTACGACACGACGCCGATCAACAATCGCGTGGCCTTTACCGCCGCGATGGGCGCGGTCTCGACTGCCACCAGCACGACCATCACCGTTCCCGTGCCGAGTACAGCCCAAACCGGTCCCATCTCCGTCTCCACCATTCAAGGCACGGCCACGAGTAGCACCGAGTTCTATGTCGCGCCGCCGGACGTGGTGTCCACGGACGTGCAATACACCGGACGGGTCGCCGTCGATGGGTCCACCGTGACGGCCTCCATCACCACGGCGAACAAGACCGGCCTGATGGTGTTTGATGGGACCGCAGGACAGCGAATCAGCGTCGGCTTCAGTGGTGTGACTATTTCGCAGTTCGCGGCGTCCGTCTATCGTCCCGATGGCGTCTCGATGACCGTCCTCGTCCCCTCATTCAGTACCGGTGGCGGCAGCATCGACTTGGATATCCTGCCCCTCACCGGCACGTATACAATCGTGCTCGATCCAGTGAGCACCTACACCGGGAATATCAGCGTCACGGTTTCGACGGAACTGACCGGTACCATCACGCCCGGCGGGGCAGCAGTCCCGATTTCCATCACGCGAGTGGGCCAGAACGCCCGCTATACTTTCACCGGGACATCCGGTCAAACGATCAGTCTCGGCGTCACGTCGGTCACGATGGCTTCCCTTAATGTGTCGATTTTCAAGCCGGATGGGACTGCGCTCGTCATCCCCACTCCGTTCACGACCAGTGGGGGCGCAATCGATAGCCAAGTCCTGCCGGTCTCTGGGACCTATACGATGCTTGTCGATCCGTCCAGTGCCTATACCGGCAACGTCACGCTCACGCTCTACAACCAGCCCGATGTCACGGGTTCCATCACTATTGACGGGGCCACGGTGTCCCCAACTCTGACGGTTCCAGGCCAGCGTGCCCGGTATACGTTCACAGGCACCGCAGGCCAATGGGTGAATCTCGGGATGACCAGCGTGACCATCAGTGCCAGTACCGTCTCCATGCTGAAACCGGACGGAACGACGTTGGCCTCCACCTTCCTTGGAACCAGTGGCGGAAGCCTCGATCCCACGGCCGCATTACCCACCACAGGTACCTATACTATCGTGGTGGATCCGTCCGGTCTGGCGACCGGCAATATGACCCTCACACTCACGTCGCCGCTGACGGGAACCATCACCCTGGACGGAGCCGCCGTGCCACTCAATCTCACCAAGGCCGGCCAAACGGTGCGCTATATCTTCACCGGCACCAGCGGGCAATGGCTGAGCCTGGGGCTCACATCAGTGACCATCTCCTCGAGCACTGTGACCCTCCTCAAGCCTGATGGGACGACGCTTGTCGCCACAACCGTCGGCACAAGCGGGGGAGGTCTCGAACCGCCCAACACCTTGCCCACGACCGGGACTTATACGATCGTCGTTGATCCAGCGGGAACGAACACCGGTAATATGACGCTGACATTGATGTCGTATCTCTCCGACACGCTGAATCTCAATGGCACCCCGACGACGACCACGATCACTCCAATCGGTCGGAATGCGCTCTACATCTTTACAGGGACGGCGGGACAGTGGGTCAGCCTCGGCATGACCAGTGTAACCATTCCCTTGGCCACCGTCACCTTCTGGAAGCCGGACGGAACCCAGTTCGCCTCGACGACCGTGGGCACCAGCGGTGGCAGTCTCGATGCCTCGACCGCGCTCCCCACGACGGGGACCTATACGGTCACCGTTAATCCGGCCGCCCAGTACACCGGCACTATCACGTTGACGCTCTCGACCGAGGTCTCCGGCAGCGTCACGATTAATGCGGCTGCCACCCCGATCACCATCGGCCGGGCTGGGCAAAACGCGCGGTACACCTTCGCCGGCACCGCCAGCCAGCAGGTCACCGTCAAGATCACGGGCAATACGCTGGGCAGCGTCAGTGTGAATCTGTATACCCCGAGCGGGAGCTATCAGACGGGAACCACGAACTCAGCGGCGAGCTTTAACTTGAGCACGGTGACCCTGAGCACCACGGGGACCTACACGGTCACCATCAATCCGCAGACGACGGCTACTGGGAGTCTCTCCCTCCAGGTGACAAGTCCATGAAAAACGTACTGGCCAAAGCTCTCTTCACCAGTAGTCTCAGGCTCATCCTGTCGCTCGGTGGAGCACCTGACTCACTCCATGCACAGGGATTCGTGCCGGTGCCCTCGCCAGCAGTCACTAACATTCCGATCGCGCCGGGCAACTTTCTGGGGCTGAACCAAAGTGTGACCACCTATTTCAATGGACAAGCCGTGACGACCACAGGAGGAAACGGGCTCACGGGGTGGGGAGCGTATGATGCGGTGGCCTGGTTTGTCTTTGATGGGTCTGCACCTCCTCTGTATGGAATCCCAGCTGGATGGATACGGACAAGCAGCGGCATGGGCTACTGTAAGCCTGCATATGGCAATGCCTGGTACATCTCTATTATGTTTCCTCCCGGTTCGACTCCCATTAGCCTGAGCGGTGGAACCTCTTGCTGGCCGCCCTCTCCGTATCTTCCTCCCTTAGTACAAGCGATGCATATGGTTGGTCAACCCAATGGGCCGGAGTTTCCTGATCCCCTCCCGGTCGAATTTAAAGCTCCGGGAGACCACTATAGTTGTGCCGGTGATCCCTGTGACACCAAAACCGGCTTGTACTATCAACAGGATACCGACATCGAAATGCCCGATGTGATGCCCATCCGCTTCACGCGGACCTATCGGACACAAGATACGGGGGTGCGGGCTTTTGGCATCGGTGCGAGCCATAACTATGCACAGTACATGCTCCGGGATGACTTGTGCAGCACCGTGCGCATCGTCATGCCCGATGGCGGCTACCGCGAGTTCACACGAACGAGCGGCACGAATTGTTTAGATTCGACTCTAGCACATACGACGACCCAGACATCCTTTTATGGCGCGACCCTTCTCTGGGATCAAACCGTCCAGCGCTATCGCCTCACATTCAAGGATGGTACGGAGTGGCGGTTCAGCGAGTATGGGGCCCTCGTGGCTATGCTCGATCGCACCGGCAATGTGATGACCCTCACGCGCGCAGCTGCCGGAGGCTTAGGCGGTAACCTGACCAAGATCACGACGCCCAATGGTCGTTATCTGACCTTCACCTATGACAGCAGCAACCGCATCACCCAAGTCAATGATATCCTCGGCCGGACCATCATCTATACCTACGATGCGAATGGGAATTTGTGGAAGGTGACGAATCCGCTGAGTGGGGTGAGCGAGTATACCTACGATGCCTCCCATCGATTGCTGACCGCGAAAGAACCCAACGGCAACACCCATGTCACCAATACCTACGATGCGAACGGGCGGGTGGCAACGCAGACGCAAGCCGACAGCACGACGTATCAATTTGTCTATACACTCAATGGCAGCGGGGACGTGATTCAGACCGATGTGACGGACCCCCGAGGATACGTCAAACGGTTTACCTTCAACAGCGCGGGCCTGACCGACACGATTACTGAGGCGTTGGGCCAACCGGAAGCGCAGTCCACGACCTATGAATGGCAAACCGGAACGAATCTCCTCCTCAGTGTGACCGATACGCTGAGCCGCAAGACGGCCTACACCTACGACAGCAAGGGCAATGTCCTCACGGTGACGCGACTCGCGACGACGCCCAATGCGGTGACCACGACATTCACCTACGACCCGACCTATAGCCAAATTGCAACGGTGACCGACCCGCTCAATCACACGATGACGTTGGGCTATGACACGAAAGGCAATCTCACGACGATCACCAATGCGTTGAGCAAGACCACGACCATCACGGTCAATACCCAGGGGCAGCCGCTCACGATCACCGATCCCCTGAGTAACCAGACCACCTTCACGTATCAACTGGGCGATCTGATCAAGGTGAAAGATCCGCTCAATCGTGAAACCCAGCGCATGCTGGATGCGGCCGGACGGCTGAGGAGCCTGATCAACCCGTTGAGGCAAAAGACGATCTATACGCCGGACGCCCTCGACCGCCTCACGCAGCTCACCGATGCCATCAACGGCGTCACGCAGTTCGGGTACGATGCCAACAGCAACCTTTTGACTGTCACCGATGCGAAGAGCCAACAGACGGTCTACACACCCAACAATATGAATCGGACGACCAGCCGGAAAGATCCGCTGCTCAATACCGAAACCTACACCTACGACAACAACGGCAATCTGGCGACTGTTCTGGACCGGAACAGCCAGACGACGACGTATACGTATGATGCTCTCAACCGAAGAACAAAGGCCACGTTCCAGGATGGGACGAGCACGAACTACACGTACGATGGTGGCAATCGCATCACGCAGGTGCAGGAGAAAAATGCGGGCGGCACGGTCACCGACACGATCACGAGAAGCTACGATGATCTCGACCGAATCACCCAGGAAGTCACCGCGCAAGGGACAGTGAACTACACGTATGATAATGCCAGCCGCAGAGCCACGATGACGGTCGTTGGTCAAACGCAAGTGGTGTACACCTACGATAATGCGAATCGCTTGACGCAGATTCAGCAAGGCACGAGTACCGTCACGATTGGCTATGACGACGCCGACCGTCGCACCAGTGTGACCTATCCCAATACGAACAGCATTATCTATGGCTACAATATCGCATCCGAACTGACGAGCCTGACCTATAAACAAGGGGCCACGACAATGGGGACCCTGACGTACACCTACGATCTCGCCGGGAACCGCCTGACGACGGGCGGGACTTTCGCGCGCTCCAACATCCCTCCAGCATTGACCACCACCAATTACAATGCGAACAACCAACAGACCACATTCGGGACCACGACGGAGACGTATGATTTAAACGGCAACTTGGCCACCACGACCGATGCCAGCGGGACGACGACCTACACGTGGAATGCAAGAAACCAACTCGCGAGCATCAGCGGCCCAAGCCTCTCCGCCAGCTGTACCTATGATAGCTTTGGGAGACGTACCGGCAAGACGATCAATGGCACGACCACGAATTTTGTCTATGACGGACTCAACCCTATCCAAGAAATGAGCGGCGCGACGGTCACGGCGAATCTTCTGACCGGCTTGGGCATCGATGAATTTTTCACCAGAACCGATGGAGTCGGTGTCCGGGCCCTCCTTCCCGATGCTCTCGGTTCAACGGTGGCCTTAGGTGATGGGACAGGAACCTTACAAACTCAATTTACCTATGAACCATTCGGCTTCACCTCCCAGACCGGCGCTTCCAGTACGAGCAGCTATAAGTTCACTGGCCGGGAAGATGATGGCACAGGGCTCTATTACTATCGGGCACGTTACTACCAACCAAGATTCCAGCGGTTTATTGCCGAGGACCCGATCGGGTTTAGCGGGGGCGACGTGAATCTCTATGCTTATGTCCGCAACAAGCCACTGCAGCTCATCGACCCATTAGGATTAGCGGTGGGAGATCGGTGGGATATTCTGGCTAATTATCTTCGCGCTCTCCAGATAGCTGATGAGGAACTTAGAAAACGTCAAGGGCACAATGATTGTAGTGATGCTATGCGTCATGCAATGTGGAACAAGCGCATGACCGAAGAGCTTGGGCATTGGTATTCCTTACTCTTTGGAATGGGACATGAGCTCCAGGACATCTTGCAAGGTCAACCGCTTCAAGAAATGAGAATGGATTTGCACAACAATTCCGTCGGACGCAATGCAGCTGGTGGACCTATCAACCAAAGTGATCTACAGACTAGTCCAGGTTCTGGTATTAGCTTGCCATATCAACGTGGAACCGGTTCATCATACCCATATTAATTGGTTGTTATTTGGTGAGGGTTATGAAGGAATACTGGAAGGTTGTGGTGCCGGTAGTAAGTTTGTTCTTTCTGGCGTCTGTGTATTTCACATCGACAGCTCTTAGCTACGTTGGCGAAGTGCTTATCATAAACTCAGCTACAGAGCCGATAAAAAATGGTCAAGTGGAAGTTTGCGGGCAGAAATTTCAGCTTGGGGAGATCGGTCAGGGGAAGACGAAGGCGATCCAGTACAAAGTGCGCTCAGACTCACACTTCGCACTCATAGTGGAGTTTGTTTCGGGAAAGAAAGTTTCAAAGGAGTTAGGTTATGTCACGAGTGGAAGAGATTTTAAGCATGTTCTAACTTTGAAAGATGATGAAGTGTCCATCGAACTACAATAACTGAGACGAGAAAAGTTTAAAAAGTCAGATCACGATTTGCCTACAACCTCGCCTCGGAACTCACGAGCCTCACCTATAAGCAAGGGGCCACGACGCTGGGCACGTTAACCTATACCTATGATCTGGCAGGGAATCGCCTCACCACCGGGGGCACCTTCGCCCGCACCAATGTGCCGCCGGCGCTGACAACGACTAACTACAATGCGAACAACCAACAGACCACGTTGGGGACCACGACGGAGACGTATGATTTAAACGGCAACTTGGCCACCACGACCGATGCCAGCGGGACGACGACCTACACGTGGAATGCAAGAAACCAACTCGCGAGCATCAGCGGCCCAAGCCTCTCCGCCAGCTGTACCTATGATAGCTTTGGGAGACGTACCGGCAAGACGATCAATGGCACGACCACGAATTTTGTCTATGACGGACTCAACCCTATCCAAGAAATGAACGGCGCGACGGTGACGGCCAACTTGCTCACGGGCTTGGACATCGACGAATTTTTCACCAGAACGGATAGTGTCGGCGCCCGTGCATTACTGCCCGATGCTCTTGGTTCAACTGTTGCACTTGGAGTTAGAACTCAAGTGTCGTAAACCGGGCGACGTCGGGGCCTCACGGGATTCGCCACAGCAGATACGCCGCCGTGACAGTCCCCAATACCGCGCCACCGTAGCACAGTACATTGATGATCTCGTTCAAGTGTTTGATCTGGAGCCCGTCATACAGGGTGAACCGGAAACGGTGGGCCCCGTGGAACAGGGAAAGAAAGCAAAACACGAACAGATACACCCGCACGAGCGGCGGCCGAATCAGGGCCAACAGCGTTTCGTCGCTGGGCGGATTCAGCCATCCCAAGGGGAAGGCTATGGCGAATAAAAACAAGTGGACCGGCATCAACAGCGCAGACACGCTGCCGCCGGCGCTGAAGAGAAGCCACAGGAAGGGTTCATTCGACCGTTTGCTCATTCACCCTCGCAGGACGATCCAGGCGACGCCGAGGCTGACGATCACCCAGGCGACGTAGTTCGACCCCGAGATGGCCCAGTCCGGAACCCTCTGCCCCTTCACGCGGATCACCATCGTCTTGGGCGTCAGGCTGAACCACGTGACGGCGTGGAACAGGACGAACAGGAACGCAATGACGTTGATCCCGAGCATCAGCGGATGCCGCATCCATACGTGAAAAGCCGCGTTGGCCGACGGCCCGTGAGTCAGGGCCCAGATCTGGACGAGCGTCAGCAGCACGGTCCAGCCCACAAACACACTGCTTGCCTCGCGCAGAATGAATTTGAGATACGGCCAGCGCGCCAGCCACCAATAGGCCGATATGCGCCGGTGATAGGACCTGGGTAGATACTCGGTGGGTTTGATCATGGGGTTACTTCGCCCCTCTTGGAAGCACCATGGCTTTGAGCCATTCCGTGGCGGCCGTCAGCTTGTATTGTTGAATGGCCCCGGCGGGATCCACATGTTTGGGGCATACCTGAGTGCATTCACCGACAAACATGCATCCCCAGATGCCTTCATGATTCGAGAGGCTATCAAGGCGTTCGCTTGCCCCCTCGTCACGGGAATCCTTGTTGTAGCGTTGCGCCAGGGCGATCGCCGCAGGTCCAGCGAACTGGGGATCCAGACCGTAGATGGGACAGGCGGCGTAACACAGCAGGCAGTTGATGCACATGCTGAACTGTCTGTACTCCTCCAACTGTGCCGGTGTCTGGGAGTACTCTCGGTCCATTGGCTTTTCGACCTTGCGAATGATCCAGGGCTTGGACCGGGCCAGCTTCATCAGGAAATCCGATGTGTCCACGACCAAGTCCTTCAGGATGGGAAAGTGGCGCATCGGCTCGATGCGCAGGGGGCCCGGCGCATAGTCGGAGAGGAAGGTGGCGCAGGCCAGCTTCGGGACACCGTTGATCATCATGCCGCAGCTGCCGCACACGCCCATCCGGCAGGACCAGCGAAACGTCAGTGACCCGTCGAGATGATCCTTGATGCAGTTCAGCGCATCGAGCACGACCCATTCCTTGTGGAGCGGCACTTCATACGAAGTCACGCCGGGCTCGGGATCACGCGCGGGATTGTAGCGTGCGACCTCAATCGTGATCCTACTCGCCATTCCTCGGTTCCCTTCCGTACACACGCTCGGCGGGAGGCCAGCGCGTGATGGTGACGGGGATATACTCGACCTGCGGCCGTCCCGCCGCATCGCGGTAGGCCAAGGAATGTGCCAGGAACTTTTCGTCGTTGCGGGCCGGGTAATCCGTCCGCTGGTGCGCTCCACGCGACTCGGTGCGCTCCATGGCGGATTGCGCCATCGTTTCGGCGATCTCCAACATAAAGGACAGCTCCAACGCAGAAATCAGCTCCGTGTTGAACAGGCGGTCCTGGTCGTCCAAGCGAATGTCATGGGACCGCTCCTGGAGCTCGTGGAGCTTATCGGCGGCCCCAGTCAGCGATTCCCCAGAGCGATAGATGCCGACCGAATGCTCCATGATTCGCTGCATTTCCTCCCGTAGATCGGCGATTCTCTCCCGGCCGCCGCGCTTCTGGAGATAGTGGTCGTTCAAGCGAGCCTCCTCTTCGAGCGCCCCTGCGAGCAAACGACGGCTCGGCGGCGGCTGGTCTGCTGCGTAGGCCGCGGCCGCTCGCCCCGCGCGGGCACCGAACACCAGCAGCTCGGGCAGCGAATTGGAGCCCAGCCGGTTGGCGCCGTTGATGCTCACGCAAGCGGCTTCACCGGCTGCGTAGAGCCCCGGCAGTGGCGTGGCTCCAGTCACGTCTGTATGCACGCCGCCCATCATGTAATGAACCACCGGACGGACGGGGATCAACTGCTTGACGGGGTCGATGTTCTCGTACTTCAGGCAGAGTTCGCGCACGAACGGAAGCTTCGTGCTGATCGTCTTCTCGCCCAAGTGCCGGAGGTCGAGATACACCACGGGTCCGTAAGGGCCCTCGACGGTGCGGCCCTTTTGTTGCTCGCGAATGAAGGCTTGCGACAGGCGATCGCGCGGGCCCAACTCCATGCTGCGCAAGACCGGCGTGAGCTCCGGCTTCCCGAGATCGTAGTCCTGCAAGTAACGATAGCTGTCCTTGTTGAGGAGATGGCCACCTTCGGCGCGAGCCGCTTCCGAGATGAGGATGCCGGTGAAGGGCAATCCTGTCGGGTGATATTGAACGAACTCCATATCCTTCAGCGGAGCCCCGGCGCGATAGGCCAGCGCCATCCCATCGCCTGTCTTGATGGCCGCATTGGTGGTGTAGCGGAAGATCCGGCCGCAGCCGCCCGTACACAAGATGACGGCCTTCGCTGTGACGGCCTGCACCTTTCCGGTGGTCAGTTCTATCGCGACCACCCCCTGCACGCGGCCGTCATCGACCAGCAGTGTGGTGACGAAGTATTCGTCGTAGCGCGTGACGGAGTCGTATTTGAGCGAGGTTTGAAACAACGTATGGAGCAAGTGGAAGCCGGTCTCGTCGGCGGCAAACCACGTGCGGGTCTTCCTCATGCCTCCGAAAGGCCGCACCGCAATGCGGCCGTCGGGCTCCCGGCTCCAAGGGCAACCCCAATGCTCCAGACGCATCAACTCCGCCGGCGCTTCCTTTACGAAGGCTTCGACGGCGTCCTGATCGCACAGCCAATCGCCGCCGGAAACGGTGTCGTACGCGTGGTCATCAAGGCTGTCGTCGTCGAGGCGCACCCCGGCCGCTCCGCCCTCGGCCGCCACGGTGTGACTCCGCATCGGGTACACCTTGGAGACCACCGCCACGCTAAGCAGCGGGTCCGTTTCGGCAATGGCGATGGCGGCGCGAAGCCCAGCGCCTCCTCCGCCGACGATGACAACGTCGTGCGAGGAGATGTCCAACATGATGAGGTGATGCGTGAATGATAACGTGCCCTAGACAGGAGTTCAAGCGAACCGGCCGAGCGACTCTTGAGTAATCGGATTGGGTGCCGGTGCTCGTCACGAAGTGGATATAAAATGGTACATTTCACCTTAAATCAGTCTGTTTAGATCGAAGTAGAAAAGCCATCCCACGAGAGCATTTTCTCCCCTCGTTCAACCACCCTGCGTGCACTCAAGGACCATACACATCCACTCCGCCGGCGTAATTGGCCAGATAAATTTTTCCGTTGGCCGGAGTTGGTGGCAGGAACTTATTGAACACGTAGCTCAATGCCCAGTCTTGGCTATCCCACAGCTTCTGGATGCGCGACGAGCCGTCGCCTCGGGCGAGGAAGTTCTCTGGATCGTAGGCCAGTAGGCGGCCGTTCGTGATTTCCGAGTTGGCGTTGCCGTAGGGAACCGATGCCCATAATACCGCCGAACCCGGTGTTGTACCATTGGCCGACAGACTGATCATGCCGCCCGGCATTCCGCCCACGCCACCCGTATTCGGCGATGCCGTTTCATCACTTGAGGCGAGGAAAGTCAGGGTGAGATCGGCGTTCACCTTCCAGGCACGCAGGCTCGCGTTCTCGCCCCAACAAAAGACCATCCATCCGTGTACGGACGACTTGTACGCCACAGGCGTTGAGTGCTGGTGATGCGTCTTGCCGTCGAACAGTTTATTGAGGCTGGTGATGTCGGTGGGGGCCGGGCTAATACCGAATCCCGGGAAGAACGTGAACCAGCCGATATATTTTGCCTTCGCATAGTTGCCGGCGATCCTTGCCGGGGCAAAGTCGGCATTCTGCGTCTTACCGAACGCACCGAGAGGCAGGACATAGACGATGCCGTCCTTGCCTGCGCCGATCGCGCATGCCAATTCGGGAATAATGCCCAGGCCGCCGGAACCCAAGTCCATGTCCGTGTAGGCGTTCGTGTTGCTCGGGTTACCATTCTCATGGCCACCCTTCTTCGGCTCCCTCGGTTGCGGCAGCGTTGGGTCGTCTCCGTTGCGGGCGGCGTCGCTGAAGGGGGAAAACCAGTCTGTGGCATGCAGACGGGCAGGCGCATTCGCCGTACCCGGATCATACTGCAGCTCAACAAGGCACTCGCCAAGATCGGTGGGCGGATCAAAGGCACCGTTGCCGGTCATGAAATAGAGCTTGTTGCCCAGCACCGCCGGCGCCTGTGCAGCCATCCATATGCCGCCGCCTGAATATCTGGCGGTCGAGGACCAGGCGGCGGCGATCTTCGCGGCCCCTTTCGTCGTTACATCCACGGCGATCACCCAGCCGCGGTTGCTCGCAAGGCTTTCCGAGACAGATCCCGCTGCGATGAACACCGTCTTGGCACCGCCGATCGTCGCCATGGCAAGGCCGCACCGCTGCTTACGCTCCGCACTCGAAAATCGCTGGCTGGCGACCCCGCCGCCCGGGTTGTAGACCGCTCCGTTCAAGCTCAGCGGGGGCGCCAAGGGTGATCCGTCGACAATGTTGATCCAGTGGAACCAAAAGCCGGCCTTTGCCGCACTCCCGTCTGGCGAGGACCAGGACACACCACCCCACGCCCCCTCAGCGAGATCGAGTATGCCGGTACTCAGGAAACCCCAGTGGTCGTTGATCAAATAGGCGTCGATCGCCCGGGTGCCCTGAATCGCAACACCAAGGTGTTGTCGCCAGATCGGCTGCCCTGTTGTGGCGTCATGAGCCTCGACATAGTTGGACATGGTGCCATGAATGGCCAAGTCCCGAATTTTCCCATCGCGTGTCTTGACAGTGGGGGCGATCAGCGTGGTGGCCTCAGTGCCGCGGTGGTCACCATAGAGCGGAATGGTGAACAACCGACGGATGCCCTTCTGACGGACCGACGCTTGGGTCAGGATGGTTTCATGAAGATTGACATTGGAACGAGAGGGCTCGAAGCCCCGCTGGGTTACTGCGATCGGCATATCAGAACTCCTTTGTAGTGAGTGTGTAAGGAGCCGTGTACTGCACGGTCTGTTCGAAGTCGGAAGAATCGGTCTCAGTTGCATGACGCCCGCGATCGTGCTGACATGCCACCCGGTTACTTTGACGGCATGAGAAGGAAAGGATAGGGATATGGGCAGATCCCATGATCGTTAGGGTCGGTTTGACACCAGGCTTGTGGACGATAAGCCGTGTCTACTGAAGTCCCACACGAGATTTAAAGCCTCGCACTTTCTCGCGCACGTGCGTCATAGAGCTTCTCGCCTGACCTACCGTTCTCCATCGATTCGCTTGCTTTTATCGCTGTGGTGCCAAGGCAATTGCAGAAGAGAGCTCGTGCCTCGCTTCGTATCCCGTATCAAAGCAGAGCGATTGTAGCGAGCACATCGCGACCTCCTACTAGGAAGAACCTTAGGGCCGCATTCTGAATGAGGTTGAAAGAAGGAACTCTCCTATATGCAGAGAGATAACCCGCGCAAGCATAATCTCTATCGACTTAGGGTGACACGTGTAACGGCTCCAGCATGATTCATAGTATGACCATCTTGACGCCGGCATCATCCTCTGCCACAAAGAACACCGGTCCGTGGGGATTAAGCAAGGAGTACGGTGATGCGAACAGTCAGCCGGCGGATGGCGGATCTTGCCCAATCGGAAATCCGAGCGATGACACAGGCTTGCGCGAGCGTGAAGGGCCTCAATATGGCACAGGGTGTCTGTGACACGCCGGTGCCGCCAGTCGTTCTCGAAGGCGCTGAGAAGGCGATCAGAGATGGGCACAATGTGTACACGCGCTACGACGGATTACCGGAGTTACGCGAAGCAATAGCCGACAAGCTCGCGCACTATAACGGTATTGAAGCCGATCCCGAAACGCAGATCACCGTCAGCGCCGGAGCCACCGGCGCCTTTCACTGTGCCTGTGCCGCACTGCTCAATCCCGGCGATGAGGTCATTCTCTTTGCGCCGTACTACCAATACCATGTCAGTGCGCTTGTGGCTGTCGAGGCTGTTCCTGTCACTGTCCAAATGCAGCCGCCGGCATGGACCTATTCTCTGACTCAGCTTGAGCAGGTCGTGACCTCGAAAACGAAGGCCATCATCATCAACTCTCCCGGCAACCCATCGGGAAAGATATTCAGCCGAATGGAGCTTGAGGCGCTGGCGGAGTTTGCCTGCCGGCACGATTTGTTCGTCATGACGGATGAAATCTACGAATATTTTCTCTCTGACGGACAGCGGCATGCGAGCATGGCTTCTTTGCCGAATATGGCCGAACGGACGGTGACCATCGGTGGGTACTCCAAGACGTTCAGCGTGACGGGATGGCGGATCGGGTACGGTGTGGCTGCGCAGCCGTGGACAAAAGCCATCGGCGCGATGAACGATCTGCTCTACGTCTGTGCTCCGGCGCCGCTCCAAATGGGGGTGGCTCAAGGCATCAGAGAGTTGCCCGACAGTTTCTATACAGGCTTGGCTCATGACTATCAGCGGAAGCGCGACAAATTTTGCAGCGCTCTGGCCAAGGCAGGGCTCACTCCCATGATTCCAGAAGGCGCCTATTACGTGTTGGCGGATGTGTCCCGGCTTCCAGGTGATACAGGGAAAGCTCGCGCGATGTATCTGCTAGAGAAAACCGGTGTGGCCGGTGTACCGGGAGAGGCGTTTTTCCTCGGTGGGGCAGGAGCCGACTTCATCCGTTTCAGTTATGCCAAGATGGACTCCGACCTCAATGAGGCTTGTCGGCGGTTGACCCAAGCCGGCTTTTAGCATTCGAGATAGACGGTCATTCAACGCCGTCATCGCCCGTGTGAGTCCGGAGCGTGAGCTGTCGCGTAAGAACATCTGGACAGGATGAGCTGGTGGCGATGATTCCGCTGTAGCGAGGCTCACGTCGGTTAAAGGTCAGGTCATGGCCACGGCCGTCGGAGATGGTTCCACTTCCTTCCATAATGAGAAGAGCTCCCGCTGCAACATCCCATTCATTTTCAGGTTCCAATGTAGCTGCTGCCTCGATGCGGCCGGTTGCGGTAAGTGCGAGTACCCAGGCGATTGAGCGGATCGGACGAGTGTAGGCCGATTGCTCGAGGGATGCGAAGCGGCCGATCTGTCGTTCCCATGGATTCAAGGCAATGACCGGATGCCGACCCCTCCGTGCCGGTGGTGAGGTGATCGGTTCATCATTGAGGCGAAGTCCTCCACCTCGGGTCGCGGTGAATAATTCATCCGTGGAAGGGTTGAAGATACCTGCCACGACAGGCTGACCCTGTTCAATGAGGGCGACAGAAATGCAAAATTCCGGTTCACCACTGATGAACGCCTTCGTTCCGTCTATCGGGTCAACCACCCAAACCCGTCTTTTCTGAAGCCGATCCGGACTATCAGGCGATTCCTCTGAGAGCCATCCATCCTGAGGAAACTCCGACGTCAGGCGGGATTGGAGCACCCGATTCACTGCCAAGTCCGCCGAGGTCACCGGCGACCGGTCCGGCTTCTGAATGATCTCAAATCCATCGACTGCAAACCGTAAGGCTTCCTCTCCGGCCTTCCGGATCACATCGCTGAGGACATTGCGTTCGTCATCCCATGTCATGACAGAAGAGTAACAGGCCTGGAGACAGATGAAAAGAAATGAAGGTGTGTCGGCTTGACCTGGCGCCGGAATCTGCGTACAAGCACGCTACGATGAAACTGATGCAGAAACGGTCGAAGAAGACGGGACTCGCGCCCGGGACGCTCATTCACATCGGCGAACGGCGGACCGAGAGAGTAACTATCGCCCTGTTCAATTATGCCGGTGCCCGATGCGACGAGCATGTCGTCACAGACGTGAATGAACTTCGGCTGCCTGCCGATGAAACCGTCACGTGGGTGAATGTCGGCGGCGTCCATAAGGTCGATGTTCTGGAAGCCTTCGGGAAACATTTCGGTCTCCACTCCCTTCTTCTGGAAGACATCGCCAATACGGATCAGCGCCCGAAGCTCGATGATTATGAGACCTATTTCTTTCTCGTCTTGAAGATGCTCATGCTCTCAGAGCGAGGGGACATTGTGGTCGAACAGGTGAGTTTTGTCCTGGGGCGCAATTATGTCCTTTCATTCCAAGAGAACGGGGCGGATGTCTTTCACTCGGTGCGGGATCGTCTGAGAGGCGGCAAAGGGCGTCTTCGTCAAAATGGGTCGGACTATCTGCTGTATGCGCTCATTGATGCCGTGGTCGACCAATATTTCGCTGTTCTCGAAATGCTCGGAGAACGGATCGAATCGCTGCAAGAGCGGGTGATATCTGATCCGAAACCGGATACGCTCAAAGACATTCACGCGCTCAAACGGCAGCTGCTGTTCGTGAGGCGCGCCGTGTGGCCTCTGCGGGAAGCGATGAACAACCTGTCTCGTTCGGAGTGCCCTTTTGTCCACGACCCCACCAAAGTGTTTTTTCGAGACGTCTACGATCATGTGGTGCAGATCGTCGATACGATCGAGACCTTGCGCGAAATGGTCTCGGCGAGTCTCGACATCTATCTTTCAAGCGTCAGCTATCGGTTGAACACCGTCATGCGGGTCCTGACGGTCATCACGACGATTTTCATGCCGCTCACCTTTATCGCGGGCATCTACGGCATGAATTTCGAATATATGCCGGAATTGAAATGGCCCTGGGGTTACCCGATTGCGTTGAGCCTCATGGGAGTCGTGGCGGCCGTGATGCTGATCGGGTTCCGCCGAAAAAAATGGCTGTAGCCGGCGGGGTAAACCTACTCTTCTTGAATTTCCACCTTATCCACGAAATAGGCGGTCTCACCGAAGCAGGTGGTTGGAATATAGCGGTACTCTTTGTAGTGCAAGATCACTCGTTTCCCCATCACCTCCGATAATTGCTCGGCGACTTTATCGTCCCAGATCGTAAAGTCCCAGAGAACAGGCGCCGTTCCCGGCACGGTCGTCATTGCCAACTCTCCTTCATGCGTCTTACACAACCAGCCCCTCGTAGAAAATTTTTGGATGTACCCGGCTCGGCTTCCGTCGGAATAGGTCCAGTTGAACACGACAATGAGGTAGGCGGCACCGATAAAGAAGAGAAACATCACAAACAGTTTCACTACTATCTCCTCAGTTATGGATGGACGTCGCTGAACAGCCAAGGAGCCTCGGCCTTTCGCCGAGATTCATAGGCCGCGATCGCATCCTCATGCTGGAGTGTGAGGCCGATGGCATCAAGTCCTCGATAGAGGCAATCCTTGCGGAACGGGTCGATCTCGAACCGATAGGCGGTGCCCTTCGGAGTGGTCACTGTTTGATGGTGCAGATCCACGGTGAGGCGATAACCTTCGGTGTCGGTCACGTCCTTTATGAGCGGCAGCACCTCTTCAGCTTTCAATGCCACGGGAAGAATTCCGTTCTGAAAGCAGTTGGTATAGAAAATATCCGCAAAGCTGGGAGCGATGATGCATCGAAACCCTTGATCCAATAACGCCCAAGGCGCGTGTTCGCGTGACGAGCCGCAACCGAAATTGTCTCGGGTCAAGAGAATCGTGGCTCCCTGATATCGAGGCTGATTCAAAAAGAAGGAGGGGTCCGGCGAGCCGTCCTTTAGCTTTCGCCAATCGAAGAACAGACCTTCGCGCAGCCCGGTGCGCTTGATCGTCTTCAGAAACTGCTTCGGAATGACCTGATCCGTGTCAACGTTGACGCGATCCAGGGGAGCCACGAGACCGGTGAGTGCGGTGAAAGGTTCCATAGTATTTAATGACGATAGGTGGATATTGGACTAGAGAGGCTTGAGTAACTCATCCCCAGTGACGGATATCGACGAAGTGACCTTCAATGGCCGCGGCAACTGCCATGGCGGGCGACACCAGATGGGTGCGACCTCCGGCTCCCTGACGGCCCTCAAAATTCCGATTACTCGTAGAGGCGCAGCGCTCACCGGGTTTCAGGACATCGGCGTTCATTGCGAGACACATACTGCATCCGGCCTCCCGCCACTCAAACCCTGCCTCGCGGAACACCCGGTCCAGTCCTTCGGTTTCGGCCTGTTGCTTGACGAGTCCCGATCCTGGAACCACCATCGCCTGGACGGTCTTCGCGACCTTCTTGCCCTTCGCGAAACTGGCAGCGAGCCGAAGATCCTCAATCCGGGAGTTCGTGCAGGAGCCGATGAACACCTTGTCGATTGCGATGCCGGTAATCGGCATATTGGGTGAGAGCCCCATATAGGCCAATGCCCGTTCGGTGGCATTCCTTGTTTTCTCGTCCGACATCGTTCGGGGATCCGGAATATTCTGGTCCACACCAAGCACCATACCGGGATTGGTGCCCCAACTGACTTGGGGCGCAATCTGTTCGGCTTCCAATGTCACCGTCATATCATACTCGGCATCCGTATCGGTCTTGAGTTGTCGCCATGCCTGAACAGCCGTTTCGAAAAGATCTCCCTTGGGGGAGAGGGGCCGCCCTTTGATATAGGCGATCGTCTTCTCATCGGGCGCAACCATACCTGCACGAGCCCCGCCCTCAATCGACATGTTACAGAGAGTCATGCGACCCTCCATGCTGAGGGCATTGATTGCCGGACCGGTATATTCGATGACATAGCCGGTTCCCCCGGCGGTGCCGATCTTCCCAATGATCGCAAGAACGATATCCTTGGCCGAGCAGCGCTCGGAGAGCGTTCCATCGACGCGTATTTCCATGGTCTTGGGACGCTTCTGCACCAAACATTGAGTAGCCAACACGTGTTCTACTTCACTCGTTCCGATGCCGAACGCCAAGGCACCAAACGCTCCATGCGTGGATGTGTGGGAGTCGCCACAGACAATCGTCGTACCAGGGAGAGTGAATCCCTGTTCCGGACCGATGACATGGACGATACCCTGTCGGATGTCGCTCATGTTGAAAAGGGCGATGCCGAAATCCTTACAGTTGTCTTCGAGTGTTTGAATCTGAAGAGCACTCACGCGATCGGCGATCCCCAGCCGCCGGTCTGTCGTGGGGACATTATGGTCCGGCACGGCGAGTGTTGCGGCCGATCGCCGTGGCCGCCGTCCCGCAAGCTTTAGCCCTTCGAAGGCCTGAGGAGATGTCACTTCATGAACCAATTGTCGATCAATGTACAGCAGTGTCGTTCCGTCCGGTTCCATTCGGACGACATGCGAATCCCAAATTTTGTCGAACAACGTCTTGCCTGCCATCTGCGCTCCTGCTTCGTTAAGGGAAGCCCCATTATACAGAGGAGCCCCATAGTCTTGACAAGGTGTCTGTGAGGCTTGCCCCATCTCGCAAGACGTGCTACCACCACGCTCGTGGAAGCTGTGCCATGGAATGAACCACGTATTGTGGAGTGGAGCCGGCTATTGCTGGACAGCTATCGGTATTGGATAGGAAAAGATCTGATCGAGCGGACATCCGATACACAACAGCAGGCACGTATGTTGTTCGAAGCATCGTTTGTCGTCGTGTCACACGGTGTGGAGCCGGACCCGATCTTGAACTATGGCAATCAAATCGCCCTGGACCTGTGGGAACTGTCCTGGGATCAATTCATCAGGACCCCGTCGCGGCTTACGGCCGAGCCGGATGACCGAGCCGAACGAGAGCGGATGCTGATGCAAGCAAGGGCCAAGGGCTACTTCGGCGGATATGGAGGAGTGCGAATCTCTTCAACGGGGAGGCGATTTCTTGTCGAACAAGCCTTGATCTGGAACGTGATCGATCCTGACGGAAACTCTATCGGTCAAGCAGCGACGTTCTCAACAATGGTCGATGCGGGATGATTCATGACCGGTTTCAGTTTCAAATGAGAACGTTTCGCCGGAGCGGCGGAAGTCAGGTCCAGAGTTCGAGGGGGCCGTGGTTCGCGATACCGCGCAGCAGATCTTGAGCGGCAAGAATGCCGACGAGCCGGCGATCGTGATCTAGGATCGGAACAGCATGAATCTGTTCATCCAGCATGACGCGGGCAATTTCCCGGATCTCCGTCACGGGCGTTGCGGAGATCACTCGGGAAGTCATGATCTCAGCCAATCGCCGCCCGGAGGCCTGTCGTGTATCGGCGGCTGTGATAAGTTCCGGAACATGGCGGAGCAGGTCGCGATACGACACCATCCCGACGAGGGTGTCGTGCATGGACGTGACGGGGATATGGTGGAATCCTTTCTGTGACATGCTCGCCCAGGCGTCCAGCAAGGTGCTGTCGGATGGAAGAGAGAGAGCCGGCGCGCTCATCAGATCACGCGCCAGGATCGCAGGTTTCAGCTGGGGCCGTTCGTTACTCTGCTGCTGATAAGCTGTTTGGGCGGCCAAGACCGAGCGATCCAATGAAGATGGCTGTTGGCCATGATGCGCTCGCTCTCCAACGGATTCGGCACGGCCATTCCGTGGGCCGACCGGCTTGATCGGATACGTCTCCACGACTCCATTGACCGCCAGAATGATGGGCATACGGCAGCTCCTCAACTGCCGTATCGGAATCTTCGGGAAATACTTAACTTGAGGATGTGCAAAAGTTCTCCAACATCGTTCTTGCGGGGCACTGCCGCCTCTCTATCTTGGCGGCGTTCCCGATCCGTCTTGTCCGCTTGACCACCGGATTATTGCTCTACCTCGGCGTTCCCAATCGGTTGCTTCAGTTTTGAACCATATGCTATAAGGATGGTCGTGTGGCATCATGAACGTTGACAACCGACGTTTTAGATAATAGACGAAAGGTACGCATTACCAAAGCCTGCACGTCCTCCAAGTTTGACGGCATATAGATCACAAGCCTCTATTTATCTCTTCTTTATTTTGCAAAGGGGGGTAGTCATGGGCAAGACATTGTTGGCGGTATTCCTCGGCCTTGGAATGGTATTGGCTGGGGCTTCGGGTTCGTATGCGCTTCAAGCCGGTGGTGTTGAGACCGGTGATCTGGAAACCGGTTCCGTCGTCGGACAGCCGTTTAAGGAACTGGTAGTAGATGCTTCGTTCTACTCTATCGACATCGGCAACATGAAGACGTGGTACCCTCCCACGACGGTCATCGATTTTAAGACGCGTCCTGGTGCTCCAGTTCTGATAAAAGTGACGAATAATTCCACTACTGAACATGGTTTTCAGCTGAGCGCTGCAGTGAATCAATCGGGACCATTTGTCTTGGATACCAAGTTAGTGGTCAAGCCTGGAGAGACGAAGTATATTGGAGTTCCGACCAGCGATTTATTTTATGCAGCGGGGAACGTCCTCGAATATCGTTGCCACTTGCACCCGGCCCATGTCGGCGGCAAGTTGCTTATGCTGAAGTAACTTCCTTCAATTTGGACAATGAAAAAGGCCTCGGCGAAACACCACCGAGGCCTTTTTCATTGTCGGCGGCACAACGGCCCCAAAAGCAAAGGGCCCTGGT
This sequence comes from Nitrospira sp., assembly GCA_024998685.1. Taxonomy (GTDB): domain Bacteria; phylum Nitrospirota; class Nitrospiria; order Nitrospirales; family Nitrospiraceae; genus Nitrospira_D. Next base: position 62,684 of record JACOEH010000002.1, read on the forward strand.
TCTGGATGGAACCAGGGCCCTCAATATTCACTTCAAGAGGGGTCAGTTTCTTACCCCACTCCATACTTTGGTAGGATCAATCGATTTATCGGGATTCAAAGTCTTCGCCCTTTCCAGAAGCACGTCCGTCGTTTCAGGATAGAGAGGGTCTGAAATACAGCAATTATCAACGGGGCAAACCGCAGCACACTGAGGTTCATCAAAATGCCCCACACATTCGGTGCAGCGGTCATGGGCGATCACGTAAATATTATCGCCGACGCCTTGCCCATCACCAACGTGATTGCCTTTGCTCTCGGCGTCGCTTCTGGTTTCAAAGATTGCTTCATTAGGACATTCCGGCAGGCATGCTCCACAAGAAATGCATTCATCCGTAATCAATAAAGCCATGACCCGTGCCTCCTTCTCACGCCGAAAGACTATAGAACATTGACAAGTTCACGCGGCTCACACCATAGTGCTTCCGTCGACTTATGGCGAGTACGCACGTGAACACGTATTCTATTCCGCGATCATTTTCTAAGTCAACTGAACGGAATCCGGTCAGAAGCCCTAGGTCGTTATTGTGCCTGGGCCATTGGGCCCAGCGGAGAAAGAAAACATCGGTCATCATCAATGACATCTGATCAAGCCGAAACGAGTAATCGAGAACAGCGGAAGAAGCGGATCATTATGATGATTCTGCTCGCTCTTCTCCTGATGAGCGCGTCGGTTTTCCTCGTCGAACGCAAGGAATCGAGCATTATCGTCGTGACATTCCCGAGCGGCGCTGAGCTGGAAGCCGAAGTGGCGGACACGCCGGAGAAGTTGCTCTTTGGGCTTGCCTTTCGCGAGGCATTGCCTCCAAACGGAGGCATGCTTTATATCTTTGAGCAAAACGGAATGCATCGCGTAACGACCAAGGAATATCGATTCCCCATCGACATTCTGTGGGTGGACGAGAGTCATCATGTGGTGCATATGATGGAACATGCAGAGCCATGTGCGAAAGATCCATGCCCTCTTTTCGGGCCACCACCCGAAGCCGTTCGGTATGTGATACAGGCAGAATCGGGGTTCATCCAGAAAGCGGGAGTCAGAAAAAGCGACGAACTCAAGTATGCCCTTCGCATGTAGAGGCTGGGAGACGGTAAGAGGAAATATGCAGATGGATGGGTTTCAAAAAGTTGCACAGATCGACGAGTTGCCTCCGGGAACGTCAAAGATTGTCAAGATCAATGATCGCCCGATCGCGCTGTTCAACGTCGAGGGAAAGCTGTACGCCATCCATAATAGCTGCCCCCACGAGGGTGGCCCGCTTATTGAGGGAAGGCTCAAAGGGTATGTCATTGCTTGTCCCTGGCATGATTTGGCGTTCGATATCAGAAACGGGCAAGGCATCGACGGCGGCGGGTACTGTGTAGGAAGCTACGAAGTCCGGGTGGATGGGAATGATATTCTGATCGGCCCTCGGCGGAAAATATAAAAAGGGAATCCGGCTGAACCGTTGTCTTCGCGGCACGAATCAGGGTATCGACGTGAGTATTTTCAGTACTGATCACAATTCTGCTTTGGACGGCAGCGACTGCCGCAAGGTCATGGTCGACCAATCATTCTTCATCCATTTATGGGAAGATCGTACCAGAGGTGAGCAATGGGTGCCGGCTTACGACACCAAAAGACTTGCGCTTCTCAGTGATGAGTTCCTTTGCATTGCGAGCAATAACGCTGTGGAGAACGGGCAGCGCATCTTCGAATTTAAAGCCGTGCAACCAGGGACCTATGAGCTGATTTTTGAAAAGCGCATGGGATGGAAATTTACCGCAGAAGACCGGCGCTTGTTCAGAATCGAAGCGGCGCCGCCGCCCAGGAATTGAACCAATGCCAGACATCGCGTTCATCAACGGCCGCTTTCTTCCTTGGGAAGAGGCGAACATTTCCATCGATGATCGGGGCTTCCAATTCGGAGACGCCGTCTACGAAGTCATTCGGACCTATCGAGGAAGTCCGTTCGAGCTTATTGCTCATCTTGTTCGGTTGGATCGGAGTGCAAGAGAACTCTCGCTTCGCCAACCGTATACCAGTCTCCAATGGACTCGGTGGATTCAACAAGGACTCAGCCTGGCCGGATATCAAGATGCCAAGATCTACATTCAACTTACCAGAGGAGTGGCTCCCCGTGAGCATAGTTTCCCCTCCGATATTCTCCCGACGGTCGTCATGACCATCAGAAAGTTTCATCCCTTGGCCCCCGAAGTCCGCCGAGCCGGTGTAAATGCCTGCACCCGGGAAGATCTTCGATGGGGGCGCTGCGATATCAAAAGCGTCAATCTCCTGGCCAACGTCCTTGCCCGTGAAGAAGCGAAGAAGGCCGGTGTCTTCGAAACAATTTTGGTTCGAGATGGTCTTGTCATGGAAGGCGCGCTGAGCAATGTCATGGCTGTTCAGGATGGGGTCGTGATCACGGCTCCGGAAAGTACGCGAATCCTATCCGGCGTCACACGAACCGTAGTTTTAGAGCTGGCGAAAAAGGACGACATTGCGATCGAAGAACGATTCATACCGGTCGACTTTCTGTACCGCGCGGATGAGGTATTTCTGACCGGAACTACGCTCGAAGTACTCGGAGTCGTCCAGATCGATGGGAAAACCATCGGCACCGGCCACCCGGGTCCTCTCACAAAAATGCTGGCTGCTCGCTGGGCATTATTGACCGGTTAGTACCCTTGCTTTGCATAGGAGTGCATGGTATGGTGCCCCTTCTGTAAGTGGGCTCATGCCCACTTTTTTGTTTGGACACATGTCAAAAGGAAATGGGTTGAGCATACCGGGCAATGGCCCACAGCCGGTTGCCGACCGGTTGCGCGAAGTCATTTCACCGATCTTATGGACGCTCGGGCTTGAGTTGGTTGATGTGGTGTGTGTGGGGCAAGGTCCTCGCTCGATCGTTCGCGTCCTGATCGATAAATCAGGTGGAGTCAGCATCGCAGACTGTGAGCAGGCGCATAAGGCTTTAGGACCGGCTCTCGACGTGGCCGATCCGTTCCCCCATGCCTATACCCTTGAAGTCTCTTCTCCGGGTCTTGATCGGCCCTTCAAGAGATCTCAAGACTATCAACGGGCAATTGGAAAAGAGGTGAGCCTCAAACTTCGGCAACCGCTCGAAGGGCAGTGGAGGATTACGGGGCAACTGATGCATGTGGATGAACAGGAGGTCGTCCTGATCATGGCCTCAACGCAGGCATCCCAGACCGTGAGACTGAATCGAGACATGATTGCTGAGGCGAAGCTGGTCGTGAAAATTTAGAGCCGGAGAATCGGAGATTGTAGGCGGTAACCGGATGCAGGAGCGTGACGTATGAACCGAGAACTGATCTCAGTGATCGACGAAATCGGGCGTCAGAAAGGAATCGACAAGGCTCGAGTCATCGGGGCCATTGAATCCGCCCTGCAAACAGCCGCGAAGAAACGCTTCGGCCAGGCCGAAAACATCCAAGTGGAGATCGACCAAAAAAGCGGTGAAATTTCAGTCGTTTCCAAGAAGATCATCGTGGAAACGGTCAGCAATCCCAAAGCGGAGATCTCTCTTCAAGAAGCTCGCCAATATGATAATGAAGCGGAGATCGGCGACGAAATCGGCTCGCTGATCGAAATGAACGAATTGGGGAGGATTGCCGCACAAACGGCGAAGCAGGTCATTTTCCAGAAGGTGCGTGAGGCGGAATGGGAAGCGGTTCAAAAAGAATATTCGACGCGTCAAGGGGACCTCATGACGGGAATCATTCTCGGCATGGAACGCCGGAATTACCTTGTGGACCTCGGAAAGACAGAGGCCATCTTGCCGATCCAAGAGCAGATTCCGCGGGAAACATATCGGCGCGGCGATCGCGTGAAAGCGATGTTGTTGGAGGTGCGCCGGACGCCGAAGGATGTGCAAGTCATTCTGTCCCGTAGCCATCCGCAGTTCGTCGCGAAGCTCTTTGAGCTCGAAGTGCCGGAAGTCATGGAAAAGATCATCGAAATCAGATCGGTCGTGCGAGAACCGGGAGACCGGACGAAGATCGCAGTCACCTCACGTGAAAAGGCTGTGGATCCGGTCGGGGCTTGCGTCGGCATCAAAGGCTCCCGCGTGCAGGCGGTCGTTCGCGAGTTGCGGGGCGAGAAGATCGACATCATTACCTGGACACAGGATCCGAGAGTCTTTATCGCCGAAGCCTTGAACCCTGCGACGATCGAAAAGGTAGGGATCGACGAAGAAAAGAAGTCGGCGCTCGTGGTCGCAGCCGACTCACAATTATCGCTGGCAATCGGCAAGAATGGTCAGAATGTCCGGCTTGCGGCCCGTTTGACCGGATGGAAAATTGATATCATCAGCGCAACGGAATACGAAAAAGAAAAAGTAGAACGCGATAAGGAGATTAAAGCGGCGCTCGCAGAGGAAGCGGAGGCTCAACGACTGCAGGAAGAAGCTCGGCAGGCCGCCAGAGCTGAGGAAGCAACGAGCGGATAGAAAACGGAACCGTCTCATGGCTATGCGTGTATACGAACTCGCAAAGAAGTTAGGAATGGAAAATCGAGTGCTCATTCCCGAGCTCAAGAAGATGGGAGCATCGGTTTCTTCTCATAGCAGTACGCTCGACGATGAAATCGTTCAGAGAGTATTGGATAAGCTGGGCTCAAAATCGAAAGGCGATGGGACGGAAATCGAAGGAGGGCCCGGTGTAAAGCCTGGTGACCATGCGAGTCATGGTAAAGCCATGGCGGCAAGGAGCCACGTCGTCGAGGAATCGCCCAAGCCTGACAAGCGCCGTATTCTGATCAAACGAAAGAAGGAGGATGAACCGACCGAGGCCATTTCTTCAGCTCCAATCACTGAAGGTGAGCGTCAGGCTCAGCCGGCACCTCCAGTCACCGTGTCGATACCGCCCCCATCCATGGAGCATCCCGGTAACGGTGGCCTTGTCGATCACAGCCTTCCAGCGGAAGAAAGTTCAAGCGAGAGCTCTCCACCAGCACCGGAGCCGCTGGCTGCGAAGCAGGAAGAGGCGCCGGCAAAGCCGACCGTCGTGGCACCAACGATCGGGGCTCCGACTCCCGAGCCGGTGACGGGCAAAAAAAAGAGCATGGCATTCGAGGCCATCGAAGCTGAGGGACAAAAAGACAAGCTTAAGAAAGCGCGAAAAGTAGGTCGTCCAAAAGATGGTCAGCAAGATGTGAAATTCCGTGAGGATGCCGCCCGGTGGCAAGACCTTCGAGCGATTCCGGTGCAGCGACGGGATGACCGATCCAAACATGTACACCATAGCACCCCGACAGAAATCACTAAACCGCGCCGGAAGAGCGTGAAAGTCACCCCACGGACGACGGTCAAGGAATTCGCCGAGTTGATCGGTCAGCGGCCGGCGGACATTGTTCGGAAACTGATGGACATGGGTCAAATGCTGACGTTCCATCAGCCGATGAATCTGGATGCCGCATCGATTTTTGCCGAGGAAAGCGGAGTCAAAGTGGAAATATCGGTCGAGAAAGTCGGGGACGAGTTGTTGCAAGATGTCGTTGAGCCGGGTGATGATGAACGGCCGGAACCTCGACCGCCGGTGGTGACCATTATGGGCCACGTCGACCACGGAAAGACATCTCTTCTCGATGCGATTCGGCAAACCAACGTGGCGGAAGGGGAAGCGGGCGGCATTACCCAGCATATCGGCGCCTATACCGTCTCGGTGCGCGGCAAGCAAGTGACGTTTCTGGACACTCCCGGCCATGAAGCCTTTACGGCTATGCGGGCTCGTGGAGCCAAGGTGACGGATATCGTTATTTTGGTTGTCGCAGCAGACGATGGTGTGATGCCGCAAACGATCGAAGCGATACACCATGCCAAGGCAGCCGGAGTGCCGCTGATCGTGGCGATGAATAAAATCGATAAGCCGACCGCCAATCCTGATCGGGTCAAAAATGCCCTTTCTGAACATGGACTAATCTCCGAAGCATGGGGCGGGGATACCATTATGGTCGAGGTATCCGCCAAACAGAAAACGGGGCTCGATACTCTTCTTGAGATGATTTTGCTTCAGGCTGAAGTGCTTGAACTCAAGGCGGATCCACGCCGACAAGCCAAAGGTACCGTCATCGAAGCCAAGATCGAACGGGGCAGAGGCCCTGTTGCGACCGTGTTGGTCCAGAGCGGGACTTTACGGGTCGGAGACGCCTATGTCGTGGGGACATGCAGCGGGCGCGTTCGAGCCCTCATTAATGACCGCGGTGAAAAAGCACAGCAAGCTGGGCCATCCATTCCGGTGGAAGTAATCGGATTGCCGGGCGTTCCCTCGGCCGGAGATGTTTTCCATGTCGTCTCCAATGAGAGAGTCGGCAGAGAGATAGCGGAAGAGCGAGCGCAGAAGCGCCGGGCGGCTGAACTGACCGGCTCTGCGAAAGTGTCCCTGGATGATCTCTTCGCGAAGATCCAAGAAGGATCTGTGAAAGAATTGGCTATCGTCATCAAGGCCGACGTACAAGGATCGTCCGAAGCATTGGCAGGCGCAGTCGAAAAGCTGTCGACGGAAGCCGTCAAGCTCCGTGTGATTCATAACGGAGTCGGTGGAGTCATGGAATCCGATGTGCTGCTTGCCGCCGCATCCCGGGCCATCATTATCGGCTTCAATATCAGGCCGGAGCCAAAGGCAACCGCATTGGCCGATCAGCAGGGTGTCGATATCAGGCTCTACACGATCATTTATGACGCTATTGCCGACATCAAGGCTGCGATGGAAGGCTTGCTCGAGCCGACTTTGAAAGAGCGCGTATTGGGACGAGCGGAAGTTCGGCAGGTCTTTACCATTCCAAAGATCGGAGCCGTCGCAGGGTCGTATGTTATTGACGGGACGATCTCTCGGTCAAGCGCCGGGGTCCGAGTGATTCGCGACAACGTGGTGGTCTATCAGGGGAAGCTCGCTTCGTTGCGGCGTTTCAAGGACGATGTACGTGAAGTGCAGCAGGGGTATGAATGTGGCTTAAGCATCGAGAATTTCAACGATGTCAAATCCGGCGATATCATCGAAGCCTATGCCATCGATAAAATCGCCACCAAACTTTAGTAGAATCCCCTGAAATTTTAATGGAACCAGTTGAAGGTCGGATACACGTATTAAACGAAATCGAAGAGTCTCCGCCAGGAGCCGCCTTTAACTGAAACCCTGGTATGGTCGTGGGTCTGTGCACGGTAGAATTATTCATCTCAGGGAGCCAATCGCTTAAGGACAAGCGACAGGTCATTCATGGGCTCAAGGACAGGCTCCGGGGCAAGTTTAACCTCTCAGTCGCCGAAGTGGACGGTCAGGATCTCTGGCAGAAGGCCGTCCTTGGAATGGCTTGTGTCTCCAATGAGAGTAGCCACGTGAACCAGGTGCTTGAACAAGCGTTGAATCTGATCAAAAGCATGCCGACAGTCGAAGTAGGTAGAACCCAATTGGAATTGCTCTAGCAGGATGCTGAAAAGTCCGCCAGCGGGGTTCTCGCGGGACACTGCCGCCTCACCATCTCGGCGGCGTTCAGAGGCATGCCGTGCCTTATTCGGCACGGCGTGAACCTTAGAGACTCAACGTACGGCCTGGATAAACGCCTGTTCCGACAGGCGATGGGTAGCAAGATGTCGAAGACGACCTATAAAAGGGCGGACCGGGTGGCCGATCAGATCCGGATGGAAGTGGCGGATATTCTCATGCGAAAAATCAAGGATCCCAGGGTCCGTGACGTGACGGTCACGGATGTCGAACTGACAGGGGATTTGCGCATCGCCCATATTTTTGTCACCACCATGGAAACGGGGGAGGCTGAGCGGAATATCTTTGCCGGTCTCTCAAATGCCAGTGGGTTTGTGCGGTCGGAATTAGGACGGCGGCTCTCGCTCCGTTACCTTCCGGATGTGATTTTCAAGAAGGATGTCAGCGGAGCTCGCGGAGATCGTATCATGCGGCTGTTGGAAGGATTGCAGGGGGAATCTGCACAACATGACACTCGGGACTCTACCAACAGCGGGCAGAGGATCGCGGATTCTTAAGGATATGGACGGGACAGGCATCACAACCGACCAGGGAGACGCTCTGGAAGGGGTCCTCATTGTCCACAAGGAAGTCGGCTGGACTTCACACGATGTTGTGGCCAAGGTCCGGAGCTTCTTGCGCCGCAGCAAAGTCGGCCATGCCGGCACACTGGACCCAAGTGCCACGGGCGTCTTGCCCATCCTTGTCGGGCGGGCCACGAGAATCGCTGAATACCTGATCAATTGGGATAAGGAGTACCGTGCCGTCTTGCGCCTGGGGGAGACGACCGACACCCAAGATGCAACCGGACAGATTTTGACCAAGGTCGATTCATGTGAGGTGGCGGAGGACGTGCTTGAAGCGGTGATCGTTCGATTCCGAGGAGTACAACAGCAACTGCCACCGATGTATTCAGCCGTGAAAGTGGGTGGACAACGGCTTTACAAAGCGGCCAGGGCAGGTAGGTCGGTCGAGCGGGAAGAGCGGTCGATCGTGATTCATCAGCTGGAGATCGTAGCCGTTCACGGTCGTGACGTGATCTTGCGCATTGTGTGCTCAAAAGGTACGTATATACGCACGCTGTGCGCCGATATCGGACAGGCTTTAGGCGTGGGCGGACATCTTCTCGCTCTCGAACGTCGCCGTGTCGGTCCGCTGTCGATCGAACAGGCCATGACGGTCAATCAAGTTGCCGGCCATCTCACGACGGGAACGCTGCGTGAACAATTCATTTCATTGGACCAACTCCTCTTCCAACTCCCGGCGGTCGTTGTGAACGCGGAGCAGGCGCAACGTGTCTTGCATGGCTCGCCCATTTTCCCGGCGGGGGTCGGGCAATTGCCCTCTTCCCCCGCCGCTGTTTCTGTACGTCTGAAGAATGAAGCGGGTCAGTTGTTGGCCATCGGAACCCACGATACCGGCTGCGTGGGGTCGATCAGAATTCGTAAGGTCCTGAGTCTCTTGAGTCATTAATGCGGAAGGAGTAGGTATGGGATTACTGAAAGAAGCAAAGGGGGAACTCATCAAGCAATATCAGCAGCATGACAAGGATTCCGGATCGCCGGAAGTTCAGATTGCTGTGTTGACCAACCGGATTACGTATCTCACCGAGCATTTCAAGAGTCATAAAAAGGATCACCACTCGCGGCGTGGATTGTTGCAACTGGTCGGACGCAGGCGACGTTTGCTGGACTATCTCCGCGGTGTGGATGACGCGCGTTACCGAGCCGTGATCGATCGACTCGGCATTCGCAAGTAACCGGTCGTACTAACAGGGGCGTTTACCCGACGCCCCAGGAGCCTGTCCGACATTGACCTTTCTACTGCGGCGAACGATGTACCGACATCTGCTTTGTTCTCGGTCCCGAAAAATCCTCACCGTATTCCAGCGAATACGCTTCCGGTTTTTCGCGGCCTGTGGCCTCGCATCTGCCGGCACCTCCTCGTCACGAAAGCAATGTCGGACAGGCTCCTGGCATCGTTCGAATGTCCCACAGATGAACACCGACATGCGCTCACACGAAGTGTTATCAAGTGACTGAGCAGCTCAGACGTTCATTTTTAACTCGTCACTCGTCGTCGAGCGTATCTCAGTGGGCATCTGTGGATCTAACCAGAGGAGACCATAGATGGTACACGTCGTAGAAGTCGACATTGCGGGTCGAACACTCCGCCTCGAAACCGGTCGTGTCGCAAAGCAAGCTGATGGATCAATTTGGGCCTCGTATGGTGACACAGTCGTCTTGGCGACGGCCGTGGCGGCGCAAACCGCTAAGCCTGGTATCGATTTCCTTCCATTGACCGTCGACTACCAAGAAAAGGCCTACGCGGCCGGAAAAATCCCTGGAGGGTACTTCAAGCGGGAAGGTCGTCCGGCTGAAAAGGAAGTCCTGACAAGCCGCCTGATTGACCGTCCGATCCGCCCGTTGTTTCCCGAAGGCTACTATTACGAAACGCAGGTCATTGCCTCAGTCCTCTCGGCAGATAAGACCGGTTCTTCCGACGTCATTGGAATCACGGCGGCATCAGCCGCTCTCGCTGTGTCGAACATTCCTTTCAACGGCCCCGTTGCCGGGGTGAGGATCGGTCGGCTCAACGGCCAGCTCATTGTCAATCCTGACCTCGACACAATGGAACAGAGCGAACTGCATCTGGTAGTTGCAGGTACAGCGGACGCGGTGATGATGGTGGAGGCAGGCGCCGATGAATTATCCGAGCAGACGATGCTCGAAGCGCTGGAATTGGCTCACGCTGAGATTAAGAAAATTGTCCAGAAGATCGATGAATTGGCCAAGAAGGTCGGCCGGGTGAAGCGGGAAGTTATTGAGGAGTCGATCGACTCCGTGTTGCAAGCCGAGATCAAGATGGTGGTTGCACAACCGATTCGTGATGCCATCATGATTGCCAACAAGACCGCCCGACAGGAGCGGTTGGACCACATTCTGGCCGATGCTATTGAAAGGCTGAAGAAGCCGGATGATCCCTCACGCGAACGGCACGTTAAGATCGTGTTCCATCAATTGGAATACACGGAAGTCCGGAAGATGATTTTAGAGAACCGATCTCGCGCCGACGGGCGCGGTCCGGCCGATATTCGGCCGATCACCTGCGAGGTCGGTGCCTTGCCGCGTGCACACGGGTCCGCCATCTTTACCCGAGGCGAAACGCAAAGCTTGGCGGTGGTGACGCTCGGGACGACCGACGATGAGCAGCGCATTGACGCGTTGGAAGGCGAGTACACCCGGACATTCATGCTGCATTACAACTTCCCGCCCTTCAGTGTCGGTGAGGCGAGACCGCTCCGTTCACCGGGAAGGCGAGAGGTGGGGCACGGAGCCTTGGCTGAACGGGCGTTGAAGCCCGTCATTCCGACTAAAGACGTCTTCCCATACACCTTGCGGATTGTGTCTGAGATTCTGGAATCAAACGGGTCTTCCTCGATGGCGACCGTATGCGGTGGAACGCTGGCCATGATGGACGCCGGAGTACCTATCAAAGAGCCGGTCGCCGGCATCGCAATGGGGTTGATCAAAGAAGGGGACGACGTCATTATCTTGTCGGACATCCTTGGTCTTGAAGACCATTTGGGCGATATGGACTTCAAGGTGTGCGGGACCAAGAACGGTATTACTGCGCTTCAAATGGACATCAAGATCGGCGGCATTACCACGGCGTTGATGCAGCAAGCCTTGGAGCAGGCCCGGTTGGGACGCCTCCACATTCTCGACCGCATGTCCAAGGGACTTGCGGTACCCCGCGCCGACTTGTCGCCCTTTGCGCCTCGCATCTACACGATGAAAGTCAAACAAGATAAGATTCGAGATATCATCGGTCAGGGCGGTAAGACGATCCGTGGGATTCAGTCCGACTGCGGAGTGAAGATCAGTGTTGAAGATACCGGTCTTGTGACTATCGCTTCTGCGGATGGTGAGTCATTACAAAAAGCCAAGGAGATCATCAACCGCTTGACTGAGGAAGTCGAAGTCGGGAAGGTCTACATGGGAACAGTGAGGAAGATTATGGACTTCGGCGCATTTGTGGAGGTGTTGCCGGGTACGGATGGATTAGTTCATATCTCACAGTTGGCGCATCACCGTGTGAAAGCCGTGTCCGACGAGGTGGCTGAAGGCGATCAAATCCTTGTGAAAGTGCTGGAGATCGACAAACAAGGCAAGATCAGGCTCAGTCGAAAAGAGACCATCCCTGCGCCGGCAAGAAACGGCGCAAGCGATTCAACGGGCGGGTAACACTTGTACCGCAAGCTCATTCTCGATAACGGAATCCGCCTGGTCACGGAACAGATTCCGACCCTTAAATCTGTGACGGTCGGCATCTGGGTCAACGCGGGTTCTCGCGATGAAAGTCCCGCAGAGGCGGGATATTCGCACTTCATTGAACACATGTTCTTCAAGGGGACGAGTACTCGTTCGGCGACGGATATTTCCCGTGAAATCGACGCGTTGGGGGGCGAAATGAATGCCTTCACGACACGCGAAGCAACGACGTTCTATGTCAAGGTTTTGGATCAGCACTTGCCCAAGGCATTGGATTTGCTTTCTGATTTGTTTCTTCGTTCGCGTTTTGGCCGAAAAGAAATTGAGAAAGAGAAACAGGTGGTGCTCGAGGAAATTCGTATGGTCCAGGATGACCCCGAAGATCTGGTTCAGGATCTTCATACCAAGTTGGTCATGGGGCGACATCCCTTGAGTCGGCCGATCTTGGGGCGAGAATCAACCATCGTCGGGATCAGCCGGCGGAATCTCCTTGAGTATATCGACACCCATTACTGTCCGGAAGAGATCGTGGTGGCGATTGCAGGGAATTTCGATCAACGTCAGCTTGAAAAAACAATGACTCGCATCTTTGGCGGGTATCGCACATCCTCAAGCAACATTTCTCGCAAACGTTGGCCTCCTGAGTTGCAGGGGGGCACGATGATAAAACAGAAACCGTTGGAACAGGTCCATCTCTGTGTAGGGTTCGAGGGGATTGCAGCCGGGCATAAGGACCGCTACGCGGTCTACGCGTTGAACAGTGTGCTAGGCGGCAGTGTCAGCTCGCGGCTATTCCAGGAGATCCGAGAAAAGCGAGGTTTGTCCTATTCAATCTACTCGTTTTTGTCCGGCTATTCAGACAGCGGCACCATTACGGTATACGTCGGGATACGAGCACGAGAGGTTGAGCGGGTTCTAGATTTGGTCTACCGTGAAATTCGAAAACTGACCAGGCATGGTATTGATGGCCACGAACTGAAACGCACGCAGGATCAAATGAAGGGTAGTCTCATGCTGAGTTTGGAGAGTTCACATAGTCGGATGAACAAACTTGCCAAAGATGAACTGATTGCCGGAACCCATACGACCCTGGATGATTTGATTAAAGAGATCGATGGTGTCACCGAGCAGCAAGTCTTTCAGATCGCACAAAATTTGTTGATCGGCGACAGAATCGCACTGACCGGATTAGGTCCTCTTTCTTCACGTCAAGTTGAGAATTTGGGAGCAAAATTTTCCTAACCGTCCTTGCACATGAAGATCTATTTATTAAAATCCCGCAACAGATTGTTATCCATTGACATTTCGTCTCAGGTTTCTCTAGATTCGAATCCATCAAACATTTCCTTGACAGGACCATAGCAGTTTCAGTACCGTTCCTGTACAAGCCGGGGAGTTTCCCGTCGTTCTTTTGATGCGCAAGCTATTGAAGCATGAATGAAGAACGAAAGTTTTCCAAGAGTTTGATTTAGCGATATCCAGCTATTGGGACGAATAACGCCTCATCGGACTATCGGGCTCAATTTGACGAAGGAGGGATACGTATGAAGAAGGTTGTCGTTCTAGCTGCCGTAGCGGTGTTTTCGGGGTTCGGCTTGCTAGCGGCCGGGGTCTCCTCAGCTGCCGACCTAGAAAAATTAGGCCTTGCTGATGCCGTCGTCGGGGGAAAGCCGATGAAGTCTGAAGCCGCAGCCAAGACGCTGCAAGGCCGTGTTTGGTCGCAGTGGGCGGATAACCCGGATGGGGAACTCTTGTTCGGCGTTCAATATTGGAATTCCGGAGAGCCGGGATCCGGCACACCTATGGGCCGATCATCGACGACATTTGACGTGAAGCCGCCTGATCCGTTGTTCAGCTGTTGTGCCTGGGGTTTTACCGGCGGCAGTGAGAAAAATTCGACCTATTCAGGCTGGTACCAAGCGGCCACGACGGTTCGTCTTGCCGTCAAAGATAAGTCCCTGATGGATCAAATCATCAAGGCCTCTCAAGAATTAGTGGCCATGGAGATCACGCTGGACGGCAGAACCATCACCGGCTTCAAAGTGATCAAGGCGGACTAACCACTCTCAAGGCGAAGGATGTTGTTGAAGGAGGACGTGATCATGATGATGCAGAAGCGAGGTGCAACCGTTCTGGCAGCCGTAGCGTTGATAGTCGGTATGGGTTCGACTGCCTCGGCCATTGAGTCATTTCAAGAGCGATTCGAATGGGGTGATTTGAGCAAACCGACCACCCTACAGGGCCGGGTCATAGTCCTTGATCCCTACGATGAAGCGGTGTGGATCAACATTGCCGTCTTCGGTGGTAATGCCGAGAGCGGCTTGTACTGGCAAAAGATTCATCCAGGTAAAAATGTGAAGTTTTATGCCGATAAGTCCGCCTGGCAAGAGCTGAAGAAGATGGGTCGATCCCATGCCGGACCCGCAGCCGCGAAGGATGTACCCCCCGGCAGCACGACGGACTTAATCGAATTCGTCGTCACGGAGACTGAGCAGAACCATCGGGTGATTTCATCAGTGAAGAAGATTCCTGAGGTGTCTGGTGCAATGGGTAAGCCCTTGAGCATCTCCTCGCTACGTCTCAAAGATTGTGCCGGAAAAAGTGAATTCGACAAGGCTTGCGCAGCAGCCAAGCAAGATCTCAACACTTCGCCGGTTACTCCTGATGGGAGCGGTGTCGGTATGCAATACGATGTCATGCTTCCGGGTGGAAAACTCCTCGGTGGTTTAATTCCCTGGTCCGCACAATATAATCGAGCGCACTGATACTCTCGAACATAGAAACGGGCGGTATCCCTCGAGAGGGATACCGCCCGTTTCATTTTTCGCCTCTGATCTATGAGAATTATCGATCGGATGGATCGTTGTTGTCCGACTTCACCATGCGCTGCAACTCGGCCAGCCGATTCAATGCGTCAAGCGGGGTCATCGAGAACAAGTCGATCTGCTTGACTTCTTCAATGACCGGATGGGGATAGGGAAGGGGCTCTGATGCCAGTGGGAGCTGTTCCTGAATCAAGTCGGAACGAGTCTCCGGTTGTTCAAGTTGGGATAATACCGCTTGCGCTCGACTGATCACATCGACGGGAAGCCCTGCTAGTTTGGCCACGTGGATGCCATAACTCCGGTCGGCTTTACCCGCCACGATCTTTCTGAGAAACACAACGTCCCCCCCGGATTCCTGAACGGCCACGCGATAATTCTTGATTCCCGTCCGTTGTTGCTCCAGCTGTGTCATCTCATGGTAATGGGTGGCGAACAACGTGCGAGCGCCTAATCGTGCGCGGTCATGGATATGCTCTGCAATCGCCCAGGCGATGCTGAGGCCATCATAGGTGCTTGTGCCGCGACCAATTTCGTCCAACAGAATCAGGCTGCGGGGCGTCGCGTTTTGGAGAATGTTGGCCGTCTCGACCATTTCCACCATGAACGTACTCTGCCCCCCCGCCAGATTATCCGACGCTCCCACTCTTGTGAAGATGCGATCGACCAATCCGATATGCGCTTCTGCGGCGGGAACGAAGCTGCCGATTTGAGCCATCAGCACGATCAGTGCGACCTGCCGAAGATACGTGCTTTTCCCCGCCATATTTGGTCCGGTAATGATCAGCAGCCGGTTCGTCTCCAGATCGAGGACTGTGTCGTTCGGGACGAACCCCGAATCGGTACAGAGTCCTTCGACCACGGGGTGGCGACCCTCCCGTATGGTAATGGCGCTTCCTTCTGTGACCGTGGGCTTGGTGTACCGGTGCAAAGCGGCCGTATCAGCCAGTGCGGCGACGACATCAATCAACGAAAGGACGGCCGCCATGGCCTCCAAACGATAAGCTTCTTTGGCCAATCGGGAGCGCAGCTGAAGAAAGATCTCTTGCTCACAGGCAAGCAATTTGGCCTCGGCTCCGGTGACACGTTCTTCCAGTTCCTTCAATTCCGCGGTCATGAACCGTTCGGCATTGACGAGGGTTTGCTTGCGCACATAGTCGGCGGGGACACGAGCAAGATTGGCTTTGGTAATCTCGATATAGTATCCAAAAACTTGATTGTAACGGATCTTCAATGAGTCAATGCCCGTACGCTCGCGCTCCTTTGTCTCGATTGCGGCGATCCAATTCTTTCCTTCCCGGCTGGTTTTACGCAATTCATCAATTGCCGGATCATACCCCTCTTTGAAGATGTTCCCATCACGAATGGAGAGCGGAGCATCAGGTCGGATTGCCCGCTCGATCAGATCGTACAGATCTTGACCGCTATCCCAGGAGGCCCGTGCATTGCAAAGCAGCTGACTCTGGAACGGTATCAGCTGCACAAGAACCTCCGGCAAAACCGCCAAAGACTGTTGAAGGGCCAGAAGCTCACGCGGGCCCGCCAAACCGAGTACAATGCGACTTCCGAGTCGCGCGATATCCTGGATTTCCCGCAAGGCCGTGCGTAATGCAACCCGCACCTGCATATGGTTCTTCAGTTCATCCACGGCATCCAGCCGCAATCGAATCTGGTCGTAGCTGAGTAATGGCCTCACCAACCACTGGCGAAGGAGTCGAGTTCCCATAGCCGTGGCGGTCCGATCCAGTACATGTAGAAGAGTCGTCGGTCCCGAACCCGGCGCCGTCTCGTTCGACCCGAACGGCTTGAGCAGTTCCAGATTACGGATCGTCGCTCCATCCAGATGCATGTACTCGTCATTGCGCCGGACTGTGAATCGGCGAACATGGTCCAGAGGAATCGTCGGTTGGGTCTCACGGAGGTACGACAAGGCCGCTCCCGCAGCGCAACAGGCAGCCGGGAAGTCGGCACAGCCTAGGACTTCCAAGGTGGGTACACGGAAGTGCTCGGTCAAGATGCGAACAGCCGATTGTCGGCTGAATGACGCCGGTGGTCGCTCACACAAGCGCGCTCCTGTCATGTGTTGGATCGACGTACAGGATTGGCGGACAAGATCTGCGGGAAAAAGAACTTCCCGAGGATCCAGCCGAGCGACTTCGTTCAACAGATCCGTGAATGCGTGAGGACCGTGAAACTCCATGCCCCAAAATTCACCTGTTGAAACCTCAAGGATCGCCAGGCCTATCGGTATTCCCTGGACCGCGCCTGAATGAACGGCGAGGGAGACCAAATAGCTCAGCTCAGAAGGAGCAAGGAATTCTGTGTCAACGAGTGTGCCGGGAGTATACAACCTGACGACTTCTCGCCGTACCAAACCCTTTGCCGACTTGGGATCCTCAACTTGCTCACACAAGGCGACAAGACGGCCGGCCTTCAATAACTTCGCGATATAGCCTGTCGCAGCATGATAGGGAACGCCACACAGTGGAACAGGATGGGCGCTGTTCTTGTCGCGAGAAGTCAGGGCGATCGATAACAGTCGAGAAGCGTCCTCTGCGTCCTCGTAGAACATCTCATAAAAATCTCCGACCCGAAAAAGCAGTATGGCTTCAGGGTATCCCTGTTTGATGTCACGATACTGCCGCATGAGCGGACTCAGGGCCGAGTCATTCATCAACGAGGTCCCTCGAAGACTCCATTTGAGTGGAACCTTGGGTCCGTCCGGACATCTTCTCAAGCGATTGCCGAAGTCGCTCTAAGTTCACTTCGGCTTCCTGTAAGGCCTTCGTCTTTCGTCGGAGATCGATACGCCCGCGTACCCAGGGAGGAAACAGTAAGATAGCCGCAACAAAAAGGCCGATGACAAAACCGGCCATGACGGGTTTGTAAATGGGAGTTGAGGCCTCGAGCAATCCAAAGAAATAGCGGAGTGTGACTTCTTGCTCCTGGTTTTGAAGAAAGAAGGCCAGCGAAAGGAGCAAAAGAGTGCCGACCAGAATCAGTCGAGTCATCGCGGCGAAGTCTTTCTGGCGTCTCGAAGGCGTGGCCTGGCTGATTGAGGGACGGGACGAATCATTTTCCTGATACGAGCGAGAAGTAAACGGGAGCGTGGACCTCGAGCTTCCACACGGGCTCTTCTGGTCGTTCTAGTCCGATGGGCGATCTCCACTTCCAACCGGTCCTCCGGGAGCAACTGTGGAAACCGGTCTGCCCACTCAATGGCAACGACCGTCTCCTCCGTGAGATAATCCGCTAGTCCAATCGACTCGGTTTCTTCAAGTCTCTGCAACCGGTACCAATCGATATGCACGATCGGAAGCCGCCCCTGGTATTCATGGACAATCAGAAACGTCGGACTCGTAACGGAAGCAGCCGGTGCGTCCAGCCCGGCAACGATTCCACGGACTAGCGCCGTCTTACCTGCGCCCAATTCACCGATCAAGGCCAGTACCTCCCCCCTATGAAGCAGGCGGCCGATGGTATACCCGAACAATTCTGTCTCGCCGGCAGATGAAAGGATGAGGTTCAGGGAGTGAATAGATGTAGCCATGGGAACGTCGTCACACGAGTGCGTTCCATATTTCATTGGCTTTCGTTGTTGATGGCGCGTGATGTATGAGTCTGAGCGCATAGGGAATCTCCTCGATCACGTCTGCCGAGATCATCCCGGCTTGCCCCCTTCTCGCTGCAGCCAAATCACCGGCGACTCCATGCAGGTACGTTGCGGCGCAGGCCGCCTCCCAGGAGGGCATGCCTTGGGCTAAGAGCCCCACGATCATGCCGGTCAACACATCACCGGTTCCTGCGGTCGCCATCCCCGGATTGCCGGTAGGGCAAATAGCAACGGCGCCATCCGGTCGGGCAACGACGGTCCGAGCCCCTTTCAAAACGACGAACAGGCCTCGCTCTCGCGCGAAGCGGGAAGCAGTACCGATCCGATCGCTGTTGACTGTCTGAGAGGTCGAGTCAGCCTCCAATCGCGCCATCTCCCCGGGATGGGGGGTGATGATCGGCTGTATCTTGCAAGAGGCCAGGAGGGCGGTCCGTCCGGTCAGGGCATTCAAAGCGTCGGCATCCAGGACAGCCGGTCGGTCAAGCTGTTTCGTCAAAGCCTGGACGAGTTCAACCGTTTCGGGATGAGTGGATAATCCTGGACCGATGGCGACAGCGGTTCTCGCTGTCATGAAGGCGACGAGCCGATCCAATGCAGTCCGTGCAAAGGTGCGCGCCTTGGTTTCAGGCATCGGAGCCGTCATCGCTTCCAAGAGTTTCGCTTCCAATACATCGTTGACACTGGTAGGGATTGCGACAGTCACGAGGCCTGCGCCGACACGCAAGGCCGCTCGTGCGGCCATAGCGGCGGCCCCGGTTTTTCCCACGGATCCGGCAATAATGCCGGCATGGCCATAGGTACCTTTGTGACTCGACGGTTGCCGTTCAGGCAGAGCCGTTCGCACCGCGTGCTGTGTCAGTAAGGTTGCCCGGCTCTCAATCGCATCAAGGTAGGCCGGCGGAATGCCGATGTCCACAATGGCCACCTCTCCGGCAAGGTTGATCCCATCGTTCTGATAGAGGCCTAACTTCGGGAGGCCAAAGCTCACAGTGAGGGAGGCACGAACGGCTCGACCCAAAATCGTTCCAGTATCAGCATGGAGGCCCGAGGGAAGATCAACCGCGACCACAGGACGAGCGCTTTCGTTGATACTGTCAATGGTCTCGGCATAGTGTCCGGTTACAGAAGAGGAAAGTCCTGTCCCGAGTAGGGCGTCGATCAGAATATCGCTGTCTTGAAAAAGTGCGTGAGCCTGAGCCTTGGACGTGTAGAGGTAGATGGACGATTTTCCCGCGCTACGAACGAATTGCCTATACATCGTTGTCGCATCGCGGCTCAGCTTGGAGATGGATGACAAGACGAGCACGCGCACGTCGGCATGGCGTCGACGGAGTAGGCGGGCAGCGACGAATCCATCTCCCCCATTGTTGCCTTTGCCGCACACAACGGTGACCGTCTTGCCCCGCACAGGTCCCAACCGTTGCTCAAGACACGATACGACGCCGGACCCGGCACGTCCCATCAACGTCGTCGCCGGGATATGAGCCTCTGAAATCGTTCGGCGGTCGAGTTCCTGCATCTGCGCAGCGGTGACGATCTTGATCATGGTGAATCAACGTGATGAACGGGGTGACCCAGCGGGTCGATGACGCATCAGGTCAACCGAGCAAGGTCTTCATCTCTTTCACGGCTTCTACGAGACCGACGAGGACCGCCCGTGCGATGATGCTGTGCCCGATGTTGTACTCCACGATTTCTGGGATATGCGTCAGGCGCTTGATATTGCGGTAATTCAGTCCATGCCCGGCATTGACGCCGATCCCAAGCTTGTAGGCCAGCTTGGCGGCGTGGGTAATGGCTTCGAATTCCGCATCGGCTTCTTTGGAGCGCGTGGCATTCGCGTAACGACCGGTATGCAACTCCACAAAATCAACGGCAATTTTGTGTGCGGCCCTGATCTGACTCAAATCAGGCTCGACAAAGACACTGACGGGGATCCCCCCATTATGTAACAGCGTCACAATGTCTTGAATTCGGTCACGCTGCCCCACAATATCAAGGCCACCTTCTGTGGTGAGTTCCTGCCGCTTTTCCGGGACCAACGTGACAAGGTCGGGCTTGATGCTCAGGGCAATCTTCGCCATG
Organism: Nitrospira sp.; assembly: GCA_024998685.1. Lineage (GTDB taxonomy): Bacteria > Nitrospirota > Nitrospiria > Nitrospirales > Nitrospiraceae > Nitrospira_D. The sequence continues at coordinate 82,995 of JACOEH010000002.1, forward strand.
TCACCGTCGGCCGCCATTTCAAGGTCAAGCTTTGTTCGGGCTATTTCGCGAAGAAGGTGAAGATCTCGGTCCTGGATATGGCGCCGGTCTTCCCGTAGGTGAACGACCAACCCATCTGCTCCTGCCAGTTCGACCAGTACAGCGGCCGCCAAAGGATCCGGATCGGCTCCTCCACGTGCCTGCCGTAACGTCGCCACATGGTCGATATTCACCCCAAGCCGAGCCATTCACCCTCCATAATCAAATCATGTATCAAGCTCAATCAGAGAAAGAGCACTCAGACGAGTGAGAGATCCGGTAACCGACCAATATTAGTAGCAGAAAGGAACGAGAGGGGGCAAGAACGGGTTCGGCGATGGGCTAAGGACTGGGGTGAAGGGGCTCGATCCTCGGCAGCTTCAGAAGCGCACAGAAATGAGGCAAATTGACTCGACCAAGGCCCTCCATTAAAATACGCGCTTTCCACGTCCCTTCGCGCATGTATCGTGAGTTCGTTGGGGAATATCTAAGAACAGTCAAAGGAAGTTCATGGGGTTGGGCGAAGGTTTTTATCGAATCAAGCGACTCCCGCCGTATGTCTTCGCGCAGGTTCAATCCCTCAAGCTCGAAGCGCGGCAACGTGGGGAAGACATCATTGATTTTGGGATGGGCAATCCCGATCAACCGACACCGCCTCATATCCTCGAGAAAATGATCGAGGCGGCCCGTAAGGGGAAGAATCATCGTTACTCGGCATCGCGCGGCATCACAAAACTGCGGCATGCGATTTGTGGGTGGTACAAGCGGAACTACGATGTTGATCTGGATCCGGAGACCGAAGCCATCGTCACCATCGGGTCAAAAGAAGGTCTGGCCCATCTGGCCTTGGCCACGATCGGCCCAGGCGATGTCGTCTTGACCCCGACGCCTACTTATCCCATCCATATGTACAGCTTCATCATTGCCGGTGGTGAGGTCCGTGGTATCGAACTCCGCCAGGACAGCGATTTTTTCGAAGATCTGACACGCGTCTATCGGCAGACGTTTCCGAGGCCGAAGATTCTCGTGATTAATTTTCCCCACAACCCCACCACGGCAGTGGTAAATTTGGAGTTTTTCAAGAAGATCGTCGCGTTTGCCAAGGAGCACAACGTCATCGTCATCCACGACCTCGCCTACGCCGACCTTGTGTTCGACGGCTATAAGGCGCCGAGCTTCCTTCAGATTCCGGGAGCCAAGGACTGCGGGGTGGAGTTCTACACATTGTCCAAGGCCTACAACATGCCGGGTTGGCGGGTCGGCTTTTGTGTGGGCAACCGAGAGGTCGTCGGAGCATTGGCGAAGATCAAGAGTTACCTCGACTACGGTATTTTCCAGCCGCTTCAAATCGCCAGCGTGATCGCATTGAACGGCCCTCAAGACTGCGTCAAGGAGACGGTGTTGCGCTATCAAAAGCGGAGAGATACGCTGGTGGGAGGGCTCAATCGAATCGGGTGGCAGGTCGCGAAACCGTTGGCCACGATGTTTGTGTGGGCACGCATTCCCCTTCCCTATCGTCATATGGGCTCGTTGGAGTTTTCGAAACTGTTGCTCAAAGAAGCGAAAGTCGCGGTTTCGCCGGGGATTGGGTTCGGCGAAGGCGGTGATGAATACGTGCGATTTGGGCTTGTGGAAAATGAACATCGAACCAGGCAAGCCGTCCGGGGAATCCGCAAAGCCCTCAAGTTCGGTGGGGACGAAGAATAAAGTCACGCCCATGAAGTCACGCATTGGAGTCGGAATTGTCGGGTTCGGCACGGTGGGCACCGGTGTGGCCAAGGTCCTCCTCAGCAATGCCCCTCTCATCAGCCGCCGCATTGGTGTGCCGATCGAACTGCTTCGGATAGCGGATGTGGACGTGGCGAAAGACCGCGGGGTGGCATTGGCCCCAGGGGTCCTGACGACCGAGGTCAATCGTGTCTTGGCCGATCCGAATATCGACATCGTGGTCGAACTGATCGGCGGATGCGATACGGCGAAACGAGTCATTTTGGATGCGATCGCCGCCGGGAAGCATGTCGTGACGGCGAACAAAGCGCTCCTCGCCCTTCACGGAGAGGAAATTTTTGAAGCCACCACGCGGAAAGGCGTAGAGTTGGGATTTGAAGCCAGCGTCGGCGGCGGTATTCCTGTTATCCGGGCGTTGACCGAGGGGCTTGCCGGCAATACGATCGAATCCATCTACGGCATCATCAACGGGACGTCCAACTATATTTTGTCGAGAATGACCCGTGAGGGACACAGTTTCCAAGAGGTTCTCCGGGATGCACAGCAGGCCGGGTATGCCGAAGCCGATCCGACTTTTGATGTCGCCGGAATTGATTCGGCGCATAAGCTTGCCGTTTTGGTCAGCCTTGCGTATGGAACTCCCATCAACTTCAAGGATATCTATACGGAAGGGATTACGAACATCACGCCGACCGATATTGCTTACGCAAAACAGTTTGGGTATACGATCAAATCGCTCGGTATCGCAAAACTCATCGACGGGGAGATTGAGGCTCGAGTCCATCCCACCATGCTTCCCGCTACGTCGCCCATCGCCCAAGTCGAAGATGTGTACAATGCCATCCAACTCGTCGGCGATGCCGTCGGTGACGTCGTGCTGTACGGCCGAGGAGCCGGATCCATGCCGACCGGGAGCGCCGTGGTGAGCGATGTGATTGCGATCGGACGGAATATCCTCAAGGGCGCCGTCGGACGGGTGCCGGTGGCATCGTTTCAGCAAGATCAGAGACGGCCCCTCCGGCTGAGATCGATGGAAGAGATCAGTTCGCTGTATTACCTGCGGTTTACGCTGGTCGATCGACCCGGTGTGTTGGCACAGATCGCAGGTGAACTGGGACGCTGCGGGATCAGCATTTCCTCTATGATGCAACAAGGACGCCGTGAAGGGCAGACGGTGCCGGTGGTCATCAAAACACATACCGCGAAAGAGCGCGATGTGCAAACTGCGCTTCGAGAAATCAACCGAAAGGCCTTCGTCTCTGAACCGACCACGCTCATTCGCGTCGAAGGCAAGGATGAGTGATCGATGACTCGTTGGCATGGAGTGATTGAGGAATACCGAAAATTCCTCCCTGTAACCGAGAGGACACCGGTTATCAGCTTGGGAGAGGGGCATACCCCTCTGATCAGAGCCACGAAGTTGGCGAAAGCGATCACACCGGGAGTCGAGCTCTACCTGAAGTTCGAGGGCGTCAATCCGACTGGTTCGTTCAAAGACCGCGGGATGACATTGGCTATCTCGAAAGCCGTGGAGAGCGGTGTACGAGCCGTCATGTGCGCGTCCACCGGCAATACCTCCGCATCGGCTGCGGCTTACGGAGCTCGTGCCGGGCTGGCTGTCTACGTGTTGATCCCTGCCGGTAAGATCGCGATGGGAAAGTTATCCCAGGCGATGATGCATCAAGCGACGGTGATCCAGATCGAAGGCAACTTTGATCAGGCCCTGACGCTGGTGAAAGACTTTTCAGCCAGCCTGCATATCGAGCTCGTGAACTCAGTGAATCCGTTCAGGATTGAGGGACAGAAGACCGCCGCCTTTGAGGTCTGCGATCAATTGGGCGATGCTCCGACTCTCCATGTCCTGCCGGTCGGGAACGCCGGAAATATCACAGCCTATTGGAAAGGATACAAAGAGTATCGCGCGGCGAATCAGATCACACGGACGCCCCGTATGATGGGATTTCAAGCCGCCGGTGCCGCCCCGATCGTGTTGGGAAGGGTCGTCGATCAACCGCAGACTATTGCGACGGCCATTCGAATCGGCAATCCGGCCAGTTGGTCCTCGGCGCTGAGTGCGATAGAGGAATCCGCGGGCGCGATCGATATGGTGACCGATGAAGAAATTCTCCAGGCCTACACGATGGTCGCCGCGACCGAAGGCGTCTTTTGTGAGCCGGCTTCCGCTGCATCCGTCGCCGGTGTCGCCAAGTTGCATCGAACCAACATTCTACGGGAGGGAGAGACAGTTGTATGCACGCTTACAGGGCATGGTTTAAAGGATGCCGATACGGCGATCGGCGTGTCGAAACAACCACAAACCGTCAGGGCGACGCGCGAAGACGTTGCTCGTCTATTGAACGTCTGAAAGCCGTGTGGATCTCATGAAATATGTGATCGTGCATGCCGGTGGGATGGCGGACCAGCCGCGGCAAGAACTGGGTGGACGGACACCGCTGCACGCGTCATCGACCCCCAATCTCGATCGCCTCTCACAGATCGGCGAACTCGGCCGGCTGCTGATTCCCATGGAAGGAGTTCGTCACGGGAGCGGATTGATCGGGACCGCGATTCTTGGGTACGACCCCAAAAAGTTCTATCAGGGTCCAGGGCCGCTGGAGGCCGCAAGTTTGGGTGTGTCGGTGACGGAACATGATGTGGTGTATCGCTGTACAATGGTGACGTTGGGGGCGGAAGGCGGCAAAAGCGGCGACATCAAGAAATTAGGGCCGCACGTGATCATGGAGGATGCGACGGCCGGATTGATTGAAACGGAAGACGCGCGCGAATTGATCGACGCGATCAATGAGCAACTCGGCTCGGAGACCATCCAGTTTTATCCGGGAGTGGGTCATCGTCATCTGATGGTGTGGGTGAATGGAAAACCTCGAGCCGTCTGTAATGATCCTCAGAAGATACTCGGTCAATCCATCGCCGATGCCTTACCCACGGGGGATGGGGCGGATACTCTCCGGAAGTTGATGGATGCCGCATACCTGATTCTGCGCGACCATCCTGTGAACGATGACCGGCTCGCAGCGGGAAAGAAACCGGCAAATTGTGTCTGGTTGTGGGGGGAAGGTCGAGCGGTGATGTGGCCGAGATTGGTGGAAAAATATGACATCGCCGGGGTGATCGTGGCGACCAGTGACGTCTACCGTGGTGTAGGAATCAGTGCGGGGCTCGAAGCGGTGGATCCCGAGAGGCTGGCCGACGACGATCTCCGTGCCAAGGCGACGGTGGCCCTGGAGGAATTGACCAAGAAAGATTTTGTCTATGTCCATGCTGAATTGACGGACGAGGTGGTACACGGGACTGATATCAAGGCCAAGGTTCGGGGTATTGAGGAGGTCGATCGACATTTAGTGGGGCCACTCGTTGAAGGCCTGGCCAGGCAAGGTCCCTATCGTTTCCTCGTGATCTGTGATCATGCTGCAGATGAACAGGGGCAGGCCATCTATGCGTTCGGCGAGGGAGGGAGACAACGCGCTGAGACAGCCGTCCGCCGTTTTACCGAGGCCGATGCGCTTGCTGCGAACATGCCTGCCCGTGATGCGACCAAATTCGTGAACAAATTCTTTTCAAAAAACTGAGGCCCATGGCGCTGATCGTTCAAAAATACGGAGGGACTTCCGTAGGAACGATTGAGCGCATCCATCGCGTTGCCGACCGGGTGGCTCACACGCAGCGAGAGGGACATCAGGTCGTCGTCGTGCTCTCGGCGATGAGTGGAGAGACGGATCGGCTGATCAAGCTCGCCCACGAAGTGACCACGGTTCCGGACGAACGCGAATTGGACATGTTGCTCTCGACAGGAGAGCGGATTACCATCGCGCTGCTGTCGATGGAATTGCGGGGCCGTGGGATCAATGCCAGGTCCTTTACGGGACGCCAGGTGGGCATCATGACCGATAGCGCCCATACCAAAGCCCGGATCGCGCGGGTCACGGCGGATCGCATCAAGGAAGCCTTGAAGCAGGGCGTCATCCCGGTCGTGGCCGGATTCCAAGGGATCAATGAACAATCCGATGTGACCACTCTTGGCCGTGGTGGGTCCGATCTCTCCGCCGTGGCGCTGGGGGCAGCGTTAAAGGCGGATCGATGTGTCATCTTCACGGACGTCGATGGAGTTTACACGGCCGACCCCAATATCGTGCCGGCAGCAAGGCGGATCGACAAGATTGCGTATGAAGAGATGCTTGAGATGGCCAGTCTTGGGGCGAAAGTCTTGCAAACTAGATCCGTCGAGTTTGCGGCCAAATTCCACGTCCCAGTGGAAGTGAATTCCAGCTTCAAGGAAGGAAAGGGAACGCTCGTGACGAAGGAAGATGCGGACATGGAAGCGGCGGCGGTCTCCGGAGTGACCGGGGACCGTAATCAGGCGAAGATCACGATCGTCGGCGTCCCGGACAAGCCGGGAATCGCCGCCAGGATTTTCGGACCGGTCGCTGAGTCCCATATCAATGTGGACATGATCATTCAGAATATGAGCCAGGCCGCCCTGACGGACCTCTCCTTTACCGTGCCCCGCGCCGATCTCAAGAAGGCTGTGCCGATCATTCAAGCCGTGGCAAAAGACATCGAGGCCAAGACCGTCTCAGTGACCGAAGCCATCGCCAAAGTCTCGTTGATCGGCGTAGGCATGCGGTCACATTCAGGCGTGGCAGCCAAGATGTTCGAGGTTCTCTCCCGCGAGGGGATCAACATCATGATGATCAGCACCTCGGAGATCAAAATCTCCTGCGTCATCGATGAGAAATATCTCGAACTGGCCATGCGGTCTCTCCATTCTGCATTCGATCTCGATTCAGCTCAGGCCTGAAACGCTCAGGCCAAGGCCACAGCTCGAACTTCATCTCGCGCTTCTTAGCCGGTAGATTGGTGTTCATTTCCAGTATCCCGGCGCATCTGACTCCTTTCCTGGCCAGCCAGATGATTCATCTTGTCTCAGCGAAGACTCGCAGGTGTGAGCTGTCTTCAACGTCTGGTTCTTGCGGATGATGGACGATTTCATGTATATACACGAATGTGTTCACCTGGGATGTCGCGAAGGCGATCTCGAATTATGAGAAGCACGGTGTCTCATTTGAAGAAGCCGCGACGGTCTTTGGAGATGCAAACGCGCTGGAGTGGCAGGATCTTACCCATTCTCAGCAAGAATCTCGATTCAAACGGCTTGGGGAATCGCTGAACGGACGAATCTTACTCATCGTCTACACGAGGAGGAAAGTTCATGAAACCCACACGATCCGTATCATCAGCGCGAGACAGGCGAATCGCAAGGAGCGTCAGGCATATGCCCGACTCGAAGATTGATTTCTCGGACATCCCGGAATCCACCGATGAGGAGCTTCGACGTGCACGACGGGTTGGGAGACCGGCCAGCGGCGCGGTTAAACAGCTGATCGCCATTCGGATCTCGCCCACGTTGCTTCAGCAGCTGAGGAAGATGGCAGCAAAGCGCCGGAAGCCCTACCAGACCTTGATCCATGAGTTGCTCGAAAAGGCCGCATCTCACGCAGCGTAGTGCAAGGGCAATTCATCCTTGCGCAAAACTGGATAGATCAGACTATGGGCAAACACACAGGCTGGTTGAAGGAGTCAATTGGGCTCCTCGCATGTTCCGGTCCAATCCTCGAAACCAACCGCCGTCAACCTTCCAGCTTCCCGCTCAGCACCCAATACTCAGAACACGGCACTTCTTCGCGCCCTATTGTTCAGCCCTCCGAAAGTCGGTATCCTTGCGCGCGCAGGATGCCTGATTCTCAAGAACCTCTGCCAATTGCCCAAGAATGACTATGAGCAATGGAGATCTGAACTGGATTGCGAACTTCATCTGGGGGATCGCGGACGATGTGCTGCGCGATCTCTATGTGCGCGGCAAGTATCGGGATGTCATTCTGCCCATGACGGTCTTGCGGCGGCTCGACGCGTTGTTGGAGCCGACGAAACAAACAGTCCTTGATATGAAAGCCTCCCTCAATAAGGCCAAGATCGTTCATCAAGATCAGGCGCTCAGGCAAGCCGCAGGTCAAGCATTCTACAACACGTCAAAGTTCACGCTTCGGGATCTCAAGGCACGAGCAAGTCAGCAGCAACTCAAAGCCGACTTTGAGGCGTACCTCGATGGCTTCTCACCAAATGTCCAAGACATTAGACCTCTTGCATAATCTTATGGCGTCATGTCCCTGTTGGAGCAGACTGCGATCAGGGTGACGCGTAATCCGAAGCGTTGTCTGCGGTTTCGGTATCGGTCAGACACGATCTTGAAGCGCTTGAGGCAGGCGATGACGTGTTCAGCCGGGACGCGGTCTTTGGAAATGAGGCGGTTGGCCTGCTGGTCTTGCTTACTCAGGGGGGTCTTCTTGCTCCGCTTTTGGGGCATGGTGGTTTTGCCGTGGAGCTTGTGCAGGCCCATAGACCCGGTGTCGGTAATGGCTTCGGTCTCGGGATGCAGCCGGACTCCGGATTCTTTGAACAGCCGGAAGTTGTGGCGGCGGCCCGCGTCATGGGCGAGGCAGAGAATCCTGCCCGTGGCCCTGTCGACGACGAGTTGTGTCTTCAGGGTGTGGCGTTTTTTCTTGCCCGAGTAGTCCCGGCGTTGTTTTTTTGAGGACGCTCGACGGGTGTTTCCGTTGCATCGATCAGGACGACCTCGTAGGCCCTGTCGTTTGTGAGCAGGGCGTGCTTGCCCGGCAGCGTGAAGGCGCCGCTCGTGATCAGCACGTCCTCACACCAGCGGATCGTGCGATACGCCGTGCTCTCGCTCACGCCGTAGCTGTGGCCGATGTGCAGATACGTACGGTATTCCCGCCAGTATTCCAGTGTCATCCGCAACCGCGTCTCCACCGCCAGGCGATTTGGCTTCCCGCCCTGTTGCTTGAGGGCCGCCTCGGCGATCTTCAGCACGGCGGCCCTCTCGGCAAACGTCCGTTTCCTCACCCCGGTCAATCGTCGGAACGTCTCCTCCGGCATCCCCTCACATTCCCGAATCTCCATGACGGTCCTCCCTTGACTGGAGAGGTCTGGAATCACAGTTGGGACGGCGAGGGAATCCTGAAATGGGGTTATGCAAGAAGTCTATTGCCTTGGAATATGTGATGACGGGAGCATTTCCAAAGACCGCTGCACTTCTTCCAGGATGCTGGATCAGCTTGGTGACTGTGCAAATTGCCCGGTCCCTGACGTCTCGACAGGGAAGCCCCGCTCCTGATACCCTCTCTTCCCATGACTCGCAAAATCTCTCCAACTGGCTCTTCCCGCGCTGCTCGTGAGCAACAGCCGGTTCTTGAGCAAAAACCGTCTGCGGATCAAATATCGATGCTGGAAATCTACGACACTACCTTGCGAGACGGCGCTCAGGCAGAGGATGTCAGTTTTTCGGCCGAGGACAAGGTCCTCATTGCGCAAAAGTTGGATAGCTTGGGCGTTCATTTTATTGAAGGCGGTTGGCCCGGAGCGAATCCGAAAGACATTGAATTCTTTCGGATGATCAAGACCATTCCGTTGAAGCATGCCGAGGTCATCGCGTTCGGTTCTACGAGGAAAGCCAGCAATACTGCCAGCAAGGACCCCAATCTCCAGGCATTGCTCGGAGCCGAAACGAAGACGATTACGCTTTTCGGGAAGACCTGGTCGCTGCACGTTACCGATGCCCTCGGGATCTCGCTGAACAAGAACTTGGAGTTGATCGCAGACTCGATCGCGTATCTCCACGGGAAGGGACGTCGGGTGTTCTACGACGCGGAACATTTCTTCGACGGATACAAGACTAATCCCGAGTATGCGCTCGCCACCATCAGAAAAGCGGTAGAGGCCGGAGCGAAGCGAGTGATCCTGTGCGATACCAACGGTGGGACAATGCCTTGGGAAATCCGTGAGATTTGCCGCGTAGTTCAACACGAGTGTCGAGTGCCGCTCGGCATCCATGCGCATAATGACTGCGAAATGGCCGTGGCCAATTCTCTGGTGGCGGTCGAGACCGGCATCGTGCAGGTGCAGGGAACGATCAACGGGATTGGGGAACGGTGTGGAAATGCCAACCTTTGTTCGATCATTCCCAATTTAGAGTTGAAGATGAGACGGGCCACATTGGCTGATCGCTTGAGCCATTTGAAGGATGTGTCCGGCTTCGTCACCGAGATCGCGAATCTGATGCCGAATAAGCATCAACCCTATGTCGGCGATGCCGCGTTTGCCCACAAGGGGGGAGTGCACATTCATGCTGTGCTGAAGAATTCGGCTACCTATGAACATGTCGATCCGACCAAAGTCGGTAATCGACAGCGGATGCTGATCTCCGACTACGGAGGACGGAGCGGTCTGCTCGATAAGATTGAAGCCTACGGCATCAAACTCTCAAAGGATCATGCCAAGGTAGACGAGCTGATTCATACGCTGAAAGACCATGAGAACCAGGGCTATCAATTCGAAGGAGCCGAAGGGTCGTTCGAATTGCTGATGCGAAAGGCGATGGGGAGCCATAGGCCATCGTTTCAATTACTCGGATTTCGCGTGATTGTTGAAAAGAAACAAGAGAACGGCACGCCCCTTTCCGAGGCCACCGTGATGGTCAAAGTCGGTAATGCGGTAGAACATACGGCGGCTGTCGGGACGGGACCGGTCAATGCGCTTGATCATGCGCTCCGCAAGGCGTTGGAAAAATTCTACCCCCAGCTTCGAGAAGTGAAGCTGCTTGACTATAAGGTGCGCGTCCTGGCGGCCAATCGAGGGACAGAATCAAAAGTGCGTGTCTTGATCGAGTCGGGAGACCACAAAGATAAGTGGGGGACGGTCGGAGTTTCGGAAAATATTATCGAGGCAACATGGCAGGCCCTCGCAGACGGTATCGAATACAAACTTCTCGACAAGGACTAGAATATTTTCGTAAGCATTCACCAAATTTATTCTTGACAGGTATCGTAACCTCACGTAACTTAAGCAAAACTCATCGCATGACGAGAGGAGTCGGTCGGACAGTAACGCGGCGAGTTGCAGCGGGCACGTAGGGGGGTGGTATGAGAAAGGCGGATATCGCTGATGAAATTTTCAAGCAGGTCGGCATCTCGAAAAATGAAGCCGCCGATATCGTCGAGTTTGTCCTGGATTTGTTGAAATCCGTCTTGCAGAAGGGAGAATCAGTCAAAATCGCGGGGTTTGGAAATTTTGTCGTGCGCAGCAAGGGAGCCCGCAAGGGGCGAAATCCTCGAACTGGAGAAGAAATTGGGATTACTCCCCGTCGAGTTGTGACGTTTCGGCCAAGCCAAGTGTTCAAGAAATACGTCAATTCATAGTAGGATGCTGAAAAAAACCGCCCGCTTCGTTCTTGCCGAAAGAGTACGCCCAGGTTGGGATACGGCCCGCTCACTGACTCGCGGGCGCATACAGGCGTGGCGCTCTTGAGGAGAATCGCGCCGTGCGCCTCACTGAAGCCTTGCGGGCGGTCTTTTTGATCATCCTGCGTACACAGAGCAGACAGGTCTACAACCAGCTCGGCTCCGTCGACAAACGAGACGCACCGTGAGGCCGGTCATGGGAACTGAACCCAGGCTGGGGAGCAAGGTTTTCTATAAAATCGGCGAAGTGAGTCAATTGACGAAGCTTCCAGCGTATGTGCTCCGTTTCTGGGAATCTCAATTCACTTTTTTGAAACCCAAAAAGAGTCGAGGAAACCAACGCCTCTATGTACAACGGGATGTCGAAACCGTGCTGGAAATCAAGCGTATGCTGTATGAGGAAGGGCATACCCTTGAGGGTGTCAAGCGATACTGGGTACGTCGTGGGCGGGCTGCTTCACGCCGGCTGCGCCCGAAAGAGGTCGCCAAAAAGTTGAGAGGGGATCTCCAAGTTATTCTCAAAATTCTCGACTCGCATTCACCATGAGCGAAGGGTAGTCTTATCGAACGCAGTCCTTGCTTATCGGCAAGATGGTATCTAACGGCAACAAACGTGTCGGGGCGTAGCGCAGCCCGGTAGCGCACTCGCTTGGGGTGCGAGTGGTCGTGGGTTCAAATCCCGCCGCCCCGACCAATCTTTTTTGTGCTGAGTAATGAGGGCTGAGGGCTGAGCAGGTGAATTCCGCCGCCCAGTCAGGATCCGTGGAGCTGCCTCGCGCAGCTCTTTTTGTTGAAGGCCGATTATGCGTATCCTGGTGACAAACGACGACGGTATCCATTCGCCGGGAATCGCCGCCTTGGCGAAGGCGCTGGCTGCAATCGGGGAAGTCTGGATCGTCGCCCCAGATCGGGAGCGCACGGCAGTCGCTCATGCCGTGACATTGCACAAGCCATTGCGGCTCCACCAACTGAGTCCACGCACCTATGCCGTGAATGGAACCCCGGTGGATTGCGTGAATCTTGCGCTGCTCAAAGTCATGCCGAAACCGCCCGCCATCGTCGTGTCCGGCATCAACAAAGGAGTCAACCTCGGCGATGATGTGATGTACTCAGGCACCGTGTCGGCGGCGATGGAGGGGACGATTCTTGGAATACCATCTGTGGCGGTATCCCAAGAAGGGGGAGACATCTTTCGCTTTGACGTTGGTGCACGCTATGCGGTCCGCGTGGTCCGTCTTGTCTTTGCGCACGGGCTGCCTGAGGAGACGCTCGTGAACGTGAATATTCCAAATCGGCCGCGACGGGAAATCAGAGGTGTGCGGGTCACCTGTCTCAGCCGAAGGCGGTTTCATAATCCGATCATCGAAAAACTTGACCCGCATGGACGGAAATATTATTGGATTGCCGGCGAACGGATATCGTGGAGTCGCAGTAAGGATGCTGATCACGAGGCGATTGAAGAAGGGTTTGTCTCCATCACGCCGATCCATCTGGATACGACGCACTATGGAGTGCTGGATCAATTCCGCGCGTGGGAGCCGATGATGAACCGGGGCATCAAGAAATCCTCAACCGCTCAGTCCGCCATCGGCCGTCCAGGGAAGTGAGAGACATGATAGGAGGACTGATCGAAGCCGTCATCAGCGAGTTGAGCCGATTCATCATTGCGTGTATTTCAAGGTTTGGCTACGGGGGCATCCTCTTCACGATGGCCGTCGAGAGCGCCTGCATTCCGCTCCCGAGCGAAATTATCATGCCGTTTTCCGGCTATCTGGTCATGACCGGACAGTTTACGATGCTCGGGGTCACACTGGCCGGCGCGGTCGGCAATGTGCTCGGTTCGATCGTGGCTTACTACGCGGGCGTCTGGGGTGGGCGACCATTTGCGGAGCGCTATGGACCGTATGTTCTGGTTTCGCACCACGATCTGGATGCCGCCGATCGTTGGTTCGCAAAATATGGAGAAGCAGCCGTCTTTTTCAGCAGAATGCTTCCGGTGGTGCGCACCTTCATTTCGCTCCCGGCCGGCATTGCGAAGATGAATTTCCCACGGTTTGTCGTCTTCACATTCGTAGGGGCGCTGCCCTGGTGCTATCTGTTGGCCTATATCGGCCTTCGTATGGGCGAACAGTGGGAACAGTTGCGGGATTACTTCCATCAATTCGACATCGTCATCGGACTTGTCCTGGCCGCGGGCGTTGGGTACTTCCTCTGGTCTCACTGGCCGACACGGCGAACGAGTCCGGATGCGTAAACCGTATGCTCAAACTCTTCAATACCCTGACAAGGCGGCAAGAAGTTTTCGAGCCGATTGAACCGAAGACAGTACGCATGTACGTTTGCGGCGTGACGGTCTATGACTATTGCCACATCGGCCATGCGCGCAGTGCATTGGTATTCGACGTACTCCGGCGTTACTTGGAATACAGCGGCTATGCTGTGACCTTCGTCAAAAACTTCACGGATGTGGATGACAAGATTATCAAGCGGGCGAATGAACAGGGTGTTTCTTCTGGTGCCCTTGCGACCAAATACATTCAGGCCTACCACGAGGATATGGGCAGAATGGGAATCAGAGGTGCAACAGAAGAGCCCAGGGCCACGGAACATATAGCAGACATCATTCAGCTCACGGAACAATTGGTCAACAGGGAGCTGGCATACGTGGTGGATGGGGACGTGTATTTTGAGGTGTCGAAATATCCGGAATACGGAAGGCTGTCAAAACGACGACTCGAGGACCTGCAAGCCGGCGCCCGCGTGGAAGTGGATGAACGGAAGCGTCATCCGATGGACTTTGCCCTGTGGAAGAGCAGTAAGCCAGGGGAGCCGGCCTGGGAGAGCCCTTGGGGGCCTGGCCGACCCGGCTGGCATATCGAGTGCTCCGCCATGTCACTCAGATACCTCGGTGAAACCTTCGATATCCATGGCGGAGGAATGGATCTGATTTTCCCGCACCATGAAAACGAGATCGCGCAATCGTGCGGAGCGACGGGAAAAGAATTCGCACGGTATTGGGTCCATAACGGGTTTGTTCAGATCAATAAAGAAAAGATGTCCAAATCACTCGGCAACTTTTTTACGATCCGGGAGATTTTCGAAAAGTCGGAATGGTCGTGGTCGGAAGAGGTCACAGGCGAAATCCTTCGATACTTTCTCCTTTCGACGCATTACCATAGCCCGCTGGACTTTTCAGACCAAGCTTTGAAAGAAGCCAAGAATGCCTTGGACGGATTCTACGATCTGTTCAATCGGCTCCATGAGACAAACGAATCGGGTGGAGAAGATGGTGGCCTCCTCCAGGCTGCCGCCGAGCGGACCAGGGAATCATTTCACCGATCAATGGATGATGATCTCAATACATCCGCTGCGATTGCGGCCTTGCAAGGCTTACGGAGCGAGGTGAATAAGATGGTCGATAAAGATCTTTCGACCAGCAACCGTAAGAATGTCAGACACGAATTTCGCTCGCTTGGCAATATCTTGGGGTTGTTTCAGTTGGATAAGTGGCAATTTAATCCTAGCGTTCCATGCGTCGGAATGAACGTTGAATCTGGAATGTCTATTTCATCACGGAAGACGCATCCCATATTGGGTGGCCAGTCAAGTTGGGTACCGACTTTGTCCGACAGTGAGGTTGAAACAAGAATTGCAGAGCGGCGTGAAGCCAAGAAGCGTAAAGATTTCAAGCGGGCCGATGTAATCAGGGAAGAACTCAAATCATTTGGCATCACGATCGAGGATAAGCCCGATGGCACGGCCCGGTGGAAGCGCTGACACAGGGGAGATTTTGTATGGACTCCATGCCGTCCGCGAAGCGCTGAAAGCCGGAAACCGACCATTGCAACGGGTGCTGGTTCTTCGGACCGACAAACAGTTCACCGATCTGGTGCAACTGGCTCGATCACGCCATGTCCCCATTCATATCCAGCCTCTGAGTTCCATCGACCGTCTTGTTCCCAACGGCAAGCACCAAGGCATTGTGGCCTTTACGTCGGCAAAGGCCTATCAGGCTGAGGAATCGATCCTTGCTCGAGCGGCCCAACGGCATGAGGCACCACTGTTGGTGATTCTGGACGGAGTCGAAGATCCACACAACCTTGGCGCCGTGCTTCGGACGGCAGAAGGAGCGGGTGCCCATGGGGTACTTATTCCAGAACGACGGGCCGTCGGCCTTACGTCAGTGGTTGCCAAAGCTTCGGCGGGAGCGATCGATCACATTCCCGTCGCACGCGTGACAAACATCAGCAGATCGATCGAGTCGTTGAAAGGGGACGGACTGTGGATCTATGGGGTGACACCGACGGCGAGCAAAGTATTTACGGACGTCGACTTACGAGAACCGGTGGGGCTGGTTTTTGGAGGGGAGGGAACGGGCATTAGACCCGGCGTCCTGCAACATTGCGATGACTGTGTCCGCATTCCTCTTAGAGGCCAGGTCCAATCCCTGAATGTGTCGGCTGCGGCAGCCATAGTCCTGTTTGAAGCGGTTCGTCAGCGACGTCAGATCCAGGGTTGACTTTACCGGATCCTGAGCACGCCGCCCTGGATGGCGGTCTTCAGTAGTTGAGCCGTATTCGACACCCGCATTTTCTTCATCATATTGGCTCGGTGGGCTTCAACGGTTTTGACGCTGATCTTCAACCGTTGACCGATTTCCTTGTTCTTAAATCCCGCCCAGATCAATTCCAAAATTTCCTGTTCGCGTGAGGTGAGCGATTCAGGCCGTTTGGTGCGGGGAGGAGGCTCAAGATCCGCGAGAGATTTTCGAGTCCGTGCCTTTGCAGCTGTCTTCGCCATAGTCGTTAGTTCTCCATATTAGTAGGTCTATACATCAGGTATACTCAATGGGTAATCGTGCCTATAGACAGTTATTATGGTATGGTCATTCAAGAATGTAAATAAAGGCACTTCGGCCCTAGTAGGGTTACCAGGTAGGGAAAGAACTCTGAGCAATTATGCATGAGGGAGGGCTGTTAATCCTACTGATTGCCGGGCTTTTGGGCGCACTCATCGGTAGCTTTCTCAATGTCTGTATCTATCGCTTGCCGCGGCAGGAATCAATCGTATGGCCGGGTTCTCACTGTCCGAGATGCGCTCAGCCTATTGCTTGGTACGATAATATTCCCATTCTGAGTTACCTCGCATTGGCTGGACGCTGCAGACATTGTACCGCGCATATTTCCTTCCGTTATCCCGTGGTCGAGTTTCTACACGCAGCAGGTTATGTAGGGGTGGTTTGGATCTTCGGCCTAAACGGAATTGCCGTGACGTATGGGGTACTTTATTCAGCTCTCCTCGTGGCAGCCGGGACAGACCTTTCTCATAAGATCATCCCCAATGCACTGACGTTTCCAGGGATTATTCTAGGCCTCGTCTGCGCCACTACGATCTTACCTCTCGGATTTCTAGGAAGCGTGCTGGGAGTTTTCGTGGGTGGAGGAATTCTGTGGGTGCTTGCGTGGGCAAGCCCCTATCTCTTCGGGAAAGAGGGGATGGGAGGGGGGGATATCAAGCTTATGGCGATGATAGGGGCATTTCTGGGATGGAAGCCTGCGTTGATCACGATCATGATTGGGTCGCTTCTGGGATCACTCGTGGGAGTCACCCTTATTACAGCACAGCTGATCAAGCGCGAGGAGTACATTCCCTTCGGACCGTTTCTGGTCTGCGGTGCACTAGTGGCACTATTCTTTGGCCAGCCTATCCTCGATTGGTATCAAGAGCTCTTGGCCGGATAACGGCTCCCCTGGCCGATTCCCTCCATTTCTTACTGTATCTCTTCTGTAAACAACTGTATCTTTTGAGGTACTACTACTCTCCATCGTGTTTACCGTCTTTTCTTTCCTTGTAGGGGTTACACCTTTCAGATCATCCCGAGCTCGTTTCATTCTGGTTCCATCGATTCAATGGCTTAGGGACTTACCATAAGACATTGTTCGGTAAGCACACAATCCATGAAAGCTCAAACTATGAGTGGCACGAGTCTTGACATAGCGACGGGCTACCTAGCCAGTGTGCAGACAGTGAGGAAGATATGAAGCAAGAAGGTAAGACATTGATGGAACTCATGGTGGTGGTCGCAATCATAGGGATGGTCGCCGTGATGGCCATTCCCAACTATTCGATTGTCAACTCGCGCAGCCAGATCCGTTGTACGACCGAGGAAATCGCGTCGGAACTGCGCCTTGCCCGCCAACTTGCGATCACTTATCGGGATCGTGTTCGAATCGTTGTCGACCGGGAACAGCAGGCGCTTACCACTCAATTCGTAAACTCCGCAACCTCACATCATACGTATCATTATGGCGGAAAAGGGATTGTTATCGAAGAGCCAAGCGCAGGGCCTGAGATCCTCTTCCATCCAAGCGGACGTTCTGGCAGTGCCACGACGATTCAACTTCACAGTCTAGAAGGACAGACCCAGCAACTTACCGTGAGCATCACGGGCCGGGTATCGCTCCTATGAGACGACCGATGAAGAATGATGGTTTCAGTCTGGTCGAGGTCATGGTGGCAATGGTGATTGTAGGCGTTGCACTGATGGGCACCCTGGGTGCGCTGGAGGTTTCCTCCAGGCACGTACAGCAGGGAGGCCTGAACAGTAAGGCGATGGAGCTGGCCCAGGCAAGGTTAGAAGCGAAGCGTTCCGTTCGATGGCAGTCCCTCCTGGAAGATGATCTCGATCGCGATGGTACTCCAGAAACGCTCATGGTCGATGACGGCCAAGGCTCCGATAGAGCTGCGGGTGATGGGATTTATACAGCCATGTATGAGCGCGATGGCGTGACAGTCGTGTGGACAATTGAGGCAGAGCGGCCAGGGTCACTATACTCCACCGCCATGGTGATGATCCGAGCAGTGGCGTCCTATTCCGGGCTCAACGGGCACAAGAGAGAAGTCAAGGTAGCAACCATTCGAGCCAATCCCAATTTTGTAGGGCAACGATGAACCAACAGAATATCGCCAGATCTGATGCGCACCACCGTCGCTCCATCAACATTATGTTCGACAAGCGCGGTGTTTGTCTGACCGAATTGATGGTCAGTTTGACGGCCGGAGTGATCGTATTAGCTGCAGCGTTGAACGCCTTGAATGTCGCGCAGGCTCATGTGAGCAGACAGCAAAATGACCTGAAACATCAGCAAGATCTCAGATTGGGGTTAGAGGTGTTCGAACAAGAAGTTCGATTAGCGGCGGCCGATTCAATCGGCTCAGCGAGTCCAGACGAATTTCAATTTTATGCCAATATCAGCGCCCATCGAACGATGACCACTGGTGCGGTCGTTTCGGGACAATCAGTTATTGCGGTGCAGGATGGCAGTGGATGGGGCGCAGGGAAGACTGTAATCATTTGTGGCCACCAGACCTGCGAAACGCATCGGCTCTCCCAATCGGGTCAGCGGTATCAGCTGACCTTGACTGAACCGGTAGCCTTGTCATTTCCCGCCGGTGCCTCTGTGGAAGTGAGTAATCGGGTGATCTATTACACCAAGCGAGATGAAAACGGAACGGTGAGACTTATGCGGATGGTCGACGGAGGAGCAAATACTCTCATCGGCGACCTGGAAGATCTGCATTTTTCGTATTGGGATGAGCATGGTCATGTCACGCGGCAGCCATCGCTCGTGAAGCGAGTCGTGCTCGAAATCGAGTCAAATCACTCTCTGCATAGAATGATGCGGGAAGTGACTCTTCGATCATAGGAGTAAAAACATGTCGTATCAAGATGTCAAAGACCGTCAGCAGGGGATTGCACTTCTGGGAGCTATGGTTGTCGCCCTTATTTTATCGCTATTGGGAGCAACGCTTCTCAATCTCGCAGGACAAGAAAATGCCAGTGCTGGATTAGCAAGCCAGGCGGCAGTTGCACAACAACTGGCCGACGCAGCTGGTGAATTGGTGGTGGCCTGGTTTCACAGCCCCCAGATGATTGCAAGTGTGCCTCAGGTTTCATCTCTTCGTGAAAAAAGAAATTATGATAGGGAAGGACTTCCCTCATTTTTTGATGCGTCCGGTCGCTCACAATTCGTAGGTACAGCGGATCAGCCGGATGTACGGTTCCATGCCAGCAATCCCTCCGATCACCGACTGCTGAACGATCCTGAAACAGGAATGTTTCGCACAATGACACATTTAGGGCAGGTAGAGGAACTCAAAATCTACGCGTCTTCCAAGCCTGGTCTCCTGTGCACAATCGACACCACGGTTACAACCAATACCAATCCTCCGGTCAGGCAATCGATACTCATGCAGTTGGGTGCATTGGACTTACCGCCGTTGAAAGCCGCTGTGCAAGTGGGCCGGCATCTCGGCCGCTTCCAACCAGGAAGTGAATCATCGGTCTCTGTGCATTGGGGTGAGCTAAAAGTGGGAGGTGATCTGATCCTTACGCAGGCTGATGAGATTCCAATGAGGAGCGCGCTCGCTCCAGTAACAGGACAAGCCTATGACGAAATGACGCAACGAGAAGATCGATGGATGGAAGGATGGATAGGCGGGACGGTTCAGGTGACACACGTACCATCCGATCAGACTCCCAGTTTTCCCAGCAACCTTCACATGGCCCAGAACCCGATTCCTGGAATTCCCCTCGATCAGTGGCCTTATGAACACATAAAGCGAGTGGCAAAAAGATTCGGCCGGTACTTCGCAATTGATCGAGAAGGTCTTCTGTATCCGCAAGGTATTGTAGAACCAGGACGTGGCATTTCGCCAGACGAGGTATTTCGGTCACAGGGAAGCGGTGATCAGCTTGGTCTGATATTTATTGACACGCTCGATCAGACGGCTCCCCGTCCAGACAATTTCGGGACTGTCAGATTGCAGGCTCCGTACTTTGAAGGCCTGGCGGTGGTGCAAGGCCACGTTGTGCTTGCTCCCACTGGGTCAGGACAGTCTGTCGGGGTACTTAGTCCTCCACCAATAGACCAGATTAAGGATGTGGTTCGGACACCCGTTCAACTTTCCGGCATGCATTTCAACGGCGTGCTCCACGCAAGTGGCGACATCACGATCGTCGGTAAAGTCAGATTATACGGATCAGTAGCAGCAGGTGGAACAATTATGTCAACCGGTTCAGGAAGCAACATGGAGGTGTGGTATGACCACGATCTCAGTCGTGGATTATATCGTGGACTGCCCGTGGTCTATCGTGCTCCTGGTACCTGGATGACACGATATTGAGCCATAGGCGAAGATCGAACGATCTCAGTGTGAAGGAGACTACCACATAAACAACTTCTAATTGTCGATGAGAAAGGATGAGATAGAATGATCACGCAAGGCATTGAAACGCATCACAAACGGCAAGTCCTCCCGGTAGCCAATCTGAAAAAGTCGTCGATGGTCAAACAGCCTCGCAAAATGACGATGGAACGCAGCCTCTTAGACTGCATCGCCCATCGCGGCCTTATCAAACAGGCGGATCTCGATGCTGCAATAGAAGAGTCTCTATCACGGGAAATTGATCTAGAAACCCTCTTGCTCGATAAGTATCGCGTGCCGAAGTCTGCACTCGGGTCGGCGCTCAGTGAATTTTACCAATGCCCTTACGTTTCCTATGATGAACGAACCGTCATCGACCACGAGCTCTTGAAAAACCTTAGTTTAGATTATCTCAGAAGAAACGCCTGGATTCCGTTGAAACGACAGGGAACGGTCCTCGACATTGTCATCAATGATCCACACAATCTGGAGAAAGGTCTCGATATACGACGGGCGTTTCCCGGCACGACGATACGCTTCTCCGTCGGGCTTCGGCGGGATATCGAGCAATATCTCCTTGTCGGACAGGTCAACGGAGGATCGATAACCGAGATTCTCGGAGAACTCGTCGATGAAGCGAGCATTGAACGAAACGGCGAGGCCGAGTCCGGAGAGATCGATGAAAATGATTCAGCCATCGTGCGCCTTGCGAACCAGGTGATCGCTGAGGCCTATCGATTAGGGGCCTCTGATGTCCATATTGAACCCTATTCGGATCTATCCTTCTTCAACCAATTTGGCAGAAACCGGGAAAAACTGAAAAATGGTGAAACGTGGCGGAACTATTAATGAAAAGCGATACCTTGATCGTCCCGGGACCTCCAAGTAATTTGGCAGAAACGCGCTCAAAATGACCTATTTCTGCCAAATCGACGGCGGCGGGAATTGCTTCCCCAAGAACCCTTCAAACCAGCTTCAATTCTAAGAAAATTGCTTCAAATTGGGACCTGAACCGATGGAATCCTACTGCCATTTTGGCAGTCGGATGGCAGTCGGGGCAATTTTTAGTAAAAAACAGGCGAAGAAATAGCAAAATCATCAATGAGAGAGCGGCGACAAGTAATTTGGCAGAAATGAAAATGGCCTGTGGATATCGGAAATCCGACTGCCACGGGAAAATCGGTCGGACCGTAAAAAACGAGGTCGCCGTCGAAAGTCAACCATGAGGCACGGAACTTGTCCGGCGACTTGTAAGGCGAGGTAATTGAGCGAGCAGTTGTTCCGCCATCGGCGGGATGGGATGCTGCCCCGACTCCCACTTATTGACGGTCGATCGGTTCACACGGATCTCCTGCGCCAGCCGGTTTTGCGACCAGCCGAGATTCTTGCGGAGCTGGATGAGTTGGCGCGGCGTCATGATGGGCTCGTGCGGCTGGCGGTCGTGTTCGGCTCTGTTGGAGGCAGATCCGCCAAGACTCTCTCTAATAGTTCGCGCGCCTGCTCGACCTGTCGGCTTTTGAAATTGCGCCGGGAGAGGTGCAACAGCTTCACGGCTTCGCGGATGGCGGATTCAGCGGCGGGTGTCATCGCAATCCTGCGTTGAGGAACGTCTCCTCGCCCGAAGATTGTTCCCCCTCCCCTGTCGGGCTCGCACGGGGAGGGGGATGGGAATCAATGCAGTCGCGTCAAGACTTGATAGAGTAAGCCGAGCGACAACAGCGTCAGCGCGATATTGGTTCCGGCCATCCATTTGACGACGGCGACATCGGTCTCGATCTTGCCCAAGCGGTTCTCGTACCCGGCGACTTCGGCCGCTGCCGCCTCGGCGGCCTCCTCACTCACGCCCGCCGATTTGAGTGCATTGTACAGTTTGCCGAACATGAGACTCATATCTCCCTCACTCGCCCGAGTGGTAGAGAGCCTGGCCCGTCGGGCTCGCGCGATCCGGCTCTGTGTGTTACCGGACTGGATACACCTTCGTTGGATGGTACCAGCTGTTCTGCCTCGCCGATTCGACCGTCACGATGCCGTGCGGTGCCACGTAGAGGACCGTCTCAATCTCGCCGTAACACGTTCTCACTTGCTGTTCTTGTTTCATGATGCCCTCTTGTGTTGTGCCCTCAATCATCATGGTTCTAGTATATGTTGCGTCACGCAACAGAGTCAAGTAGAGATCGAGCCTTTGAATATTTAGGACAACATACGTAACACCAATGGATACAGTCAGGTGAGGAAGGCTAACAAAACGGCTGCTTCGTGCCGCCGTCGTAGTGGCGCGCGAGCTGGGCCGCAATGAGCGCTTGCGAGAGGTCTTGCCCATCGGCCAGTAAACGGCCATTCAAGCGGAAATACTTATCCCGTTTCGGCTCGGCGAGGTCCACGCGCGAGGCGGCGGCGAGTCGCGCGGTGAGAAAGTCGCGCGCTTGAATGGCCATCGTCCGCTCGGCGTCGCAGTGGCCTTTGATCTCCGGCGTGTCGATGCCCGCGAGCCGCACCGGAATGTGATCCCCGAGTACCGGTGGAAGCGACGGATCGCTGAGCGTCACCGTGCAGGTGTCGCCGTCGTAGCAGTGATGCACAATGATATCAATGAACGGTGACTCGCGCGCGAGCTGCAGCGTGGAGGAATGGAGCGGTTGCCGATGGGCGCAAGCCGAGATCATCACTACTATATATAGGGCGAGCTGAAGCATCGGTTTCATGGCAACTGCACCACCGCGATCGTCCATTTTCCCGCACTCATAATCTGGATGGAAAAGGTCCCGCCCTTCGCCTGATAACTGCTTCCCATCCCCGCACTTGAGCTGCCGATTTCGGCGACCGCCTCTCCCTTGCCGTTCACCGCAAAGAGGCCGATCGATTTCTCGGCCGTCCATCGCACTTCCCAGCCATCCTGCACGGTGAAGGGTCGCGTCGTCCGCGAGCCGTTCGCTGAGAACTGCTGCACCACCTGCTCGTCCGCCGCGAACGTCGCGCCGACGAACAAGAGCCCGCTACACAGGACCGCGTTGATCAGTCGCCGCATGCGCCACCTCCACAGTTCAGAGCCGCCATCAAATGGCAGTATTGTACGCCCGTGAGGCAGCAGTCGGGCATCCCACAAGAGGGGGGATCACTCGACGCATGAGGACTCTCCCGCGTTCGGTCGAGCCGGGAACGGCAGGATTTTACACTCGAAGGGGAAGTCGTGGCAGGCGCAGAGCCGTTCCAGCTGATTCGCTTCCGCGCAGAGCTGCAATTCCGTGCGCAGGTGGGTCACGTACCGATCGCCGCTCCGGGCGAGCAGCTGGCCGAGTTCGTGGATCAACATGCGAGCTTGCAGCGACATGGATGGAAACACAAAGAGCGACTCCCCGGAATCATGAGGCATCCTGCTGTTCCCCACGAGGCTGCTGCCGGCGGTAGGCCAGGGCGTCGATGATGATCTTCAGCTGGCGGATCAAGTGCCAGCGGACTTCCGCATCGCCGGACCGCAGCGCATCGAGCAGGCGGACCACCGTGCGGCGGTCGTCCGCATCCAGCCCCGTGAGCGCCACGGCGTCGGGAATGTACGACAAGCGCGCCTCCGCCGCAACCGCTTTGATGTCCCTACTCAACGGGTCCCATTCGGGGCTCGTCGGCTGGGGCGGATCGGCACTAGTAGACTCACCGGTCAACCCCTCCGGCGTCACATTGAGAGTTTGCGCGAGCAAGAGCACGACCGGGCGATCCGGTATCATGCGTCCGGCCAAATAGCCGCTCACCGTACCGGGCGTCACGCCCACCCGTTTGGCGATTTCGTTTTTCTTGAGTCCGCTCGCGCGAATGGCCTCGGCGAGTCGAATCGAAAACGGATCAGTCATCACCCATGCGCCTCCTCGTCTGACTTGCCGGTAAGTAAGTTTCCCGTCATCAGTATCCCTTATAAAACCACCGGCTCAGACCAACACTAGGGAGAACCCTAGAAAATACTCGTCACGCTCATTTTTCTGTTGACATTGTTTGTAACGCTAATTATAGTGCGCGTCATGCATAGCAACACAGTGCGTTACAAGAAGTCTAACATAATACCCACCATGTCGCGCAACACTTTTTCAGATCGTGCTCATTCGCATCGCCGTCCCTGTTCGAATCGCGTCCGTCTCATGCTGCTCCGGCGCGGGCTGTCGTATGCCGAAGTGGCACGCCGTCTCGGCGTCTCGCATCGCTCGACCATCGCGCGTGTCGTGTACGGCCACTACATTCTCCCGGAGGTCCGGGACGGGATTGCCGGGTTGCTCGGTGTGCCGACCGAGCGGCTCTGGCCCAACGATCGCGCCGCATAAAAGGAACTGACGATGGTGACCGGTCAAGCCTGTCCCTCTTCTGTGTCCAGCAACACGAATCCCCTGCTCGTGAGTGCGCGGGGTTCGTGTCCGGCGAGTCCCCGCGCAGATGTTTTGACCGGCGTCGGCGCGGGGTCACTCGTTCGCGCGGCATTCTATGCCGATTCGACGATCTGCGCAATTCATCCCTCACCGAATGACACCCTACGGCAGAACCATCAAGGGGTGCGATGAGAAAGCGCGATCAAGATTCCGATCTCCCGCACGACACCTTGAAAGATGCCCTGGCCGAGCTCGTGTTCCGCTCGCCGATTTCGGTCAAAGCGCAGGCTGATGAACTCGGGGAGAACGTGTCCTCCGTCTATCGCTGGGCCGACGTGAATCAACCGGAGTGCTATCCCCCGCTCACGAAGATCATTCCGCATGCCCGCGCCACCGGCAACGTCGCGTTGATCCGGTTTTTCGCCGCGCGGGTGAACTGTGTGCTGGTGCCGCTCCGCGAGCTGCAGGCCGCCGCCGAGCCCGCGCACCTCTCGCTGGTGCAGGCCAACATGTTGGCCGTCGTCAAGGAGATCGGCGAGGTCGTCGCGGCGCTGGAGACCAGTGTGCGGGACGGGAAGTTGAGCGAACGCGAAGCGCGGCGCTGCCGCAAGGAATGTGACGATGTGATCGATAAAGCCGTGCTGCTGCGCGAGCAGCTGCGTCGAGCCGAAGAGGCCATTCGATGAGTGAGGACTCCACTGCTTGGGTCACGCGCGAGGAGGCGATGGAATTGACCGGCCTCTCTGAGCGCACGCTCTACCGCAAAATTGCTGAAGAGAGTTGGGCGACGAGGCAGTCGGGCCGGTCCGGCTCGAACGGCCGGCCCATCCCTGAAATCGCCGTCTCCTCATTGCCGCAAGCCGCGCAAGCGCTCTACTGGACGAAGCACATTGCCCCATCTCTCGAATCATCCAGCAATCCCCTCAATCTGGCCGAGATCCCCGAGCCGTTGCGCGTCGAAGCGCGCCGCCGCCGCGCGATCGTTGAACAGGCGGAGGAGATTCTCAGCGGGCCGCACGGCCTGCGCGATGAGGCGCTGGAACAATTCTGTCGCGAGCGCGACCTCTCCGTGCGCACCGTCTATCGCTGGCGGAGCCTCTATCAGCAGCGCGGCGCCGGCGCGCTCTTGCCGAAGTGGGGCAAGACGCGCGGGCAATTCTTGGCCCTCTCCACGCCGATTCAACACTTCATCAAAGACGAATACTGTTCGCCGCAGCGGCCCTCGCCGACGACCGTGTACCGGATGACCCTGCGGCTCTGTGCGAAGCTCAATGAGCCCGCGCCGTCACAGGCCACGGTGAATCGCTACTTATTGACGCTGCCGCAGCCCGCCGTCGTCCTCGCGCGCGAGGGGGCGAAAGCCTTCCGCGCGAAAATGGAGCCGAAGACACACCGCGATTTGAGCGCCTGCGCGCCGAACGAAGTCTGGTGCGGCGACCATCGCGAGTTCGATGTGTTCGTGAAGACACACGACGGCCCGGATGCGAAGATCGTCCGACCGTGGGTGACCTGTTGGTACGACCTCGGCACGCGGACCTGGGTGGGGCGGCATGTGGCGATCGTTCCGAACAGCGACACGATTGCGCTCGCGCTACGCACGGGCATTCTCCGCTTCGGCGTGCCGCAGGAACTCTACATCGACAACGGCAAAGACTTTCGCTGCCACTATTTGAATGGATCGAGCCAGGTCTCGCGCAATGTCGGGCTCTCGTCTGATCTCACCGACACGCTCGCGCCCGGCGTCCTCTCGCCGCTCGGCGTGCTGGTGCGCCATGCCAATCCCTATCAAGCCTGGTCAAAGCCCATTGAACCGGCCTTCAAACATGTCTTTACCGAGTGGGAAAAGACGCTGCCCGGCTGGTGCGGGCGGAATGCGATCGAGCGCCCGGAAAAGCTGAAACGCGAAATCGAGCGCGACGAGCTGCTCACGATTGAGGAATTCACCGCGAAGCTCGACGCGCGGATCGACGAATACCACCATCAAGAACATTCCGTGCTGGGCTCGATGCCGCTCGCCGCCTGGCGCGGCGCCGAATTACTGAAGCCGAGCCCGCGCACGCTGGATCTGCTCCTCATGCGGCAGAAGAGCGTGAAGGTCTACACCCAGGGCATCAAGTTTCAGGGCCGCTATTACTGGCACGACGAGCTCGCGCTGCAGGTCGGACACTCGGTCGAGATCCGCTTCGGCGCGGAGCTGGGCCGCATCGTCGTGTTTACGGACGGAAAATTCTTGTGCGAGGCGCTCAACGATCCGGCGCTGCGGATGGGTGCCACGCGGGAGGATCTCGCCGAGCTGCATCGCCGAAAGAAGTCGGCCCGGAAGCGAGCCGAACAGGTCTTGGCCGATCGCGGGGTGCTCCTGCGTCCTGAGCGGGAGCTGGAGCGCATCGCGGCGCAGGCGCGTGAGCGGAAGGTGGTGGCCTTGCCCTCCCCGCCTCCGTCCACGCCGTCCGGCGCGCAGATCGTCGCGAAGATGTTGCCGCACTTGGATCATGCGGCGGCGGCGCTCGCACAGCAGGAGACAACACCGTCGCCGACTCCACATCCCGCACAGGCGAAGGAACAAGAATCCACGCGCTATGACCTGCTCGAAGAATTGTTGGCGGAGGGATAGATGCCCTTACTGAGTCCGCAGAACGAAATCGTGTTGGAGCGCGTGCTGAATCTGATCGACCGGCGCGCCGCGAAGGGCAAGCCGCTCTCGCAGCAGCAGATCGCCGACAGCATCGGCGTGAGCGCGGCGGTGATGTCGCACTTTTTAAAACGCACCTACGACGGCGACGTGGACAAGGTCGCGCACCTGCTCAAGGCCTATGTCGAGCGGGAAGAAGCGAAGGACGACGGCGGCCTCCTCAAAGTGCCCTTCGTTGAGACGGCGCCGGCGGTGAAGATGCTGCAGGTCATCAAATACTGCCATAAATACGGCCGCATGGGCGCGGTGTTGTCCGGTTCCGGCACCGGCAAGACGACGACCATTCGCCAATCCGTCAAAGAAGATCCGTCGCTCATCGTGCTCACAGCCTGGGCGCAGATCGGCGCGGTGGGCGTGCAACAAGAATTGTGCGATGCGCTGAAGATGAGCGACGGCGGCAATAGCCGTGCGCTGATGAAGCGATTGAAACACAAGCTCCATGACAAGGGCCGCTGCGTGATCGTGGACGACGCGCATACGCTGGCGTTCGGATCATTGGACGCACTGCGCTACATCCACGATCAAACCGGCGTCGGCATCGTGCTGGTCGGCATTCCCTCGCTCGCGCGCCATCTCAGCAGCAAAAGCGAAGAGTACGAACAGATCGCGTCCCGCGTGTCGGGCCGCGTCCATGAGCTGCCAGAATTCTCGTTGAGCGATGCCAAGCTGATGTTCGAAGCGGTGATGCCGAAGCAGGATGTCGAGCGGGCGCTCGCGATGTTGAGGAGCGATCCGCAGACGATGAGCAGCGGCCGCCGCCTCGGCAATCTGCTGGAGGACGCGGGCAAGTTTGCGAAGAAACGCGACGGCAGCATGAACCTGGATGACATTCAGAAGGCGATGAGGCTCGCGGCATGACCCTTCGACTTCGCTCAGGGCAGGTCGAACCATGAGTCGACCGGCGTGGTTGGCGATCGTGGCAGGCGTGGGATTGGCGCTGGGGCTGAACGGCGGCTATTTGGAAGGCTGGTGCTTCGGGCTGGCGCTCACCTGCACGATCATGGCGTTCCTGATCGATCGATGAGGGTGATAGCGTGCACTGTCTGACGCACATTCTGCAGAGCGAACATTACCAGCTGTTCCGGACGCGAGTCTGTACGGACTTTCAGCGCGGGAGATCAATGGAGCAATTGGCCCAGCACTACCGATGTCATCTCAGCGTGATCGAATTCGTGATCCGCGACGGACTGAAACAGGAGCGAAAGGCATGACCCGTTCGATTGCACTCAGGGTCATCGTGAGCCCTTCGACGAAACTCAGGGCCGTGAGGCTGTCGAACGGCGGGGTCGAACGATGACCGCACTCGAACGGCAGGTGGGCGACACGTTTCGGGCGGCGCGGACGGCGGCCGCGAACAGCCAGTGGCCCAGTTGTGCACGCTGCTTCGATGGCGAGGATGTGCGCGCGGGCTACACGCAGCTGCGCTGGCATCCCAACGTCCGCAAGTACTACTGCGCCGTCTGCCGCTACGAATTCTCCGACCTCACCGGCTCGCCGTTGCAGGGGCACGATCGACCGCTGCTGCTCTGGGCCTTTCTCCTGCTGAACGGCGATCCGCGCGACATCGTGTGGGACCGCTACGGCTCCGAAGTCAACGCGCTCAAACGTGCAGTGGCCACGTTGGCCGAGGCCTCGCTCGGCAACGCCTGGCGTGAGGCGCTCGGAGTGGCCGGTCTCACGACCGCGAAACTGATCCCGCCGCTCAAGCAGTGGGTGCAGTCGCGTCGCGCGCGATCACGCCACGGGCGGAAGACGGCGCACAGCCCTGAACCACCGGAGGCCGCCTGATGCTGGCATGCAAAACTTATCAGGTCGTTACGACCCCGAAGCCGCTGCGCGAGCCGCTCACGTTCGGCGCGATTCGGTCCGTGCTGTGCGACGGGCCGCGTTGCCGGAATCGCAGCGCGCCAGTGTTCCTCGCGCTCGGGGTGAAAGGCGCCTTAGCGCTCTGCCAGGTTTGTCGCGCATGGCACCAGCGCGTGATTCGCGAGGCGCTGCCCGACCTGAAACGGAGGCCCCGCTGATGTCGATCTTCACCTGTGAGACCGAGCTGCAGCGCGCGAACCTTGAGATCGCTTGGAGCTTTGCGCACCGGATGACGAGTGAGCACTTTGCGGAACTCTGCCGGGTCACCCTGGAGCACCTGCGCGAGGAGCCGCATGCCGACGAGGAGACCATCCACTCATGACGCTCGAACAGATTGAACGACTCTGCGCGGACTACGGCAAGCGGCGCGATGCGCTGCACGACCGGCTGATCATCCTGGAAGGCGAGCTCACGACGATCAAAAACCGGCATCTCAAAGAGATCAAGCGCTGCACGGCGTTGGCCGCCGAATCGGAGAGCACGTTGCGCGCGGCGATCGAAGACGGGCCGGATCTGTTTGCCAAGCCGAAGACGCACATCTTCCACGGCATCAAGGTCGGCTATCGCAAGGGGACCGGCGCGCTCGACTGGGCAGACGACGAGGAACTGGTGCGGAAAATCGAAAAGATGTTCGCCGATGTGGCGGACGAGTATTTGCTCGTCAAGAAGAAGCCGCGCGCCGAGGCCTTGGAAGCGTGCGATGCGGCGACGCTGAAGCGCCTCGGCGTCCAGGTCGGCGACGACGGCGAGCAAGTCGTCATCAAGCCGGTCGAAACGGCCATTGAACGGCTGGTGAAGGCGCTGTTGAAAGATGCGAGGGAGGACGCGAATGCGGACTCCTAACGGGAAAACGGCGCGTCTCGGCGCGCCGGTGGGTGGGCGGGTGAAAATGGAGTCCGACGAATGACCGATCTCAACGCCGGAGAACGCGCCGTGCTGACGCTCTTATGGGACGGGCGCACACAAAAGGAAATCGCGGCGCTGCTCGGCGTGACGCGCCGGGTCATCGATCAGCAGAGTGTCCGCATCCGCCGCAAACTGCGGGCCGCGACGCTCATTCATGCGAGTCGACAGGCCGTGAGAGAGGGGATCTTGCAGCCATGAGCCGACGCGCGACGACGGATCTGTCGCCCGAAGAATTGGCCGTGTGGGCCGTGCTGAACCGGCATCGCGGGCGGATCAGCGCGATCGGGTTGGATGCGCTCTCGATGGCGACGGGCGTGCCGGAGCGCACCGTGCAGCATGTCGTCTCGCACTTGATCGAGCGGCATGGCTGCGCGATCGGCAGCGCGGTGACGAAACCGATGGGCTATTTCGTGATCGAGACCGAGGCGGAATTGACCGAGAGCGTGAGCCAACTCTTGCATCGTTTGACGGCGCTCGCGCGCCGGATCGCGGCGCTCAAGAAAAGCGCGGCGCCGCTGGTCTTGAATCAACTGGCGATGGATCTCGGGGAAGCGGCGCGTCTCGGCGCGCCGGTGGGTGGGCGGGTGAAAATGGAGAAACCGGCTGCATGATCGCTGGATCGGATCAACTGACACCCGCCGAACGGACCGGCACCTGCGATTGTCTCATTGAGCTGGTGATCGAGTGGCTCACGCGGACGTTGGCGGGCCAGACGGACGAGCAGCGCGGCGAGGCGGTCGGCGAGGTGTGTCTCTATGTCTCGCAGATGCGGCATCACGAGCCGAGCATCATGGATATCGAGCGGCGCCGGTGGATCGAGCGGATCGCGGTCCGACTCTGCGCCGACACGCCCGGCGCGCGCGGGCAGGAACGGATCGTCATCCAGAATTTGGAGGCGCGCACGACGGTGGCAATGCTCATGTATCACGACTGGCGGGAACAGAAGGCGCCGCATGTGACGCCGCAGCCGAAACGGATGTTGCAATGACCCGTTCGATTGCACTCAGGCAGGCCGAGGTGAATTCCGCCGTGCTGATCCAGGCAGACAAGGTGTGTTTGTGCGGGCCGACCGACGGCGAGCCCACGGTGCTCGCCGAGTACAGCCAGCAGGGCGCCCTGCTCCTCGGGTACGAGCTGATCGAGGCGGCCCTCAAACTCCGTCACAAACTCAAGCAGGGCCGCCCGCGCAAAGTGCCGCTGAGCGCCGAGCCGTGCCCGATGTGCGGAAAGGCGGTCCGGCACGGGCACCTCTATTGTTCAAAACGCTGTTATTTCGCGAAGCGGTACGGCCATACCGTCGAGGCGCCGATCCCGGCGCAGACAGAGGCAGGCGCATGACGATCGACGAGATCGGCAAAGCGGCGAGCCTGCTCGGCACCGGATCCTGGAAACGCGAGCAAATGATTTTGAATTTATTGCGACAACGATCCTGGACGGCGAAACAGCGCGAACTGGTCGACAAACTGTTTCAAGAAGAGCGGGCACGACGACAATCAACCAAGGAGCGACGATGCGCATGATCCTCCTCATCGCCCTCTGGCTGTTGAGCGCATTCGGCTGCCGACCGACGACTCGGCAGAGGGGGCACCGATGGCAGACGTGATGATCACGCTCGGGTGGTCGTTCCTCTTGGCCTATCTGCTCACGTCGAGTGTGTGGCTCGTGCTGGGGTGGGACCAAGACGAGCCGCAGGGAGACGACCGAGAACCATGATTGAAACGCTGATCATTCTCATCGCCGTCTGCATCGGGCTCGGGCTGTATTTCGAGCTCAGGGATCGAGAATAAGGGCATGCGGATCGATCGGACACTCGTAACCATCGTGCTCGTCGGGATCGTTATCTGGCCGCTGGATGCCGAAGCTCGCGGCGGGCATGGAGGCCACGGCGGACGAGGCGGGCATCATGGCGCACACGGCTATGGACGCGGGCATCATGGCCAGCATGGATTCGGACACGGCGGGGCCGGACACCGAGGGCGGCACGAGGTCTATTACAATGCGCAGGGCGGCGTTCGTCCTGGGGAGCCTGTGCGGCAGGATGCGCTGGGCTACCGCGATCCGCGCGCGAAGTGAGGGGGACATGGACTGGACCTTCTACACCTTCGACAAGCGAATCGATCGGCGCGATCTTCGGTTGCGGCTGCAGATCGTGATTTGCCAGGCGCCGGACTGTCGGATGGTCCTGCACTGCGACAAAAAACGCGGGCAACAGAAACGCTGGTGTTCCCATCGGTGCTACCAGCGGGAGCGGATGCGCCGGCTGAAGCACCTGAAACCCGACCAATGCACAGGCCCGCGCCGGCGCCACAAGGGCGTGCTCGGCATGGCGCATTACCACTTCGGAGCGTGATGGATGAATGCGCGAGATCTGCCTCTGTTGCGGGTATGCGATTCCGGAGGCGATCGGTCGGCGCGTGCCCTGTTCGGCATATCACGTGCGCTGTGCCATCTGCGAATGGCCGGTGGCACGGTCGCACCTCTCGCCGAAAGGACTCTGTGAGGTGTGCCAGGATGATCAGCAACGCCGGGAGGCCGATCGCATGATCGAGGAGGTCGAGCGCGTCAGCAGCGATCGCGGGTTGCGGTGGAGAACGGAGCGGGAGTTGATTCTTCGAACGCTCGCCGAAAAGAACGGCAATCGGACCCAGGCGGCGAAAGCACTGGGCATTTGCGTCAGGACGATGCGGAACAAACTGCGGGAGTACCGCGCCATGGGCATTCCATGCTGAGAGCCGCGTTTCGTCAACGGGTCGGGCCGACGGATCGGCGCAAGTTGATCGCGGCGATCCATGCGCAGGCGACGGCGCTCCAATTGCCGGATGACGTGCGGCGTGAGATGCAAACCAAACTCGTCGGGATCGAAACCACGAAAGACATGAGCCTCGCGCAACTCTCGACCGTCTGGAATCGATTGACGGTGCTGGCCAATGATGCCGGGCTCGCCAAACCGAAGCGCAGACGCGGGCGAGACGAGCGGTTGCCCATGGAACCACCCACGCGCGAGCAACTCGACAAGATCGATCATTTATATGAGGACCTGCACATCAAGGCTCGCCCGATGATCGTCATCACCCTCTGCCGCCGGGTCACGGGCCACCCCTGGCCGCAGACCCGCGAGGAGGCGAACAAACTGACCGAAGCGTTGAAAGCGATGGTCGCCCGCGGCTGGCAGCCGCGCCACGTGGAGCCGGAAGAAGTGGGGAACGTGGAGACGGAGTAGATGCGCATGACGAAACGCAAGCTGAAGGCGACGCAGGTCATGACGCCTCCCCATATCGCGAATGCGATGCTTGACCTGCTGGACCCCGCCGGGTTTGCGGACGCGACCACGGTGTTCTTCGAGCCGAGCTGTGGAGACGGGCAAATTGTGGAGTGTTTAGTCGAGCGGATCTTTACCGCGCGGCTCAACGCCTGTCCAGGTGATATGGCGATGGCCCTGGTCGACGCGCTCAGCAAAGTCTATGCGATCGATCTGGATCCTGAGATGGTCGTTAAGGCACAGCATCGGATCTATGCATGGGCGGACCAGAAGGTCGGCGTGCTCACGCGACTGGAATCGTACCTCCTTGCCAGACTCCTGCATCGTACCATCGAGGAGAAGGATTTCTTCGATCTGGTGGACAAGCAAGCACCCGGCGGCCTGCGGCAAGTGGTCGCCTCGCCGTCCACAGGACGGACGGGTGAAACAGTCGCTATCAACTATGAGCATCGATCGCAGAAACGCGGCGGCTACTCATCCGAGGAGCAGGAGTGACATGCCTGAAATGCGGCGGGCTGATGACGCGCGAACCGGTGTCGGATGTGTTCGTGCCGTGCCTGCTGTGGCGCTGCATTCAGTGCGGCCTGATGCTCGATTGGCTGATTCTCAGGAATCGTCAGGCCATGAAGGAGGCGGGAGTCGAGATGGCAAAATTTCTGAGTGACGAATCGAAACTGCGCTGGCTGGAGTCGATGCGGCGCACCAAGGCTGCGAACAAGCAACGCGGCAGTGTGGGGCAGGAGTCGATCCCGGAGGTCAGGCGGGGAAAGTGGCAAACCATCGACGCGATGGCCGCGATCGATCTGACGCTGGAGCAATTGGCGCGCTGTCAGGTGACGCTCGAACGGGCGAAGGAGATCTTGAGCCGATGAGGGTCAATCCGCCTGCACAGATGACACTGCATGTCGATTCGTTGGGACGCGGTACGATCGTCGTGAACGGAGTGAATGTGTCGGGGCTGGTCAACTCCATAACGATTGACACCCGAGTGGGGGATTTGACGCACGTGTGCCTGCGAGTCCCAGCGGCAACGCTGACCGCCGAAATGGAAGCCGTGTTGTCGATCTATCTCGTCAAGGACGACGAGGCGGACGCGAGCCGCGTGTCCGGAGCCGGGAGTGAGTGAGGAACGACCGTCGCATCGCGACTTTGAGGAATTTGTCTTATGGCTGCGCGAATTGCGGAGAAAGCGGAAATACCTTACAATTCAGCTCACGCTGCAGGCGGGCGAAATTTTCGATGTGCGACCGACGCCGATCGTGAAACCGCACGAGAAATTGCCGGAGCTGTGAGAGAGACTATCGCGATGAGTTCCTGGGCGTGGGACTATGAGACAGACTACTACCACATTTACTCTTACCTGAGCGACGAAGAGGGAGCCTTCGTGTTGCATCTCCCCAAGACGCCCGAGAACGATGACGGCGTGGACGAAATCGTCCAGATACTGGATCGACTGTATACCACGAAGCCGGAGCCGCCGCGATGAGAATGAGGCCGATGTGTTGACGACGACAGAACACATGACGCAACTGCAGTTGCGTCACTACTCGGACCGGCTGCTCACAAAACTAGATGCTCGCGATCAAGCTCTCGGTGAGATGAAGCCGGCCGGGCTGTGGTGCTCGGTCGGGAGAGCCTGGGAAGACTGGTGTCGCACTGAGGAGTTTCATCTCGATGGGTTGCAGCACGTCCATGAGATCGTCATGCGCCACGAGGCCAACCTGCTGCACCTCCGAGGCACGCGCGCGATCGATGAATTCAACGCTCGGTATGGCCAGTCTCACTCGTCCATCGCGCTGATTGACTGGCCTCGGGTGGCGTCGAACTATGGCGGAATCATAATCGATCCGTATTGTTGGGAACGGAGACTCACGTACCTCTGGTATTACAGCTGGGACTGCGCCTCGGCCTGTATTTGGGACACCGGGCAGGTTGCCGAGTGGCGGCTAATCGATGCTGAAGTGACGCGCTAAAAGCATAGCTCTTTGTCCGGGTCGGTGAGGATCTCACAGCCCGGTTTCAGGGATCGTTGAATACCCATTCAACGGGCCTTGGAGCCGGGCTTTTTTATTGCCTCGAGCAGGCAGGGGAACATGGCCGATTTCACGAAAGCGGTCGAGATCGTGATGCAGCATGAAGGCGGGTATGCCGACGTGTCGCAGGATCGCGGTGGGAAAACCAAATACGGCATTTCGCAGAAGCAGTACCCGGAGCTCGTCGACATTGCCTCGCTGACGGAAGAACAAGCGCGGGCGATCTACCGGCGCGATTACTGGCAGGACGAGTTCAACAGGATCGCGCTCCAAAAGATAGCCGACAAGCTCTTCGACTCGTCCGTGAATCTCGGCAAGGCCACGGCGGTGAAGCTGTTGCAGCAGGCGCTGAACGACATTCGCTTCACCGTGACGGTGGACGGGCGCTTCGGGGCGCAGACGCTGCTGGCGCTGAACCTCTCGTGCCAGAAACACACCAAGCCGTTGCTCGATGCCTGGCGGGCGCGATTGGCGCGCTACTACGTCGAGATCGTCCTGAAAGACAGCACGCAACTCGTGTTCTTGGACGGCTGGCTCAAGCGAGCGGTGGCGTGAGGGAGGTCTATCTAGTCTGTCTGGTCCGAAGACGAGATAGACGAGACAGACACGACAGACGAGACAGACACGACAGCCCATCAAGGAGGCTCACATGTTGAACGTTCTACAGTTTCTGAGCGGCAAGAAAACCTACATCGTGAGCGCGTTGGCGCTCGGCGTGATCGGGCTCTGGCTGTTCGGCGTCATCGATCAGGAGGCCGCCGAGAAAATGCTGGCCACACTGGGCGTGAGCGGCATCATCACGCTGCGCGCAGCGGTGACGAAATCAGGATCGACGCAACCCTGATGGAGATTGGCGCGCTCGTGTTGGCGCTCATCAATCTGGTGCTGGCGGTGCTGGACGATCGCCGGGCCACGAGACCCGAGCGGGAGGCGAAGGCGGAACGGAAGGATGCGATTGACGATGTGGCGCACTTCAATCACGCCCTGCGGAAGCGAGATGCCGACGGGGTCGCCGCGTTCTTCGAACGGGAACGGCTGGAGGCCTGGGGCCGCATTGATGCTCCTGTTGATCACCGCGACAGCGGCAGCCTGCGGGCGCGTGGAGACGATTCAGGACAGCCGCAAACCGGTGGCCAATCTTGATGGGAGCTGGACGGTGACGGACGGGTGGCTGCAAGAGCAAGCGGAGCTGGTGCGCGGCTGGCGGGCGCGGGCGCAGGCCTGTGAGACCGCCGGGGAAACGGCGCGTCCCGGCGCGCCGGTGGGTGGGCGGGTGAAATAGATGACCGAGCGAAAGGACCGCCGATGATCTGGGCGCCACGCATGATGAAGGTCTGCGCGATCGCGATGGGGCTGCTCCTGTACGTGCTCCTCCGGCAGGGCTGGATGCAGGCCTTGGCGCAAGAGCCGACGGCCGTGCTGCCCATCGAGACCGACGTGGAACGCTGGGCCAAGCTCATCGAGCGCGTCGGCTTCTGCTTGGTCGGCTTCGGCATTCTCGCCTACATGATGTGCCGACAATCGGCGCTCGAAGGCATCACCAAACGGTACGACGAAACCCAGCAGGCACATTTGCAAGCATTTAAAGATATCAATGAAGCCTACCGCGTCATGCTGAAAGAAACCAAAGACACGATCCTCCTCTCCGTGCAGGTGCAGAGCACGCTGCTCGCGAAGGTGGAGGCGATGGAGCGGAACTATGGGAAGTGAGGAACGGCTCAGGCAGCAGGGGCTCTTGCTCGACAAAGAACGGCGGGCGCGGCACGTCGCGGTGAATATGTACGGGCTGAAAGATCGCGTGCGCGCGCTCGTCGACAAACACAAGTCGATCGACCTGCTCGATACCGAGGCGCTGAGCGTCGCCGTGAACGAACTGGCGACCGCCGACCGGGAATTCGAAACGCTCAAGACCGAGATCCATCTGCTCCGCGAGGACCTCGGCCTGCCGCAGGAGGAGATCCGGTGAAGGGACTAGAACTTGCGCAGGCAGGCAGGCAGGCAGGCAGGCAGGCAGGCAGGTCATCCATGCTAACACTGGCACCCTGGAAGGGCGGCAAAGCCCGCATGGTCTCGCGGCTGCTGCCGCTGTTTCCTGTCCATATCTGCTACGTCGAGCCATTCGGCGGCATGGCGTCATTACTCTTGAACAAACCCTCCAGCGAGGTCGAGGTCTACAACGATCGCGACGATCGGCTCCTCGAACTCTTCTCGGTCTTGAAATATCACCCGCAGGAATTCGACCGCGAGTTGGATGGACTGCTCACCAGCAGACGCCTGTTCGAATTGTACCGCGACCGCACCGGCATCACCGACATTCAACGATCTGCACAATTTTTGTACGCGCTTGCCTTCTCGTTCAGTGGCAAAGGGGAAAGCTTTGCGCCAGGAGCCATCAAAAATGCCGGCTCCATCCAGCAGCTGCGGGAACGTGCCGAGCTCGTCAAGCAGCGTCTGCAGCGAGTCACCATCGAGCACTTGGATTGGGAAGAGGTCATCGCCCGCTATGACGGACCAGACACGTTCTTCTTCTGCGATCCGCCCTACATGGAGACGAGTGGCTACCGGATGCAGTTTGTCGATCGCGACCAAGAGGCGCTGGCCGCGAGGCTCAAGGCGATCAAAGGCAAGTTTCTCATGACGAACAGCGACGTGCCAGGCGTCCGGCACTTGTACCGAGGGTTTCAGACGATCGTGTTGCGCGGACAATTGTGCATCGAACGATCGCACGCGCGGCAGCTCAAGCACTTGGTGGTCGCGAATTATCGACTGAAGGGAAGTCGGTAATGTCGAACCGCGCGCATCCTTCGATGATGACTCAGGATGGTGAGCATGCCGAACCGCGCCCATAGTTCGATCGACAAGCTCGGGGTGCAGGAGTTGGTCGGACGTCTCTTCGAGGTGCCCGGCACGACCTATGAGCAGATCATCGAACAGGTCAAACGGGCGACGGGAAAGACGATTACCAAAGCGTCCCTCTCCCGGTATCACACAACGTGGCACTTGCGCCAGCAGGGTTACAACGCGATGGAGCAGCAACTCGATCGGCTGCAGGCCATGCTGCAAGACAATCCGTCGCTCGACCTCAAGCAAGGCGCGATGGCGCTGTTCTGGAAAAAGCTCGTACATCGCATGGCCGACGTGGACTCGACGTTCGACAACGCCGATCTGTTGGAAGTCGCCCAATTGCTGCTGAAGGCCAAGCGTCTCGATCAGCTGGAAGCGGCCGCCCGTTCGAAGGGCGCCGTGGATCGGCCCGGCGTCT
The DNA here is from genome assembly GCA_024998685.1 of Nitrospira sp. GTDB lineage: Bacteria > Nitrospirota > Nitrospiria > Nitrospirales > Nitrospiraceae > Nitrospira_D. The sequence continues at coordinate 121,644 of JACOEH010000002.1, forward strand.
ATCTCGATTGTTTGAGTGAATTGACTGACTACTTGACGAAGCAGGCGCCGTCGTCGCTCACGGCGTTGCAGGACCATGTCGATGGATTCATGGAGGATGTGAAGCATCGTTATGCGCCGGCTGTCTGACGCCCAGTTCCAGAAGAAAAGCGAGGCGCTCCACAAGAAGATTACGGCGGGCCGCTCGCCGTTCGAGCGCGACACGCCGGAGAAAAAGAACGCGCGCATTGAGCGCGCCCGGACCGATGAAGCGTACTTCCGCGCGACCTATCTCTCCGATTACTTCGCGACGGAGCCGGCGGGATTTCATCTCGAACTCGACGGCCTCTCCGATCAAGAACTCCTTGCGATGGCGGCGCCGCGCGAACACGCGAAGTCGACCGTCATGTCGTTCGGCAAACCGCTGCATCGAATCTGCTTCAAAACGACGCATTTCATCATCGTCGGATCCGACACCGAAACGCAGGCGCTCGGGTTCACCAGCGCCATCAAGGACGAGCTGGACAGCAACCAGCGGCTGAAAGCGGATTTTCCCGAAGCCTGCGGCGACGTGTCCGGCAGCGACGGCGAGTTCGTCACGAAGAACGATGTGAAGGTCATGGCGCGTGGCGCCGGGCAAAAACTGCGGGGCCTGCATCACAAGCAATGGCGGCCGGACCTGATCATCTTCGACGACCTGGAAAACGAGGAGCTGGTCGACAATCCCGAGCGCAGGAAAAAACTCCGCAAGTGGTGGTTTAAGACGGTGCTCAACGCGCGCGGGCGCGGCGGGCAAGTCTGGATCATCGGGACGATTCTGCATGTCGAGGCCTTACTCGCCGAACTCTTGGACGAGACGCAACACCAGCGCTGGATCAAGCGCATCTGGAAAGCGCCGGATCCGGATGTCGCCGGCGCCCTGTCGCTCTGGCCGGCCATGTGGCCGATGGAGCGGTTGGCCGCCAAGAAAGAAGAAATCGGCTCCGTCTTCTACAACCAGGAATATCGCAACGAGCCGATTGACGAAGAGACCGCGCTGTTCCGCGAAGAGTGGTTCACCTATTTCGACGACGCCGAGATCGCCGGATTGGAACTCGCGCACTATGCCGCCTGCGATCCCTCGCTCGGCAAGACGGACCGCTCCGACTTCTCCGCGATCGTCGACGGCCTGGTCGGCAGCACCGGCGGGACGATCTATCTCGACGAGGCGGACATTCAGCGCCGCGTCCCGCAAGCCATCGTGGAAGACGCGATCGAACACGGGCGCCGCCATCAATACGTCGCCTTCGGGTTTGAGGCGGTCGGATTTCAATCGGTCTTGAAAGACAATCTCGAAAAGCGCAGCGACGAGGTCGGCATCTACTTGCCCGTGGTCGAAGTCTCCCATGAAGGCATCCCCAAAGATCTCCGGATTCGGCGGTTGTCGCCGCTGATCGAACGCGGCGTCATCCGGTTCCGGAAGACCCAGAAGATGCTGCTGGATCAACTGCGAAACTACCGACCGAACGGGAGGCAACACGACGACGGCCCCGATGCGCTCGAAATGCTCGTCCGGCTGATCCGGGAACAGGTGGGCGGCGGACCGAGGATTCGCGTCTTGCGGCCTGCCTCGCCCTGGGCCGCCGCACCGTCAACCCGGCCCGTGGGCGGAGAGGAGGTCGGATCGCATGCGTGAAGCCAGGCCAGAACCGTTTAAACGGTTGTCATGTGATCAGTGCGGAACCCTCTTTGAGGCTAGGAACAAAAATAAGGTTCCGAAGCGGTTCTGCTCCGACGAGTGCAAGACGACCTGGCACAATCAAAAACGGCTCAATCTCTATAAGACCCATGTGGATGGTCGTCCGGTGTACCCCCACACCGGGCAGGGTAAGAAAAAACCGCGCGGTCCCTCGAAGCACGCCCAACAGGCCTCTCAAACCGTGTTCCTGGCGCTCGTGTCGGTCGAAGAGCGGGCGGAATTGTTGCGGCTGGCGGCGCAACACCTCGGCCTCACGGATCGGGATCGCATCGAAGCCGCACTGCGCCGGGCGGAGATCCCCAACTATGAGGAGTGCGCGTGAGCTGGAAGGACTGGCTGCCGACGCTGGCGTGGAAACAGACGAGTACGGCTCGGGCCATTCTCTTGCAAACGACGCCGGGCCTCCCGGTCTGGCCGAGGCGCAATTATGAAGCCTTCGCGCGCGAGGGCTACAGCAACAGCGCGATCGTCTATGCCTGCGTCAACGAGATCGCGAAAGCCATGGGCGGACTCCACTGGCTCGTGCAGATCAGGCGCGGCGGGCAATGGCGCGAGCTGGATGAACATCCGCTGCTCACGCTGCTGGCTCGGCCGAATCCGATGCAGGGCGGCGGGCGGTTTTTCGAGACGATGACGGGACACCTCATGATCAGCGGCAATGCGTACATTGAGCGGGTCGGGCCGGGCACCGGACAAGGCCGGATCGGCCAGGCGCCGCGCGAACTCTATGCACTGCGGCCCGATCGCATGACGGTGGTGCCGGGCGATCAGACCAATCTGGTCGCGCGCTACGAGTACCGCGCGGGCGGCGCCATCGTGCCGATCCCGACGCCGCTGATCCTGCACGAGAAACTCTTCGATCCGCTCGACGATTGGTACGGCCTCTCGCCGCTACAAGTCCTGGCGAAGGCGGTGGACACCGACAATATCGCCATCGCGTGGAACTACACCCTGATCAAAAAAGGCGCGCGGCCGTCCGGCGGGCTGGTGGTGCCGCAGAATCTCAACGACACACAGTATGCCCGCCTGCAGAAACAGATCGACGAGCAGACCGGCGACGAGATGGCCGGGCATCCGATGCTGCTGGAAGGCGGCATGGAGTGGAAGGAAATGGGCTTGAGTCCGCGCGATATGGATTGGATCGAATCGCGCAAGATGACCAAGCACGACATCGCCATGGCCTACGGCGTGATGGCCGAATTGATCGGCCTCAAAGACGCGACGTATGAAAATCGCCGCGAGGCGCGGCGGGCGTTCTATAGCGAGACGGTGCTGCCGCTCGCGGATTTTCTGCGCGACGATCTGAGCAATTGGCTGGTGCCGCTGTTCGGCGATCGCCTCAAACTCGACTACGACCGCGATGCGATCGACGCGCTGCAGGAGGATCGCGAAAAACTGTGGACACGCGTGCAGAGCGCCGACTGGCTGACGGTGAATGAAAAGCGGATCGCGACCGGCTACGACGAGTATCCGGACGGCGACGTGCTGCTCGTGCCGATCGGCAAAGTGCCGCTCTCCGAGGCCGGACAGACCGGCGCGGACTTCAGTCAGGTGCAGGCGCAGGATGCCGGTCAGCAGGCCGCGCAGAAAGCGGTGCCCTCCTCGCACACCGGCGTCGCCGACCGGCGCGAGCTGGAATGGAAAGCCCGCGTGCTGCAATTCCTGCCGATCGAGAAACGCTACGTGACCGCTCTCGGGGTGTATTTCACGGCGCAGCGCGACGAGGTGCTGGCGCGACTCGCGCGGTCGTCGGGTCTGTCTGGTCTGTCTCGTCTATCCGGTGCGAACAACAAGACAGACAAGATAGACCAGAGAGACAAGAAAGACGTGGACGAGATTCTCTTTGAGCTGGATGCGCAAACGAACAAGCTTCGCGAAGTCTCCAAACCCTATTTTGACGAGGCGGTGAAGCGGGGTGGAGAGGCCCTGTGGGCCGAGGTCGGCGCCAGCGGCGGCTTCACTCCGCAGTCGCCGGGCGTTCGGACGCAGATTGATTTTCAGTTGCGGCAGTTGGCGGGCATTCCAGAACGGGTGCGGCAGCGAGTCGAGCAGGAAATTGCGGCGGGCTTGTCGGCAGATGAATCGCCCGCCGAGATTGCCGCGCGCATCAGCGGGCTCTATCACCACTTGGCGGGCGCGCGGGCGCAGACCATCGCCCGTACCGAAACCGCCCGTGCCTACAACGAAACGCGATGGGCGGCGATGCGCCAGCTCGGCATCGAGCGCGCGGAGTGGCTCACGGCGCGTGATGAGCATGTGCGGCTCGATCCCTTCGATCACCAGATCGACGGCGAAGTGCGGCGGCTCGGCGAGCCCTTCACGAACGGCTTGCGGTTTCCCAACGACCCAACCGGCGCGCCGGGCAACGTGATCAACTGTCGCTGCGTGGCGATCCCTGTGGGAGGTACGCGATGAAGTTGGAACGCAAACGGTTTTCCTTCGAAATCAAAACGGTGGATGTCGAGGCCGGGACGTTCAGCGGCTATGCGGCCATTTTCAGCATTCCCGACGACGGGATGCCGCCCGATATCATTGTGCCCGGCGCGTTCGCCAAGACGATCAAGGAGTGGGGACCGACCGGCGCGAATCGCATCAAGATCTTGGCGCTGCATCGCAGCGATTGGCTACCGATCGGCGCGCCGACCGAGCTGGTCGAAGACGCGAAGGGCCTGAGTTTTACCGGCGTGATCAGCAAAACCTCGCTCGGGCTCGATGTGCTCACGTTGATGCGCGATCGCGTGTTGACCGAGATGAGCATCGGCTTCGACGTGATCAAGCAAGAGCCGGACAAGATGCGCGGCATGCGGCTCCTGCAGGAAGTCCGGCTCTGGGAAATCAGCCCGGTCACTTGGGCGATGCATCCGCTGGCCGGCATCACCGACGTGAAAGCGATCCGCGCGACGGATCGTGATCTCTATGCACTGGCACTGTCTCCTGAGCAGCCGGATGCCTCCACTGCCTCAGACGCAGCCGCTGAACGTTCGCCATTCGACCCGGAGTGCCTCCAGTCGATCAAGGCCCTGACCGCGCAGGTCCACGCGGCCATCTCTCGACGAGGCTCGGGATGGTGAGCTCGTCGAACCACTCAACCCAGGAGGAACTGATGACGACAGCGTTGACCCCTGAACAAGTCAAAGATTCGATCGATGAACTCGGTCGGACCTGGAAGTCGTTCCGCGAGGAAAACGACAAGCTGCTCGCCGAGGGCAAGCAGACGCAGGTGCAATGGACCGAGAAGCTGCACAAGCTCAACGAACGGATGGACGAGCTGGATACGAAGCTTAATCGCCGTCCGGCCCCGCAGCTCTCGCCGAAAGACACGCAGGACGAGCAGGCGCGCCGGCAGAAAGCCGCGTTTCTGAATTTCTGCCGCTATGGTCTCGAAGGGATGTCCGCCGAGGAAAAATCGCTCCTCGCGAAAGACAGCCTGCCCGGCGAGAAGAAGTCGCTCAGCTCGCCGCAAGGCGTCGAGTATTTGGCGTCGCCCGAGGTGACCAACGAGATCATCAAGGGCGTGGTCGAGTTCTCGCCGATCCGCACCGTCGCCCGCGTGCGGACGACCGGGGCCAAGAGCGTGAAGATCCGGAAGCGGACCGGGACCTTTGCCGCCGCCTGGATCGGCAAGACCGCCACACGGACGGAAACCACCGGCCTGAAGTATGGGCTCGAAGAAGTGCCGACGCACGAATTGTATGCCTTGGTCGATATTCCGTTCGAGGACTTGGAGGACAGCGACTTCAACCTCGAGGCGGAATTGAACCTCGAAGCCAGCGAGCAATTCGGCGTGGCCGAAGGCCTCTCGTCGGTCAGCGGCGACGCGGTCGGCGAATGGGAAGGCCTGCTTACCAACGCGGCCATGGGCTTCACGGTGAGCGGCGATGCCAACCTGATCACCGGCGACGGGCTCATTCAATTGTACGTCGATGTGAAGGACGCCTATGCGCGCAACGGCACCTGGATGCTGAAGCGCGACTCGATCGGCAAGGTGCGCAAGCTGAAGGACAGCCAGGGGCAATATGTCTGGATGCCCGGCTTGTCGAGCGCGCTGCCCTCCACGATTCTCGACCGCCCCTATGTCGAGGCCGTGGACATGCCGACGATCGCGGCCAGCGCCTTCCCGGTGCTGTTCGGCGATTTCCGGCGGGGCTACACCGTGATCGATCGGGTGCAGATCGCGGTGATTCGCGACCAGTTCACGCAGGCCAACAACGGCGCCGTGCGGTTCCATTTTAGAAAACGCTCGGGCGGCCAAGTCGTGAACGTGGAAGCGATTCGGAAATTGAAGATCTCGACGTAAGGGACGGTTTGCTTGGTGCAGTGGTTTGTCTGGTTTGTCTCGTTCAGGCCAACCACACACACCAAAGAAACGAAATAAACCAGATCAACCAGCATTTACGAGGAGGACCACAATGCGAGCATTGGAAAACGATCTGAATCCGGTCTCGTCCGTGCGGCACGACCGGCAAGCGGCGGCGGCCAACGGCACCGGCGTGGCGCTGGCCGGCTACGAAGGCGCGCTGGCCGTGCTGGATGTCGCGGCGGTCGGCGGGACGACCCCGACAGCCACGTACAAGCTCCAAGAATCCGACGACAACTCCGCCTATAACGATGTCTCGACCGCCGACATGGGCGGCGACGCGCAGCCCACGGCCTTTTCCGCCGCCGGGCTTGTGGCGCGTGGCTACTACGGCGTGAAGAAGTATTTGCGCTGGCGGTTGGATGCGTTGAGCGGCACGTCCCCGACGGCCACCGCGACCGGGCAGATCATCCTCGGCAACGCACGGCATCAACCGGCGGGCGTGACCCAGGCGCCGTAAGGGCGTGACTAAACCAGGGCGGCGGCATCACGCCGCCGCCCGCAGCAGAAGAGGTCGTCATGGAAAAAGTCACAGTCACGATGACGAAGACAATGACGGGGTCGGAAGACGGGATTCACGTGCAGGCCTATCGGGTAGGCGTGACCTATGAGCTCGGCGCCGAGCTGGCGCAGTCGTTCATCGAGAGCAAGGGCGCGAGACCGGCGCTCGACCAGCCCGATCAGACCGACAAGAAAGACCAGACGAAGAAGGGGAAGGGGCCTTCGGAGAATAAAGAACGATGAGCCTCACGACCCTCGCGAACGTGAAAGCGTTCATGAACATCAGCACGTCGGAGCATGACGTGGAGATTCTCCGCCTGCTGCCCTCCGTCGACGCGTTCATCCAGAGCTACTGCAATCGCCCGCTGGAGCAGGCGACGGTCACCGAGTTTCACAGCGGGCGATCGGGCCAGAGCACGCTGCGCTTGAAGCGCTATCCGGTCGCCTCGATCACATCGATCGCGGACGATCCGTACCGCGTGTACGGTGCCGAGACCCTGCTCGCGGCGAGCGACTCTGTGCTCACCGATGCGGAGGCCGGGATCGTGCAGCTCGACGGGATCACGTTCAATGAGGGGCTCAACAATATCAAGATTGTCTATGTCGCGGGCTATGCGGCGGGCTCGAAGGAGGCGGCGCTGTTGGAGCAGGCGGCGATCGAATTGATCTGGCTGGCGCGGAAGAAAGGCGATCAGGCGCTGCTTGGGCTCCAGAGCCGGAGCATCGCCGACGGCCGGGTCGATACGTTCAACATGGATTGGCCGGCGGGCGTGCGCGAGATCTTGGAGCGGTTTCGGAAAGTGGATCATTGATCCGGAGCAATAGGAGGCGTGACCATGACATGCAGAATGCTGGTATTTACCTTGCTGGGCCTCGGGCTCGCGGGCGCCGCGCAGGCCGTGACGTTGGAGTGGGACCGGAACGCCGAGCCCGACATGCGGGACTATCGGATCTGGGCCTGCACGACCCCGAGCTGTGTCGTGGTGAAGTCCAACGCCACGCTCAAGGCGACGGTGCCGCAGCCGCCCGAGGGGAAAGTCCCCTCCTGGATCGTTCCAGGCGTGCTGCTGGGCAAGCCCGGTTCGATTGCGATCTCCGCCCGAGACCAGAGCCTGAACGAATCGGCGCTGAGCGTGGCGCTGCCGTTCGACACGGCGCCCCCGGCGGCGCCGGCGAACCCGCGATTTAAGTGACGACAAGAAGGAGGATCCATCATGACCAGACGACTGCTGATCGTACTGCTGCTGTGCTTCGGCCTCGCCGGTGTGAGCGACGCGGCGACGCAAGACCTGAGCGCGAACCCGAATGCGGAAGCCGACTGGGCCGGAGACCGGCTCTATCGCGCGCCGGGGAGCTGCACCGCGCCCGGGACGTTCGTGATCGTGCAGACGGTCCCGCCGACGACCGGCGGCGCCCTCGTGCGCTTCACCGATCCGAACGTGCCGGACGGCATCTTTTGTTATCAGGCCACGGCCTTCGATGTGGCGGGGAATGAATCGGAGCCGTCGAACCGCGTCGAGGTGACGATGGACGCCACCGCCCCGGCCGCCCCGACCGGGCTGCAGCTGTCCGGTGCCGCGCCGACGCCGGGAGACTGATCGCATGCGATGTCGCTGGCGCTGCGCGTCGAAGATTGAGCAATACGGCGGTCAATGGGTGATCGTGCTGCACAGAGTCTTTCCGCGCCGACTCCCGCTCGACGCGATCCCGACGGGACAACGTCCGACGGGGCGCCTTGAGATCATGCCGAGGGCGCCGTTTGAGTTTGCGACGTGGGACCCCAAGCCCTGGCAGGTGGGGAAGATCTACCAGATGACCATCAATCGCACGAAGAAGGAGACGCACCCATGAGCACCCATCCGAATCGCGACCTCTTATACAGCATGTCGATCGAGGAGCAGGAACAGTTGCCCCGCACGAAGCTCCTCGCCTTGCGGCGCAGCGTCTATGCGGAACATGTCCGGCAGATGGAAGTCCGGCCTGAGATTGCACGGTGGGCCGCGCAGATGAATGCGCTGTATCCGGATGGATTCAAGATTTGGGAGAACAAACTCAACATCCTCGAAGCCCTGATGGTCGCTCGGTATGGTGAAGACACGCGGCATTGGCCGCAAGCATTTTCGCAGGGCGATGTCGACCGGGCGAAGAAATGGCTGGGCGGCAAGACGCCCGCCGGGGTGAAAGTCTTAAGTGCAGACGGCCTCTCGCTCATGAGCTGTGCCTTCCTGGCGGTCGGCGCATTCGGCCTGCTGAGCGCCATCTTCCACGACAGCGCGCTCGGGCTGTTCTTCTTGCCGTTCCTCTTCGGGACGGCCATGACGGACTACCTCGAAAATAAACTGGCCGATCACCTCTTCAGAACGACCACGTTCACACAACCCTCGATCCTGGGCATCGCGCTCTACACGGCGGCGCCGGGCGAAACCGGCGGCGGGACGGAAGTCACGGGCGGCTCTTACGCGCGGGTCGCGAACAATCCGGCGAACGCCAACTGGAACGGCACGCACGGCAACACGACCGGCGCCTCGTCCGGCACCGGCGGCCTGGTCGACAACGCGGGCACGCTGACGTTTCCGGCACCATCCGCGAACTGGGGGACCGTCACACACTTTGCGATTCTCGACAATACCACCGGCGGCAACATGCTGATCTACGGCGCGCTCGCCGTGTCGAAGACCGTGAACGCCAGTGATCCGGCACCGACGTTCCCGGCCGGAACCCTCGACATCACGTTTGCATAAGCGGGGCGGGTGAGAAAGGAAACGGATGCTCGGCATTGCGCGGACATACCAAGCGGGTGGATGGGGGTTGCCTGGGAGTCATGGTCCCTCGCAAGGCTTCTATGGTCCTATCATTACCGCCAATGCCACGGTACACACGAAAGGGGCCTATGCCGAACTCGTCGCTGCCACGACCTATGATTGGTATGGGTTCTGGATCAGTATGAGTGGCGTCGCCGTCTCAGCGACCCGCACCGACATGTTGCTGGACGTGGCCATCGGGGGGGCCGGATCAGAGCAAGTGATCCTCCCAAATCTCATGGCGGGATGGACGATGGGCGGATCAGGGAACATCCTCTACATCCCCATCTACATTCCGCGAGGGACACGACTCTCTGCCAGATGTCAGGCTGTGGTCTCAGGCGATCAGACAGGAGTGATGCTCTGGGGGATGGCTGGGCACAGCGGCCTCCCCGGTCCGCTCTTCAGCCAGGCGGATGACTACGGGACGGTATTGGCCTCGAGCAAAGGGGCCGCACACACCCCAGGCAACGGGGTGCTGTCCACCGCCACCAATGTCGGGGGGACCACCTCGCGGATCTACGGAGCGGTGTTGTTGATGGTGGCCCCGGATACCACCACCGTGACGGCGCGTGGAGTGACGTGGAATCTCGTGTTCGGCGGGCAGGCCTATGCGGAATGGTTTGATTTGGAGACGGCAGCGGAGCAACTCGTCGGCCCCCTCCCCCCTGCCCCCAATTTCTGCTCCGTGCCCGCCGGGACCCAGCTCCAAGTCCAGGGGACGAGTGGTGGGGCTGGCAATGCGCACACGGTGATCTTGTACGGGTTCTATTGAGGGACGCATGGCGATTTCGGAAGCATTTACCGGCACCGAGGCGGTCAGCACGACGGAATGGTCGCTGACGACGGACACGGCGGGGCCGGATGCCGAGACGAGTGACGGGATTTTTCAGGCATTTCTCGACGTGTCGGACATGGTCGCCGGCGACATTTTGCAGATTCGCCTCTATGAAACCTGCCGCTCCGGCGATACGCAGCGGCTCGCGCATGAGTGGATCTTGACCGGCGCGCAAGCGGAACCGCTGTGGGTGTCGGATTCGTTTCTGTTGATGCAGGGGTGGGATTGGACGGTCCTGGCGGTGGCCGGGACGATCACGGTGCTGTGGTCGATTCGAAAGGTGGCGTAGCGATGGCCTGGTTCGGCCCCCTCCTCGCAGGCGCGGCGCAACAGCACGCGGCGGATACGACGCTGGCTGCCAGCGTCACGCTCTCGATCACGACGGCGTCCGCCCTCTCGACCCAGATGACGCTCGCGGCGACACCGACCCTGTCGCTCACGACGGCCGCCGCATTGAGTACGCAGATCACGATGGCGGGCGGTTCGACCCTATCGATCGCTGGGACTGCTTCGCTTTCCACGCAGATCACCATGGCGGCGACGCCGACGCTCGCGATCACGACTGCGAGTGCGCTGACCACGCAGATTCTGATGGCGGGCGCCTCCACCTGTTCCATTACCGTCAATGCCCCGCTCACGACCCAAATCACGATGGCGAGTGCCGTCACGGTGCGCATCACCGCGACCGGCGACTTGGCCGGCGCCGCGCAATTCGCGGCGAGCGTCACGCTGTCGATCATTGGAACCGGCGCCCTCTCCACTCAAATTCGGATGGCGAGCGCCGTCACGCTGTCCATCACGTCGGTGGGTGCCCTGCAGACCGCGATCACGCTGGCCGGCACGATGCCGGTCTCAATCACCGCGAGCGCCGGATTGCAGACCGCGATCACGTTCGCCGGAGGCGTCTCGCTGACGCTCAATAGTGCGGGCGCCCTCACGACGCAGATCCGCCTGACTTCTGGAGTCTCGCTCTCGATCACGACGACCGGCGCGCTGACGACAGCCATCACCCTGGCCGGGACCGGCCTCCTCTCGATCACTGTGAGCGGCGAGCTGGAGATTCCGCCACTCGAACCGGCGCGCATCTTCCGGGCGCGGACGCGGACCTTTGCCTGGCGCGCGACGCATCGACGGTTCTCCCTGTCGGTGCGATCACGACGATTTGTGGAGACGGCACGGGCGCGGACCTTCACGGTTCCGGCACGCACGCGCCGGTTCGTGCTTGAGGCATCATGAGCGAGAAGCTGCTCAAACAGCCGAACGAAGCCTACACGATCGCGTTCGAGTTCGCGGGCAAGCTGCCCTCCGGCGCGAGTCTGTCCACGGGCACGGTGAGCGCGATCCGACTTGACACGGGCGCGACGGACAACAGCGTCCTCGCCTCGACCACAGCGACGATCGTCGGGACGCAGGCGCGGGTGAAGATTCAAGCGGGCACGAGCGGCGTGGACTACGAAGTCACGTTCCTGGTCACGCTCTCGACCGGCGACGTGTTGGAAGAAGACGTGATCATGCAGGTGATCAACCTATGAGTCGGGCAGGCGCGCGTCTCGGCGCGCGCGGGGTGGGCGGGTGAGATGAACGCGCTGAACATCAAGATCGGCGTGACCGGCCCATTCCTGCAGAAGCTTCAGGCCGTCATGCAGCAGATCCGGCCCGCGATGGTGGGCGGCTTGAAAACCCTGCTGCTCGATGCGGCCGCTCGGACGACAAAACGCGCGTCGGGCGATGTGCTCAAGGTCCGCACCGGGCATTTGCGCCGGACGATCGGGCCGCCGCACGTGCAGGAGACGGCGACCGGCGCGACCGGCGAATTGAGCGTCCGCGCGAAATACGCACCGTTTTTGGAGTACGGCACGCGGCCCTATCGCATCAGGCCGCGCCGGGCGAAGGCGCTGCGGTTTATTAATCGATTCGGCAAAGTGCAGTTTGCGGGGGCGGTGAACCATCCCGGCCTGCGCCCACGGCCGTTCTTCAAGCCCTCGTGGGACGAAGCGGTGCAGGGGCCGCCGAGCGCCAAAGAACGGCTCTCAACGATCATTCAACGGACGTTCAACGAGGCGTGATGAGGGGGTCTATCTTGTCTATCTCGTCTTTCTTGTCTGTCTCGTCTTTCTGACGAGAGGGACCAGACAGACCGAATAGACCAGCAGACCAGACAGACCAAACAGATGCCGACCGATCCCATTGACGAACAGATTCTCACGGCGATCGAAATGCGATTGGAGTCCATCGTCGCCGGCGCGACGTATTTCTTCTCGCCGGGCGAAGTGGCGCGCGATTGGAAAAATTGGGACGAGGTGCGGAGCTTTCCATTCTACGGCGTGATCGAGGGCGAGCTGCAGCGGCCGGAAGATACCTTCACAAAGGTAGACGTGATCTTGCCGGTCACGATCGTCGGCTGGGTGAAGCACGATGCCGACCGGCGCGTCTACCTCAATCGCGCGGCGGCGGACGTGATTCGCGCGATCTATGTCGATGAAACCTGGGGCGGGCTGGCGTTGATCACGAAAGTGCTGCGGCGCCCGACCGACGAAGCCTCGCTGGTGGCGAAGCCGCACGCCTATTTCGAATTGTCGCTGCAGATCGAATATCAAGTGGACAGGAGCTCGGCATGACGATTCTCATGACGCAGACCATTCACGAGTCCCTCACCGGCGGCCGCACGACCCAGGAGTTTGTCAAAGGCGCACGCTACGACGTGCCGCAGCCGATCGGCCAGCTCTGGATCGCGCGCGGCTGGGCCAGACCGGTGCACGGTCTCTCCGGTCTGTCTGGTCTCTCTGGTGCGCGGAGTCCGGAGACCACACAGACCGGACAGACGAGACAGACAAGACAGACAAGACAGACCTCTTCAACAAAGGAGCCCCCATGCCTGCCGCACACGGCCGACTGACCCGCGTCTACATCAACGGCTACGATTTGACCGGCTTCTATCGCAAGCAAGGCTCGGAGCTTACGCGCGAGACGGCGGAGAGCACGGTCTTCGGTCTGAGCGACAAGACCTATCTGCCGGGGGTGCGCGACGCCTCGCTCTCGCTGGAAGGGATCTTCGACGGCGCGGTGGACGGGATCGAGCAGGTGTTGCTCGCGGCGCTGGCGGCGGATCCGACGATCGCCGCGATCTGCCCGCAGGGCGATGCGCTCGGCAACATCGCGCTCGGCTTCTCGGCACTCGAAACGAAATATGCGATCGAGAGTTCCATCGACGACATCGTGTCGCTCGCGAACGAATTGCAATCGACCGGCGGCCGCGATCGGCTCTTGGTCCATCATGCGCTCAGCACCGAAGTCGCCACCGGCAACGGGACGAGCCTCGACAACGGCGCGCAAACGACGAACGGTGGGGTCGCCTATCTGCAGGTCCCGGACATCACCGGCATTACAAACTTGGCGGTCACGATCGAGGACTCGGCGGACAATGTGAGCTTCGCGACGATCCTCACCTTCGCGGGCGTCACGGCGGACCGGAACGCGCAGCGGGTGGCGATCAGCGGGACCGTGCGGCGCTACACGCGGATGCGGCAGGTGTTCACCGGCGCGGGCAGCGCGCAGTTCTGGGTGGGCTTCGGCAGGAAATAATCACCTCACGAAAGGAGTAGTCACATGGCAGCGTCACACGGCAAAAACGCGGTGGTGCAGCTCGACAACGGCGCGGGCTCGCTCACTGCCATTACGAGTTATCTCTCCAAGGCCTCGCTCGAACGGATGCGCGAGACGGCGGAGACGACGGTCTTCGGCCTGAACGACAAGACCTACGTCGCGGGGCTGAAAGACTCGACATTCAGCGGCGAGGGCAATTTCGACGGCGCGTTGGATCTCATCTTGAGCGACGACATCGCCGACAACGCCGCCACGAAGACCTTGCAGTACGACCCGCAGGGCAGCACCAGCGGGCTCCCGCGCTACAGCATCGAGACCTGGGTCACGAAATATTCCATCGACACCGACATCGGCGACAAGGGCTCCTGCAGCTTCGAATTGCAGGGCACCGGCGCGGTGACGCGGACGACCGTGCCATAAAGATGGTCTCTCTCGTCTTCGGACCAGATAGACCGGAGAGACGAGAGAGACCAGACAGACCAAATAGACGAGATCAACCAGATAAACCAAAGGACCCACGATGCTGACGAGAGACCAACTGAGTGAGATCTCCAAGCCGCGTGAACGGCTGATGCACGTGCCGCTGTTGAACGAGTCGATCAAGATCAAATTATTCCGCAAGGGCGATCTCGACGCCATGCGCGCCGAGTCGCTCGTGGCCGGGGAAGTGGACAATTCGAAATTGGAGCGATTGCTCGTGTTACGCGGGTTGATCGAGCCCGCGCTGACGGATGCCGACTACGAGGAGCTCGCCCAAGGCAACGCGGCGGTGTACTACGCGATGGTGAACGCGATCATGGAGGGCAACGGGTTGACCGCGCTGGCGCAGCGCGACGCCCGGCGCACCTTTCCAGCTTAAGCCCGGCACGCGCTTTCCGTTCCTGCTCGCGCGCGACCTCGGGATGACGGCCGAAGAATTGTCCGACCGCTTGGACTATCGCGAATACGTGCAATGGCAAGCGCTGTACGAAGTGGAAGGCGAAGAGATGAAACGGCAGATGAAACGCGCACAGAGCGGTAAAGGGGCTGAATGACGGACGCGACACTCTCCGCCAAAGTCACCGCCGACATCGCCGACTTCTCCAAGAAGATGGGCGCGGTGAAGGACTCGATCGATCGCGTCGGCAGCTCGACGAGCGGCGGCCTCGGCCAGGCCAATCAGGCGCTCGGCAAGATGGAGTCGCACGTCACCTCCATCGGGAACATCCTCTCCGGCGGCGCGTTGGCGGCGATTGGGAAGGGGCTCACCGACGCGGTGATGGAGCCGCTGCTCGGCGTCGCCAAGTCCGCCGTCTTGATGGCGGATCAATTCACTCGCGCGAAGATGGCCTTTACGACGATGCTCGGCAGCGCCGAGAAGGCCACGGCCTTCTTGAAAGAGCTGCAAGACACCGCCGTCAGCACCCCGTTCGAATTTACGCAGCTGCAGGACGCGAGCAAGCGTCTGCTCGCGATGGGGATCGAGGCGAAGAAGATTCCCGGCATGATCGTGCAGATCGGCGATGCGGTCGCGGGGCTGGGCAGCGGCAAGCTGGGCTTCGATCGCATCACGACGGCAATCGGCCAGATGAATGCGAAAGGCCGGGCGACGGCGGAGGAAATGCGGCAGTTCACCGAGGCGGGGATCGGCGCCTGGGACGCCCTCGCGAGCCACTTGAACATCACCGTGGCCGAGGCCATGGAGCGCGTGACGAAGAAGCAGGTCGATAGCGCGACGGCGATCACCGCAATCATGTCGGCGATGGGCACGCGCTTCGGGGGACTCATGGCGCAGCAGTCTTCGACGATCGAAGGGCAGCTCTCCAATCTGCAGGACGTGAGCACCATGATCCTCGCCGAGATCGGCAAAGAACTGATCGCCGCGCTGAAATTGCCGGAGGCGATTGCCGCCGTGGGGGACTTTGCGCGAAGCTTCCTGGATTGGTTCAAGCAACTCGACGGCGGGACGAAGCAACTGATCCTCGTGCTCACCGGCACGTTTGCGGCGAGCGGGCCGATCTTGGTCGCCGTCGGCGCGTTCATGGCCGCGATGGCGGTGGTGACGGCGCCGATGCTGGCCGGCGGCGCGATCGTCGCGGGGATCATCGCGGGCGTCACGCTGCTCGTGTTGAATTGGCAGAAACTTAAAGACACCGGCATCGCGCTCTGGACGTCGCTGACCGGCGCCGTGAAGAGCGTGATCGATCGGATGGTGGCCGGCGTCGAGCAGGCGATCGCGCGGTTGGGCGCCATCCTCACCGGCATCCGCGAGAAAACCGACGCCGTCAAAGCCTATTTCAAAAGCATGTACGACGCCGTCGTCGGACATTCCTACATTCCCGACATGGTCGACGAGATTGGCGCGCATATGAAGAACCTCGACGTGGCGATGACGGCGCCCGCGAGACAGGCCACGGTCGCGACCGGTCGACTCTTCGAGGGCTTCGCCTTCACCGCGCAGGGCGCGATCAATCAAGTGGTCTCCACGATGAATTTTGCCTGGGGCTCCGCCACGCAGGGCGTCTCGCAGGCCCTCGCGCAGATGACGACGCAGCAGGTGAACTGGGCGCAGGTCGGCATTCAGATCGGCCAGCAGTTCCTCGCCGCGATGATCAATCAAATTATTTCGCTGATGACGCAATGGGCGATCGCCACCGTCTTCGCGCAGACGCAGAACGCGGCGCAGCTCGCCGCGCACAGCGCGACGGAAGGGGCCAAGACCGCCGTCACCGCGACGAACGAAGCGGCCCGCATGGGGATCGCCCTCGCGACGAACAAAGTCATCATGGCCGGCACGATCGCCACGCTCGGCTCCATCGCCGCTGTCGGCACGGCCGCCTCGGCGGTGCTCGCGGCGATTGTCGTCGCCACGTCGTCCACCTTGGCCGCCATCGGCGCGGCGCTGGTGGGGACCATCGTCGGGGCGCCGCTGGGCGCGGCCTTTTTGGCGGCCTCGGGCGTCGTGCTGGCGGCGGGCATTCCCGCCGCCGTGGCCTCCGCCGCGGCTATTCAAGCCGCCGTCGGCACGGCCATTGTCGCCGCGACGACCGCGCTCGCCATTCCCGCCTTAGCCGCGGGCGGCATCGTGACCGGGCCGACGCTCGCGATGATCGGCGAAGCCGGGCCGGAAGCGGTCGTGCCATTGGGCCGTTCATTCGGCCAGCCGACGCAGCAGACCATCATCGTCTCACTCGACGGACAAGAATTGATGCGCTACGTCGCCGACAAACTGATTCCGTATTTGCGGTTGAAAGGGGCGCCGATCTGATGCTGGGCGGCGCGTTCACACTCGGAGGCCAATACGCGCTCGGCGCCGGGCCGGTGGGCTCCGCGCTCCTCGGCGTGCATGTGGCGCTGTTCATCGACGGGGCCTCGGTCACGGTCCAAGACGGCTCGGCGGAGCTGGAGACCTCGCTCAATGAACGAGCCATGTTCCACTGCACCCTGATCAACCCCCCCACCGCCCCGCTCGACGGCCAGCGCGTCGTGCTCACGCGGTTCGAAGAGCGGCTGTTCGCCGGCACCATCTGGTCCGTCTCGCAGCGCGTCACCGAGACCGGCAAGGCGTCCTATTATGACGTGACGTGTGTCGATCTGGCGCAGGCGCTGGAGCGGCAAGTGAAAAAAGCGACCTACAGGGACCAATCCGCCCGCATGATCGTGGAGGAGCTGCTCCGCACGGATCTGAATGCCGAGGGCATTTGGGCGGGCAAGCTCGACGAGGGCGCGCGGTTTCCGCTGGTCGATGCCGACTATGTCCGCTGCGCGGAGCTCGTGCGCGACGTGGCCGACGGCGGCGGCCTGCTCAGCTGGGTGGATCCCTACGGGTTGCTGCACGCGGTCCAGACCCTCGTCGATGTCGCGCCCTTCGCGGTGCAAGCGGGCACGGCGGGCCAGATCCAGATCGAAAAAACCAAGGAGACCTACAAGAACGTCGCGCTCGTCACCTGCCGCAGCCAGGACGGCAGCGCGGAAGTCGTCGTCGAACGGGGCAACTCCCCCGAGATCGCCGCGCGCCAGGCGCGCGAGGGCGGCACGGGCCGCTACGAAATTCACACGAGGATCCAGCATCCCACGTCGAACGACTCCATCGAGCTGCAGCGGCTCGCGACGACCTATGCGGTGATCCAATTGAGCCGCAGCCAATCGATTCGGCAGACCCTCTCCTGTCGGACCTTTACCTATGGATTGAAGGTGGGCCAATCGCTCACGGTCTCGCTCGCCGCCTATCAAGCCTCCGGCACCTGGACGATCACGAAAGTGCGCCTGCAGCAACTCGCGCTCCACAGCTTTCAGTTCCAGGTCGAGGCGGTGCAGGCCTCGCTCTTCGATCGCCTGTACGACGCCTATCTGCAGATCGTCGGCGCCGGCCGCGCGATCGTGCAGCTGCCGATCGGCCTGTTCAACAATGTGATCGAATTTCTCAGCAACACGTCCTGGACGGTGCCGGGCTCCGGCCAGGTGGAAATTGAAATCGACGGCTTCGCGGCGGGCGCGGGCGGCGGCGGCTATGACGGCGTCGGCCCGAGCGGCACGCCGCTCAACGGAGGCGCGGGTGGCAACGGCGGCAAGGCCGTCACCTTTCTCTCGATCCCGGCCGGCACGCAGGTCGACATTGTCGTCCCGGCCGCCGGCACGGGCGGCCTGGGCGATACGGCCCACCAGGTGAATTTCAACACCCCGACCACCACGACCTGGAATGTGCCCGGCACCGGCAACGTGCGCGTCGAAATGACCGTCAACGGCGCGGGCGGCGGTGGGGGGGGCGGCGGCTTCGTCGGCGGCCAGCAGGCAGGCAATACGGGCAGCTCGGGCGGACGGGGGCAGAGCTGGCGCATCTATCCAGCCGGGACGGTGCTCGACATCGTCGTCGGTGCGGGCGGCGCGGGCGGCGTGAAAAATCCGGCCGGACCGCCCAACCCCGGCACCGACGGCGGCACCAGCACCGTGTCGCTCAGCGCCACACCGATCGCGCAGGGCGAGGGCGGCTCAGGCGGCAACAGCGTCGGTGCGGCGCCGGGCGATGGCCTGGGCGATGTCACCGTCACTGGCGGCGGCGCGTCAGGCGGAGTCGGCGGGCTCGGGCCGTCACAAGATGGCGCGACCGGCAGCAACGGCTCGATCACGATTCGCTACAGCGATGCCGACGACGGTCTCGTGGGCGGCACCGTCACGGCCTCCATCGGCGGCGTCGTCAAAATGAGCGCGACCGGCGGCGGCGCGGGGTTGAGCGGCCTCAACGGCGGCACCTCCGGGGCGCCCGGCGGCGGCACCGGCGATCAAGTGTTCGTGGGCGGGGGCTCGGACGGCGGCGCCGGCGGCTTCGTCAGTACGGTCAACGGCCGGGCCGGGACCGCGGGCAAAGTGCAGATTCGATACTAATAGGGTTGTCTGGTTTATTTGGTTTTTTTGGTTTGTCTGGTGCGCCGGATCCGGAAACCAAATAAACCAAACAAACGAAACAAACCAAACAAACAAGGGAACGCCGAAGATGCCTCGATCACAAGTGAGAAATTTTTCGAAGGGCACGGTCTCCATCGGCTACAACGCAGCGGCTACGTCGATCGTGTTGACGACCGGCGACGGCGCCAAATTTCCGAGCGTCTTCCCGTATTATTGTGTCTGGTGGAACGTCACGGATTTCCCCGACCCGGCGGACGATCCCAACGCGGAAATGACCCGTGTCGATGGGAGGAGCACCGACACCTTCACCATTGCGCGCGGCCAGGACGGCACCAGCGCCAGCACGAAAAACACCGCAAGCAAGACCTACCGCTTCATGCTGGTCCACTGCGCGGCCTTACACAACGAGCTGTACGGCAATACGCAGGTCTTCTGCGGACGGTTCGCCTACTTGGGCGCGTTGGTCTGCCGGTTCGATCCCTACAACGGCAATCGACTCTTGATCAACGGCTCGATCGAGACGATCCCGAGCGCCGGGGTGAGTGTCGACAGCGGCGGACTCGTGTCGAACACGATCTATTATGCCTACATGTACATGAGCAGCGGCGTGATGACCGGCGAATTCTCCACGACGGCCCCGGCGACCGACACGACCTACGGCCATCAAATCAAAACCGGCGACGGCACGCGCACGCTGGTGGGACTGGTCCGCACGAACGCGAGCAGTCAGTTTGTCGACAGCGTCACCCAGCGGTTCGTCGCGAGCCGGTTCAATCAAGCGGCGCGCAATTGTTTCATCACAGTCGGCACGCCGACGTTTACCTTCACCGGCACGCCAAGCGAGATCGACAATACGAAGCGTGTGGAATGGGTGCAGTTCAGCGGGGCCGTGCAGGTGCAGGCCTCGGGGCGCTGTAAGAACAATACCGGCGGGCAGACCGTGGTCCTCGGCGTGCGGATCGACGCGACGACCTCGCAGGACGGACCGCTGTCGGGCGGCCATTCCTCGACGGCCAACTCTGAGGTGGCGACCAATCCGGCCCATACGCAGACGTTCGCGGCAGGCTACCACTTTGCCACAGTGACGGGCGTGGTGAGTGCCAATACCGGATCCGTGGTGAGCGTGGTGCTCTCGGCCCTGCTCGCGGGATCGGACTAAAGGAGATCTATGGCCAAGATCGGTCCAACATTTTATGACGAGCTGCGGGCGGCCGGCGTCACAGCCGGACTGTCCTGGGACGACGAGCGCGTGCTGAATCTCGATCAGGTGCCGCCCGCTGTGCGGGCCACAGTGGAAGCGGTGCTGGCCGCGCATGATCCGCAGAAACCGGCGGCGGAGCCACCAGCGGAGACGAAACGCAAGGCGCTGCTCGCGAAGCTGGACGACGGCATCGCCGACAACACCTTGCCGCTGAGACTGCGGGCCGTCTTTGCGGCACTCAAGGATCTGAATAGCTGAGAATGGAAATGGAGAGGACCACAGGCTTCGGCGCACCGGCCAAGCTCGGCGCGCATCTCTTCCGCGTCGAGCTCCCGACCGCACGGAACGAACCGGTCTCGATCGTGGAAGACTGCGGGTATCACGTGCAGACACGTGTGCTGCTCCCGCAGCACATCTGGATCGCGCTTGCGGACAGCGCCGAGGATCAATTCAACGCTCGGCTCAAGACTCTCAAGCTGCCTATGGGGCGCTGGCACAGCGGCACGAATCTCATGGATCGGTTGCTCGGGAAGGAACTGTGCGTCCTTGCCTGGGCCGCCGAAACGGCGACCGACGAGCAGATCCTCACTATTTCCAATAAATGGGAAAAGCTGCACCCCGAGGAGCGCTGGTGGCTCTTTGCCATGACCGTGGCGGAAGCAGGTCTGGCTGAGGACACCGAGCGCGGTTGGCGTCGCGCCATTTTCCATGCGCTGTCCGATGGGGAATCCATCCAGCGCAAGTATGTCAACCCGGCTGGGCGTGGCCTCGCAGCCGGGTCTTGAACGCTTCCTGAAGCGCCCTTCACGGGGCGTTGAGGAGGCCGTGAAACGAGGCGCACAGCACCCGTTCACCGGGCGTGCAACGTAGGCCCTCCGGCTGCCGGCCGGAGCACACCGCGTAGTAGGCTGTCGTGAGACACCCGAGTCCATGCCCGTGATCGAGCCCAGCGGTTCGCCGCTCGATTCGAACGGTCGTTCTTCAGATAGCCGCACCGGCGCGGTTCAGGCCCGATGGGGGTTGGATTTGCAGGGACGCAGCCAACCCCCGAGGTGTTTTTTGTCGGGACCGGATTTTCATTTCTGCCAAATTACTTGGAGGTTTCTGCCAAATTACTTGATGCGCTGTAGGATCGCAAGGAGACGGCGGTACGGTTCCGGGTCGATGGAAGCTGTTTTACCTATATGCGTATTCCTGCCGTCTATCGGCGTGCCATTGTTTCACGGTTGAAAATCATGGCTAACCTCGATATAGCCGAGCGACGGAAACCGCAGGACGGAAAAATCCGCTACAAATTAGCGAAGGATCATGAAATTGAATTGCGTGTCGCTACATTGCCTACTGCCGGAAACAATGAGGATGTGGTGCTGCGTCTTCTCACGGCAAAGGAGACCATGCCTTTAGAGGCCATGGACTTTTCCCAAGATGTTTTGCAGATTGTTAAGGAATTGTCCGAGCGTCCGCATGGGATTTTTCTTTGTGTAGGGCCGACTGGATCCGGGAAGACCACGACGCTGCACGCCATCATGAAACATATCAACACCGATGAGCGAAAGATTTGGACAGCGGAGGACCCCATCGAAATCACCCAGGAAGGCTTGAGGCAGGTTCAGGTGCATCCTAAAATCGGGTTTACCTTTGCAACGGCGATGCGCGCATTCCTTCGGGCCGACCCGGACGTGATCATGATAGGAGAGATGCGGGACAAAGAAACAGCCGATATCGCGATAGAAGCGTCGCTCACCGGTCATCTGGTGATGAGCACGCTCCATACCAATAGCGCAGTAGAAACAGTCACTCGATTGCTGGACATGGATTGCGACTCGTTCAACTTTGCCGACGCAATGTTGGGGGTACTGGCAATGCGCCTCTGCAAGCGCATTTGCTCTCATTGCAAAGAAACGTACCACCCGACTCAGAAGGAGTATGACGAACTCGTGCAAGGCTATGGAGCGCGGTACTGGGACAAGCTGGGAGTTTCTTATACGGAAGACTTAATCCTCTATCGTGGTGGTGGTTGCGAAATCTGCAATCACAGTGGGTTTAAGGGACGGGTGGCGCTGCACGAACTCCTGGTTGGTTCAGAAGAAATTAAAAATCTGATCCAAGGCAAAGCGAGAACAGCCGAAATTCTCAGCGTGGCGATGCGGGATGGAATGGTCACCTTGCTGCAGAATGGTATTCAGAAAGTCCTAAAAGGTCTGACGACCTATCGTCAAGCCCGAGCCGTTGCGATAAAGTAGCGTTGCGGGGTGAGGTAGACGGCCTGGTGAATCTGTTAGGAGACATGCTCCAGCAACAAAGCGAACGCTTTCAGCTTCATGAGCATATCTGGGCAAACGCGGATGAATTCCAACCCACATCGGTGCTCGAAAACCCAACGTACGCCGGCCAACTCGATGTTAGCCGGCTCCTCGCCATTTAAAAGATCGATATCCAAAGAAACGTAGGTTGAGACGGACGGAAGGTACTCCGCTGTCATGGCACATCCCTGTGCCGATAGGTTCAAGACAGTTCCGTCCGACTTGTCTTCATTGTTCCAAAATTCGCAGGGAAGCT
This sequence comes from Nitrospira sp., assembly GCA_024998685.1. GTDB lineage: Bacteria > Nitrospirota > Nitrospiria > Nitrospirales > Nitrospiraceae > Nitrospira_D. The sequence goes on from JACOEH010000002.1 coordinate 144,602, forward strand.
GGACGGCAAACCACTGAACCTTACGAGATTCTCTTGTCATCGGACATCTCCGAGCCTATGCCGGTGAAATCCAGACATCTTCTATATGTCCCACTGCCAGTTTGGGGCACTGTTGGTATCCTAGTAACGATTGTGTGTTCTGTCAATAAAAGATAGTCACCTGTCGTACGAAACGGTACAGCCTGCACGCCGAAAATTGTCGTGCATCAGGGCGAAAAATGGCCGCCTCTCATCAGTCGAGGATGAAAAGGAATACCATCAAATCAAGAGGTTACACGGAATAAGAGCCCCATTGAAAGCGGCATGTCCCTTGCTCGATTAGGCATCGCCATGAATAAAACAGCAAATATCATGAGCAAGTCCCGTTCAAACGAAGAAGGTTTCACTCTCATAGAAATAGCCATCGTAGGGGCTATTCTGAGCGTCGCGGCTGCGCTGTCTGTCCCAAATTTTCTTCAGATGTACGCAAAACATGAGCTATATCAAGCAACAACTAGTCTCTATAACCGCTTAATCCTCGCTCGCTCTTCGGCGATCAGTCGCAATGTCATGATCGCGGCCACACCAGCCAGTGCCCCAACGGGGTATGACACCGTGGCATTTACCGCTCCTCTGGGCACCGAAACCTTTCCTCAAAACGTACGATTCATAACGCCTCTACCCGTGAATCCGCTTGGCTTCACCCCTCGAGGTTTAAGTACGACACCGCTCGCCCCACAAACGGTTCAGCTGCAGAGCACTCGAGACCCGAAGCTGATCTATACGATTTCCTTGATGCCTTCTGGAAAAGTGACATGGTGCCGCCAAGCCATCAATCCATGCGTCATCAATGAGAGGTCATGAATAGGAAGGGCAGGCGACCTATGAAGGTACGCAATGAAAAAGGATTCACGTTGGCTGAGGTGATGATCTCTGCCGCTATTCTCGGTGTGGGGGTCATGGGCATGGCCGCCATGCAAGGCGTGTCCTTTACGAAGAACGTCGATGCCAACGACTTGTCCATCGTCACCAATGTCGCGGCCGACATGATGGAACGAATCCAAAGCAATCGGCGTTTCGCTTGGGCCTACAATAACTTGGATACAACCGGTCCTGGAAATTGTTTAGCGGGCGGAATTCCAGCTCCCCAGCCCCCCATACCATTCTTCTCGGTTGCCCCATCCGTAGCGGCGAGAAGGGGAATCCAAGGCGACTGCACTCAATGGCGAACATTGGTCTTGGCCACCAACCTATTGAATGCACGCGGTACGGTACAGGCCGTTCCGGTACTCCCACTGAGATCCGATTCGAGCGCAGTACAGATCACGGTACGGTTGCAGTGGAATGAGCGTGCTGCAACCCAACGTACTCGGGCTGTCGCATTTCAAACATTGATTGAACCGGAATAGGGACTCGCTGAAAACGTGCAAGGACTGTAGGGGGCATTGATGAGACAATTGTGGAATTCGGGAGGCCAGAACCAAGGAGGCTTTACCCTGACCGAAATCATGGTCGCGACGATGATGACCACGGCCATTGTTGCGGCCGGATTTGGTGCGCTCGTCGTCAGTCAGAAGACCACGCGCATAACCGGACAGGTCGGGAATACGCAAGCCACGGCTCGGAATGCCTTGGACATGATTACGGCTGATCTCAAGTTGGCAGGATTTGGGATGCGTGGCCTTTCAACGGCGGTAGGGGGGTGTCACATCAACGGAACGCCGTCCGCCTTGGTCCCTGGTGACAACAATCCTCTTGGGGCGGACACAGGACCGGATATCATCTCAATGGTTGTTCCCATGACAAATTCCATTGCCGCCGTGGGACCGTTATGGCAGGTCTTCGTCCCGGTGGCCCCTGGGACTATTGGAGGAGTCGATGGATCGATCGCGAATATTCCCATGCCGGCTAATGCAACCACCGCGATGAAGAGTGCCATTGGTGTCTCGACACTCCAGAACATGCCCGTTTCGATCGGTGGGGTGGCGGGTTCGATCATTCAGGCGGACAATCCTGGAGGCCTCACCCTGAATCCGGCCATTCCTGCTCCCACGGCGTTCGGGACGGGGACACAAGTATATTTGCTGCAATGTATTACCTATCAAGTCATTCCCCCGCCAGACAATTTGAATCTCTGCCAAGGCAATGCCCCTTGCCTGGTCCGTGGCGCTGTCCCGACCGTACTTGTAGGTCTTGGTGGGCCACCCAACTGTAATCAGGTTAATTCAGGATGCATCCCTATCATGGACGGGGTCGAAGATCTCCAGCTGGCTTATGCTTGTGATGGTTGTGACCCTCGTGTCAATAACGGCACACCTGATTTGCAGCCGGACGATCTCAATCTATCGAACCAGTTCGACCAGGCTGACTTCATTACAGATCGTAATTGGTTCGGTACTGCTGCACCGTACGGCACCTTTATGACGCCGAGGACAATCCGATTGGTGCAGGTCAATATCGTTGCGCGACAAACCAGAGCCGATCAGGGCATGGGTGAAGGGCAATCGACTCCCATGCATAGCACGATCTTTCCGGTTATCAGTGATCACAACCATGCGAATGGGCTCTTTGCACCGAGTGACACCGCTTCGTCGGCGCAACAAGCGGCCTATTTTCAGTTTCGTCGACGAATTCTGACTCGGACCATCGAACTCCGCAACCAAAGGCTCTAACTATGTTGACCTCTCGTGTGACTCCAACCATAGGCAGGTTGTGTCGTGATGAGCGGGGCACGTCATTCATGACTGTAATGCTGCTGATGTTGATCATCGGCGCCCTTGGGGTTGCAGCACTGACTATGACGGGCATGGAAAACTCAATGGCGGGAGCCGTTCGCATGGTTGAAGAAGGAACAGATGCTGCGGAGGCATGTGTGGGGACGGCAGTCCGCGCCATTCGATTGACGATCGAAGATCCTCAGATGACCGGTCCGGCGGCTGCCCTCATTGCACCTCAGGGGCCGGTACCGGCTCTGAATCAGGGGGTGTTTACCCAGGAGATCAACGGTACGCTGCGGAACTACTCCGACATTGCTGTTGGGGCAGGAAACGCACCCAATCTCGTCATGAATGTGAATGGGTATGTAGTTAATGGAGACATTGATTTTCTCTATTCCAAGCGGCGAACCGGCAGTGATTTCGCTGACCCAGACAAGCCAACATTTGATCAGTTCTATCGAGTGGACTGTGTGGCGGCGAATGCGGCGACGGGCGCCACCAGTCGGGTGATTGTGACCTTTGATTGTCTTAACAACACAGGTGAAGGTTGTGTGAAACGAGCGAACAACGGTTAAGGCAAGATTGGGTGGGGAGGCTGTACTCCTCGAACGCCATGGCGATCCCTTAGCGCCAACTACCATTCGAGTGGATATCGATGTGACATGCCGCATTCAAAAAGGGACCGCTGACGTGTCATCGCGGCCTACCAATGTCAGAGAGACCCAAACGGCGACAGCTGTACTCCACGGTTCCTATAGCTGGATATGAATTTGACTAAGGGGAGATCCAATCATGACCGTCGGCGATATAAGGATACACTGCGTCAATCGGGCGACAATTGTGCTGATGGTCGGAATTGCCCTAGCCCTCTGTTTTTCTCCTAAATCATCACGAGCCGACCAGCAACTTCCGATGATGACGATCGGATTTCAGAGTGGAACCATCACGGCGATCTATGAAAGCGTGCTTCAGATCGACGGCCGGACATTTAGTTTGAGTCCCGGCGCGATTCTCCAAGATGACAGAGGGAGAGAGATTGAGGCCAGCGCGCTTGTGGTTTCAGCCGAAGTGAAGTACCGGATGAAAAAAGAACAGAACGACATGATCGATCGGATGATGGTGATTTTGCCCCGCTAGCTCGCCGGCACGCGAAGGTGAATTAAGAAGAAGATGATTACGATAGAGAAGAGGGAGGGCGCCATGAAACGCCGGAATCTTGCACTTCGTGGAACCGTCATGCTCGCGCTGGTGAGTAGTCTTGCAGGGCCGGTAGCACTGCAGGCCCAGACGATGGACCAATACTATGCTGTGCCTCCCTTCGTGGCTAACCAGGTCGCGCCCAATATCATCTTGTTGCTCGATAACTCAGGTAGCATGGCCGATCATGCCTGTGACCCAACTTGGTGCGGCATCTTAGCCGGAGGTGGAACCACCCCGGTGAATCAAAATTTTGTGGCGACCACGACATACGGAGGGTTCTTCGATTCCTTGTCCTGCTACACGTACGACACGACCAACACGCGCTTTGAAGCTGCAGCAGTGAAGGCTACGATTAACGCCGGTTGCCCAGCCACGACTCAGTGGGACGGGAATCTCCTTAACTGGGCGACGTTTCTCCGCATCGACGCACTCAAGAAAGCGATGTCGGGAGGAAACTGTGCTGTCTCCAGGAACTCGGACGGAACCTGCCCGCCAAGTGGAAGTCCGGCTAAGCTCACGATTACGGCGCAACAGGTGTTCGATAGTACCAGTCGTGGGCACGTTGAGATGACGATCCCGTATGTAGGTGGAAACGGTTATCAAAACAGAATTCCAACGGCCGCAACTCCAGGAAATCCCGGAACCATTTATATCCAGTACCGCGGCGGAACGAGCGGAATGGGTGGGAGCTTCTGTATCGATAACGACAGTACCCCTCCTACCGATACCGCTAATTCTTGTAACGATGGAGACGGGTTTGCTGAAACACAGTATCGACTGAGAATCGTGAGCTCAACGGAACCGACCGGCGTCATACAGCAAATCGGTCCTCAAGCTCGGTTCGGTCTCTTCGAATTCAAGGCAAGTGGTGATGGAGGGCGCATGTTGGTGGGGGTAGGTTCCCGGCAAGCGATCAATTTCAGTGGTTCAGCAGTGGGAACCTTCAACACAAATACCTCGGCTATGCTCTCTGCGGTTGACCAAACCTTCCCCTCGACGTGGACGCCTCTCAGTGAGTCTCTGTACGAGACGGCTCGTTACGTCGCACAGATCAACTCGACGTATCTCAGCACGGCGTACGTCTACCCCATTGCGTATTCGCCGGGTGTCGCCTTTCAAGGGATTGGGATAGGCTCAATTGGATCTGGTGAAATCAGTGCATTGACGGGGAGCGAGGTTTGCCCGGCTGGCTATATCAACAACGCCTGCGGACGCGATCCCTATTTCTTCGGGAGCAACCACACGCCTGCTTGGGCCACCAGCTCAGTTCAGGTCGCTTGTTGTAAAACCTTCGTCGTCCTTGTGACGGACGGAGAGCCTACACAGGATACGAACATCCCGGCAGCGCTACAAGACTATGCGCACGGCCGGCACGGGTTGCATTGCACCGGCAGTAACACGACGATCCATGCGCCGAATGGGACCTGTAATACCAATTCGGCCACCCCTGCTGCGACCCTCTTGGGAGAGCATAAGACCGATTATGCCAGTAGCGGTAACCACTATCTCGACGACGTGGCCTATTGGGCCCACACCAATGATCTCCGGCCCTGCAATGGAACCGCCGATGGGACGATTGCTGTCATAAACGTCGCTGGCCACTGTTTGCCCGGTTTGCAGAATATGAGTCTGTACACCTTCTTTGCTTTCGGCAATATCGCAGGACGCGAACTTCTCATGCATGCCTCGATGGTCGGCGGGTTCGAAGATACGAACGGCAACAATCTCCCAGACGTGGTTTCCGAATGGGACAAGGTCATCAATGCCACTGGTGCCCCAGGCACGGATGGAATTCCGGATAATTATTTTGAGTCATCCAATGTCGATGACTTGCAGGACCGCCTGATGGCGACCATTACGGCAATTCTAAGGAAAAGTGCATCAGGCACATCCATTTCGGTGCTTGCGACCTCCGCCACCGGTGAAGGATCGATCTATCAGGCCTATTTTTACACGAGCGACGTCGGTCAGGGTGGTGCGAACGTCAAGTGGACCGGGTATGCACACGCGCTCTTTGTGGATGGTTTCGGTAATTTCCGAGAGGATACAAACCAAGACGGGGTGCTGACCTATGATACTGATCTGATCGTCACGACACGCTACGATAATAATCCCGCAAGTCCGACATATCAGAAAGTTCTCGTCGACAAGTTTGCCGATACCAGTCCGGCGGACGGAGTGGCCGATAGTACGACACCCACGGTCACCGGCGATCTCAAGTCGATCAAGCCCATTTGGGAGGCCGGCAAAGAACTCGCGAATACGGCTTCGGCCTCACGCAAGGTAATTACATGGGTAGACGCCAATAACGACGGGATTGTCGACCCCACAGAACAGATTGATTTCAGTACGGCTAACTGTGCTGCACTTCGAGACTATTTGAGATACGCAGCGGATACCTGCTCCGGCAGCACCAACGCTACGAATTTGATCAACTTCATTCGCGGGGATGAGATTGCTGGATTAAGAACCAGAATGCTCGAGGTTCCGGTCGGAAGTGGGAACTTCAAGGTCTGGAAGTTGGGTGACCCGATTCACTCAACTCCGACGGTGGTGGGTGCCCCCAAGGCACGCTACGATTTGGCCTTTGGAGATCCCACCTACACAGCCTTTTACGCGAAATATCGCTCTAGACGTCAGGTGGTCTATGTTGGCGCGAATGACGGGATGCTCCACGCATTCAATGGGGGCTACTATCACAAGGGCGATGATCCCACGACAGCGGCCGTTACGGAACATGGGTGGTACACGAAGAATCCAACGGACAACTCCAGCGGCTTAAGTCTTGGATCGGAGCTCTGGGCCTACATTCCCCAGGAATTGTTGCCTCACCTCCAGTGGCTTGCCAGGACGGACTACTCACATGTGTATTACGTCGATCTCAAGCCGACGATCGCTGAAGCGAGAATCTTTCCGCCGGATGCTGATCACCCGGGTGGTTGGGGAACGGTCTTAATCGGTGGATTTCGGATGGGAGGGAGCTGTGGGAACTGTGCGGCAGGCTCGGGTGCGCCGCCGATGACGGTCACGATCGGGGGAGTACCGCGCACATTCTACAGCGCGTATTTCGCTTTGGATGTGACAAATCCCGAAGTCGACCCCAAAGTGCTCTGGGTATTTACCGACAGTGGACTTGGGCTGACGACAAGTTATCCGGCTGTTGCTCGCATGAACCCGAAAACCGATAGCCCTATCAATCCAGCCAATGAAAAGTGGTATGTGCTGCTCGGGTCTGGGCCGAATGGGTACCAGGCGGATCTCACCGCCGCTTCGCCCCAAACAGCAAAGCTTTATACGGTAGATCTGAAGAACGGTCCCAAAGTAGCCGCGGGTGGGAGTTTGACGACCATGCCGGTAGGTACTTGGCAATCGTTCATGGGTCATATAGTTGCGGTCGATAAGGATTCCGACTGGAGAACGGACGTAGCCTACTCGATAAGGACAATCCGCGACGATGATGGGTTGCCCTGGCGAGGCAAGCTCTATCGCCTCACCATGGGATGTTCTGCGGCTCCCTGCGATCCTATGGCGTGGGGCATTTCTAACGGAGCCAACAGGACACCCACGGAAGTTATCGACACGTTCTATGATGCAACGCTCGGGACAACGGTGGAGGTCGGGCCCTCTGCATCCGCTCCGGCCGTCACCCTGGATGATACCGACAAGATATGGGTATTTTTTGGGACAGGTCGATACTTCAGCAATGCAGACAAGGTTGATAACACCATTCAGCGTCTGTTTGGGATCAAAGATTCTGTGATGAATGCCACGTGTACCGAGACTTCAACTGCGAGTTGTTACGATAACGATCTAGTGGATGTCACCAAGGCGGTGATTTGTATTGTCTGCAACGGTAGCACCAATCAAGTCACAGATCCAACAAATCCTGGTGTTACTACCTTTAACGGAACTGGAACGACATCGATGATCGGTCTAGTAGCTTCGAAGGACGGTTGGCGTATCACTTTGCCTGGCCCTATCAACATCACCGATCCGATGACCTTTATCACGACGAAATACTCCGCCGAACGGTCCGTGGTCAATCCGACCTTGGTGGCGGGGACGATTTTCTTTCCAACCTTTGCCCCGACGAACGACTTTTGTGCATCGGATGGTGCAAGCTACCTGTACGCGCTCTTCTACAAAACCGGAACGGCGTCAACAGCCCCTGTTATCGGTACGGCAACCGCAGGTAGCAATACCAATGTGAATGCGAAGATGTCCATAGGAACTGGTCTTGCCTCAAGCGGAACTGTTCATTGCGGACAAGGTTGTAGCTATAACACTCAGATGTCGACGGGTGCCTTCACCCAAGGAGACGTGAGTCTCGAGGGCAATTACAGCCGCTACGTCAACTGGGTGCACCAGCGGGATTAGGTCTCCGGTTTGACTGTACGCTAGGGAGTGTCCTGTGAGTCGATGGGGTATGTTCAGTCGTAAACGCAGTCTGCTAAAGAGTGTGCTGATAGGCGCAACTATGCTCGTCACAGCCTGTACCGACGACAATATGACCGAGACCGTTCCTCCGATCACCCCGTCTGGAGATAATCAACCGCCGGTAGTGATTTCAGCGATAATCCTCAATGCTCCTCTTTCACAAGCAGCTCCTGCTGCTGTTCAGATTCAGTCGGAAGATCCAGAGCGAGAAGCGGTTTCCTTTCAGTATCAATGGTATGTGGACAACGTCCCTCTAGCAGGGCAAACCAAGGCCACATTGCCGTCTGAACTGTTAAGGCGTGGGCAGTCAGTTTTTGTGGAAGTTATCCCCTCAGACGGTACTAATCAGGGTCACCCATATCGAACGAAAAGCGTAGTGGTTGGGAACACCTCTCCAAAGGTGAAGACCGTGTCATTGATACCTCGGACTGCGCGGAGTGGGGATAGGCTTGAAGTTGTGGTTGAAGCGAGCGATCCAGACCATGATCGAATTGACTTGACCTACAAATGGTATCGTAATGAAACTGTGATTAAGGAGGGAGAAGAATCTTTTCTCGATACGACAAGATTTGTGGCTCGTGATAGCATTACGGTTGAGGTGACAGCGCATGATCCCGTCTCTACAGGGAATTCTTTGAAATCTGAACTGCTCGTTTTGGAGAATAGTGCGCCGAAGATAGTCTCCACTCCTCCCATCTCAGATGAGCAAGGCCGTTTTGATTACGCTGTGAAAGCTATGGATCCAGATAGCGACCAAGTGATGTATTATCTGGAAGCCGCCCCGACCGGAATGAGCATCAGTGAAACATCTGGCCATATCTTATGGCAGACTTCGCCAGATCAAAAGGGAATCTTCCATGTCAAAGTAGTGGCTAAAGACGGGCATGGTGGTATAACTACACAGGAATTTGATTTGACTTTGACCAGCGCAGACCCAACTAAGCCTTCAGGAACCTGAATCCCTCCGAATGTTATATCCGCTTGTCTCTGCTTTTTCTTGTCTGGTACAATCTTTTTATAACGCAGGATGGTGATCACCCCAAAGCTCGTGCGTAAACTCAAATTACGAGAAGGCACCAATACCGCCGTCCTGTTCGGTCACCATGACCGGCATCTCAAGTTGATCGAAGACGAATTGGGTGTCCGGCTCTCTGCCCGTGGGGAGGAACTCACGCTGGATGGTCTTCCCGAGGCCGTCCGCCAAGCCGAACGTATCCTCGTTGAACTCGCTTCCCTGACAAACCAAGGAATATCACTTCAAGCTGAAGATGTAACTCATGCGCTCAGCGCATTGCGCCGAACCCCGGAGGCTTCGCTCAAGGATCTGCTCGGTGAGTCGGCAATGATCGTCACAAAAAAACGATTCGTCGGGCCCAAGTCACCCACTCAGAAGGCCTACATCGAATCGATCGAGCGGCACGATATTGTCATCGCCATCGGCCCGGCTGGAACGGGGAAGACTTATCTGGCTATGGCGATGGCCGTCAGTGCGCTGATGAACAAAGAGGTAAGTCGGATCATTCTTGCTCGGCCGGCAGTTGAGGCAGGGGAGAAACTCGGTTTCCTCCCCGGGGATATATATGAAAAGGTGAATCCCTATCTGCGGCCTCTCTACGATGCGCTGTTTGATATGATGGATATGGAACGAGCGAATCGCTTGATTGAGCGTGGAGATATTGAAATTGCACCCCTGGCCTTCATGCGTGGGAGAACGCTCAACGATTCTTTTGTCATTTTAGACGAAGCGCAAAATGCCACGGCGGAGCAGATGAAGATGTTTCTCACCCGGCTGGGGTTCAATTCAAAGGCTGTGGTTACCGGCGATGTCACGCAAGTCGATTTACCGAGCGATCGAGTGTCGGGTCTCATTCAGGTGAAAGAAATTCTCCGAGACATCGAGGGAATCGGGTTCGTGTACTTCGATGAAAAGGATGTGGTCCGACACCGACTGGTTCAAGAAATTATCAAGGCCTATGATCGCCATCAGCCGGTAAATAGTGAAGACTCACGGCATGCTCGGGGACAAGTCACGTCTCACCAGCGCCCGTCACATCATTCCCGGAAGTCGCCCGCGGCCGGTTCGTCGCCGCCTGATCTATCCAGCAATTCTCATTGATGGCTGTCTATCTTCGCGTGCACCTTACGCGGTTTGCCGTCCGACAGAGCACACTGGCTCATCTAACCGAACGTGTCTTATCGGCAGTAGGAGAGTCTCGATCGGAATTAAGCTTGGAATTGATCGGGGAGAGGCGTATGCGACGGCTGAACCGTGAGTACCGGAAAAAAGATCGCCCTACTGATGTGCTGGCTTTCCCTATCCGTGAGGCCGTTATGCCGCGAGGTATGCGTCCTGTAACTCAGATGCTTGGCGATGTCGTGATTTCGTTACCGACCGCCGTTCGCCAAGCAAGGGAAGCCAGACGATCAATCGACGATGAGCTGGCGATGCTGTTGGTGCACGGTGTGCTCCATCTCTGTGGATACGATCATGAATGCAATCAACGAGAAGCGGCACGAATGTCACGTCGTGAAAGAGCCTTGTTCCATCGGATTTCCCCTGTGCCTCGCATAGTAACTTTTCGTACTGAACGGCGAACAAGAGGTCATTGACGATGGGATGGTTTCAACGCTTGAGCGAAGGACTGGGCAGAACACGCAATGTCATGCAACAGTCCATGGATCGATTTCTGGGACGTGCACCGGATGAAGAACTTCTTGAAGATCTGGAAGCTGCGTTACTTGCTGCGGACCTTGGCGCATCCGCCGTCGATCGTTTAATGCGGCATGTCAGGGAAGAGACGCGCGGGGTAGACGCAAAAACTTCAGAAGGGCTTCAGAATGTCTTAAGCCGGTCGCTCTATAGTATTCTAAAAACCGTATCAGGTCCTACAATCGATCAGCTGGTCGATGAAAGCCCCAAACCATTTATCACCCTCGTCGTCGGAGTGAACGGCGTAGGCAAAACAACCACCATCGCCAAAATTGCACAGCGGATGACACAAGCGGGGCAACGAACCCTCCTTGTCGCAGGAGATACCTTTCGTGCAGCCGCCATTGACCAACTTCAAGTTTGGGGAGATCGTGTCGGAGTGGAAGTGATTCGCCAACGACATGGTGCCGATCCTGCGGCAGTAGCTTTCGACGGCATCGTTGCCGCAAAAGCCAGAATAGTGGATATGGTTCTAGTTGATACGGCAGGTCGTTTGCACACGAAGTCCAATCTGATGGAGGAGCTGCGGAAAGTCAAACGGGTAATCGCTCAGGAGTTACCCGGTGCGCCACATGAAGTGTTGCTGGTTCTAGATGCCACCGTCGGCCAGAACGCGCTGACTCAGGCCCGTCAATTTCACGAAGCAGTCGGGGTCACTGGACTTGCTCTGACAAAGCTTGATGGAACCGCACGAGGAGGTATCGTCGTGGCGATTGCCGAAGAACTGAAGCTTCCTCTGCGCCTAATCGGTGTGGGAGAAGGAGCCGATGACCTCCAGGATTTCAATGCCGAGGCATTTGTCGCCGCCCTGTTCGGGCAACCGACTTCCCTCTCATAAACACGCATTGTCTTCTCATTATTCACGGCCTCGTGTTATTCTTTTTTTACCGGGTACAGCTTTTCAAGCTTAAGAGGAGCTCCCAGCAGCGATGAACAAAGTCTTGATCGTGGACGATGATCAGATGAATTGCGATCTATTGCAGAGTGTGTTTACTCGTCAAGGGTGTCATGTCATTTCGACGACCAGCGGACGAGAAGGCCTTGATCTATTCCGTGTACACAATCCACGAGTCACCTTGCTGGATCTTCGTATGCCGGAGATGGACGGACTGACTGTCTTAAAGGAAATCCGGGCCATCGACCCTCATGCACCGGTGATTATCCTGGGTGGTGGAGCAACCGAATTTCAGGAGAATCAAGCACGAGCTCTACGAGTCACTGATTTTATCAGAAAAGGATTGTCGCTGGATGTTCTCGTCGAAGCCGTCACTCGACTCTTAAAGCTACCTGTTTTGTCGACGGTCACGCAATTCCCCCTTGGCAACGGAAATGTCATTGAGCAGATCGATGAATCGGTCTTAGTGGTCGACGACGAACCTCTCCTGTGCGACCTCTTGGTCCGGTTTCTCAGCCTGCGCGGGTATCGGGCGTTTGGAGCCAAAGATGGCCACGACGCTCTACAGATAGTCGAAAATACGCCACCCGATGCGATTGTGCTCGACCTGATCATGCCAGGAATGCCGGGGATCGAAGTACTTCGCGCCCTGCGTGATAAGAGCTATCCAGGCGGTATCATTATCATGACTGGAAGTCACAATGAGGAGTTGCTTCGAGAAGCTTGGAGCTTAGGCCCCCGGGAGATTCTTATTAAACCGGTCGATCTTGAACGCCTCTTGACCGCGATCCAGCTTGTACTCGTCTGCCGCGAGTGCTAAAACGCTTCCTGATGCTCATCGGAAAACGTCTTCGTCGCGCTTGCCTGATCGGCTTGCTCTCGGCCTCCATCGCATACACGTTGGGCGTTTCAGCTCTGCCTGCCCAGGAGAATGTCACCAACATCCATCACACCCTCTCGGTCGAGTTGATCCCCGCGACACATGAGTTAGCGGCCAGTGATCAGATCGAACTGCAGGTTGAGCCACAGACCACATCGGTCACGTTCACGCTTGCACATACGTTGCACGTGGAGACCATTGCCATGCGAACGCACTCGGTCTCGGGTGGGCAGGGGAGATTGGACGAAGTCGTCTCGTTCACAAGGGTGCGTCCTCCTGAGACCGCAGCTCAGCGCATTGTGGTCTCTCTTCCGAAAAACCATGGCCGAAGGGTGACATTAGTCATGAGTTATCGTGGCCAGATCAATGACCCTCCCAAGGAGCCGCGCCACTTGAGGTTCGTGACCCCCAGTGAGACAGCGGGATACATCGGTTTGGAAGGTGTGTATCTGAGCGGAGAAAGCCAATGGTATCCCGATATCACCGGCTCCTTCAGTACCTATCGAGTGACTGCTCAGATCCCGCAAGGGTGGACGGTAGTGGCATCCGGGCGTAAAGAAGACGAGACGACGAGCGCGGGAAAGGTCTCCTCAACTTGGATCGTTCAGAACCAGTCTGAAGCATTCACACTCGTTGCCAACAAGTTTGTGATGACATCGCGAGAATGGAAAAGTTCGACGGGACAGCGAGTCGAACTCCAGACCTATTTTTTCCCCGACAATGCCGGGTTGGCGGATGAGTATCTCGATGCAACTGCAAAGTATCTCGATGCCTATGTCAGAATCCTAGGGAACTATCCTTTCGACAAATTTGCAGTGGTCGAGAATTTTTTTGCCAGCGGTCTCGGTCTGCCGTCGTTCACCCTACTGGGCCGCGGCAGCATCAAGCGACACTATGTCCAACCCTATGCCTTGGGTCACGAGATCGTCCATTCATGGATCGGGAATTCGGTCTTCAATCGCGACGATCATGGCAACTGGGTGGAGGGACTGACGACTTACTTGGCGAATTACTACTGGCACGAGTTGGTTCAGGATGTTCCCCAAGCCTTCGAACAAAGGCGAATGATGCTGGACGGGTACAATCTCTATGTGAGGCCTGAAACAGACTATGCGGTGTCACAGTTCCTTAGGAAACATGACGAGAAAGATAATGCCATCGGTTATCAAAAATCGGCCTTTGTGTTTCATCTCCTTCGACAAGAAATCGGAGACGAGCCGTTCTGGCGGGGTCTGAAGACCTTCGTCAGCCGCTATCGTGATCGTCCGGCCGATTGGAGATCAATCAAAGAGGTTTTTTCTCGCGAAAGCGGTCAGGACTTGCGGTGGTTTTTCGAGCAATGGGTCGAACAGCCCGGTGCCCCACTCATATCATTGCGCGATGTCCACGCTCATCGCGTGAAGGGAGAGGGTGGCGAAGAAATGTGGCGGCTGACGGTTCAGATTGAGCAGAACGGGAAGCCGTTTCGGATGGCGATTCCCATCCGCATCGTGATGAAGGAATCGACGGAAAGCAAGTCGATTGTGCTAAGTCTCTCGCAAACAAGCGTTGCGGAATTCGTCGTTCCCGATCAACCGTTACGGGTGGAGCTTGATCCCAATCTCATGACGTTTCGGCGGCTGACGAGACGTCAGCTGCCACCCATGCTGAATAGCTATGTAACGGATCAACAAAAGACGGTGGCACTGGCGTTTTCCGACACTGCTTCGCCGTTGCAGCAGATCGTGTCTCGCATTGCCGATCACGAACGAACAGGATCGCTTAGGACGACGGTGATCTCTCTAAAAGAGAATTCCCTTCCTCACGATGGATCAATCCTGGTACTGGCAGGAGCTGACCAGCGACAGGAGGTTCAATCAATGGTGCAGGAGTCATGCGGTGACCGACTCGCTCTCGGAGAGAGGGGTTTCCAGATCGATGGTCAGGCCTATGATGGGCTGAAGATGGCAATGCTCGTTTCGTGTCATCGAGCGAATGTGCCGGGCAGCGTCATCACGGTTCTGTATGGCGTGACCCCTGGCGCGGTCGAAAAAGTGTCGCGGTTCCTCTTTTATTATGGATGGCATAGTTATGTGATTTTTCAAGACGGAGCGGTAACGAAGCGCGAAGTGTGGCAACGTTCACCGGATGTGAAGGAGGTAAGGATTGATGCAACGTCGTAAGACCGGGGGAATTTGGCTATGGGCGTTCTGTGCATTGATAGACATTTCCCCATTTGCCCTGGCCGCTGATCAGCCGAAGGAGTCAGTGGTGTCGGCGAGTTCTACGGAACGGCATCTCGCCAATATCCGCCAGCTGACCTTCGGTCGCCAGAACGCGGAGGCCTATTTTTCGTTCAATGGGACCAAGCTGATTTTTCAATCGACGAACAATTGGATGAAGGATTCATCAGCCTTCCCACGAAAACCAGCCGGGTCTGGACTGGGGTGTTATCAAATGTATGTGATGGATGCGGACAGCGAGACCGTCCGCCTGGTGAGTACGGGGAAGGGCGCAACGACGTGCGGCTATTTTTTCCCCGGTGACAGCCGGGTGCTGTACTCGTCCACACACGCTGCCGGACCCGAGTGCCCGCCCAAACCAAAACGGGATGGCGTTTATCGATGGGCGCTCGATGATTACGATATCTACTCTGCGGATCTCGACGGACAGGACATGCGGAGGCTGACGGCGTCACCGGGATACGATGCCGAAGCCACAATCTCACCTGATGGGAAGACCGTGGTGTGGACTTCGGTGAAGGATGGAGATCTTGACCTGTATACGATGAACCTTGACGGTTCGAACATTCAACGCCTGACGGACGATGTCGGATACGATGGCGGAGCATTCTTTTCGCCGGACAGCAAGAAAATCGTCTATCGGGCCGCACATCCAACCGATCCGTCCGAAGTGGCCAAATACAAGGAATTGCTGGCACAACGTCTGGTCGAGCCCGGTCAGCTTGAAATTTTTATCATGAATGCCGATGGGTCAGGCAAGAAACAGGTCACAACGACCGGCGCGTCGAATTTTTCTCCGTATTTTCATCCCGACGGCACACGCATCATCTTTTCCTCCAACATAGAAACCAGAGGGGAAGGGGGACGCCCAAGTTTTCATCTGTATATGGTGCGGGACGACGGAACCGGATTAGAACGTCTTACCATGGAAGGACACTTTAATAGTTTTCCCATGTTTTCCCCGGACGGCAAACGTCTCGTCTGGGTCTCGGATCGAAATGCGAAGGAACCTGGAGAATTCAACGTGTTCCTAGCCGACTGGGTGCCGTAAGGCACGGGAATCGTCGATGAGCGATTGGTGATCAGTTCCGGAAGTCCCGCAACAGATAGTGGTTTGAGGAGCGTCCTGTCCCAGTCACCACAGAACACGACCTCGTCGATCGCCGCAGTCGGTTGTTCCTGCGCCGCCCTGGCCGTCAGTTTCTTCGGCTTGGCCCAGTTCGATCTACCGATCACCAAGTATGTGCGGTCGGTGACGGTTCATCTACCCTGGGACCAACTCACCGTTCCGTGGATGGCGTTCACCAGCGATACGGGAGACTGGATCGGCCAAGGATGGCGTCTGGCAGCCGTAAGCCTTCTACTACTCATCGGCGCGTGGGCCTTTGAAAAACCGACTGTCAAAATAGCCGCCATCCAGTCGCTGATCGCTCACGGAATCGCCGCCTTGCTCGCCAACGTGATGAAACACCTCGTCGGCAGGCCTCGACCGAAGTTCGTTCACGCGGGAGACTGGCACATGTCTATTTCGTGGGCATCGGGATGGGATTCCTTTCCCTCGGGACATAGCACGGCGAGTTTTGCCGTCGCGACGGTACTGGCTAGACGGTTTCCCCTCTTCGGGCCACTCTGTATCGCAGTCGCCCTTTTCGTCGCACTCAGTCGTGTCCTTCGAGGATCGCATTTCCCGACCGATGTCCTTGGGGGGGCGGTGATCGGCATCCTCAGCGGCTTCATCGCCACGGCTCCATTAAAACAGTGGCGCACTTCAATACAGGATGGATTACGACATGCGGCGATGGGAACGTCGGCACTGTTTGCCTTACTCTGGGTCTTATCCCGTCGAATGGAGGAAGGAGCGGTAGGCATTCTGTTCTTGGTGTTAGGGGTTGTTGCTGTGGCAGGCGGTTTATGGATTCGGAGAATTCATTGGGTTCGCAGGGGAAGAACGGGGCGGAGCCGGTACTCGAAGATCTCAGCACTGTTGATCGCATACGGCCTGGCTGCCATGACGACCTCACCTCTTGTCATCTCATCGGTCGGATTCGCCTGCCTAGCGTCCTGGCTCCATATGATTGGTCGCAACGACGACCAGGAAGAATCGCCTCGCTGGGGCGTGATGCGGGAAAGTGCCTTGATGGGCGGTTTGGCCATTGCCATTTTAATTCTCGTTGATGCACGGGGGGTCCTGTCGTTTCAGTAACTATCATTCCGTAAACAATGTGTGAGAGCTTCGTTTGATATTCCCTTCAAAAAGAAGACCTCATAAGTGCAATCGAATGGAGGTCAGTGCCCAAGAGCCTTAGGCGGCGGTGGGCCACCAACGTGTGCATCTTGAGGCCGGGTGATCATCTGTTGATTGCCCAACAAGACGTAGCCGTAGCGCTTGAGAATCGGTTGAAATTCAGCCGCTTCCTTGGGTAAGGCATCCTGGTAGTATTCCGGCAGGAGGATCATCGTCCGGCCTTCTTTGCCCAAAGCTGTTCGCAGCCGATCGACTTCGCCGGCTGGGATAAAGGTCACCGTTCGCCTCGCGTAGAAGGCAATGGACGGTCTGGTCGAACCGAACGCGATCAGTTGGTCGGTCGGGTTCAGGTTCAATCCCGCTGCGTAGGCCAATTCCTGTGGTGGTGCGATCGCGTATCGGTTGAGTCCTGGTACGACCGCCAATATGGCGACAAGGAAGACACTCGCCAATGCGCCGCCGGCCACTCCGAAGGCGATGACTCGCCTGTTGTCGTTCAGTCCGAAGTACCCGATCAGCCCCATGGCGACCATGACGATCGCCGCGCCAATGTAAGGACCAATACCCAGATCGAATTGGGTGGCGAGCGGGAACTCTTTGACCATCTTCCCGGAGAATTTGACGAACAGAGAAGGCGCGCTCGCAAACCCGATCGCCAAGAGATAGCCAATCCCCATCATGAAATGGATCGACCCGCGCAGTCCTTTTGTCGAAGGGTCCCTCAGTCCTTGGACCCAAAACGAAGTGGCCAGGAGAGCACAGGCAGGAAAGAGCGGTCCGATATAGTGAGGCAGTCTCGTGGATGAAAGACTGAAGAAAATGAACCCCCCGACGATCCACAGTCCCGCAAACCACTCCAATTCATCACCGGACCCTACCGGTTCCCTCGATTCAGGCGATTCGTGCTTATGGTCTTCCGCCGTGCGGGATTTCCGCCAGCTCCCATAAGCCCGGTAGAACGCGGCAGGCAGAAAGGTACTCCAAGGATAAAAGCCCAACAGCAAGACGGGAAAGTAGAACCACCATCCCCCTCCATGTCCCTCCATCGGAGCGAGGAATCGTCCGACCGTGTGGACCTTCGCTTGGGAAGAGTAGGCATCTCCATGGATGAAGAACATGGCTGCATACCAGGGACCTGCAAGGAGAAGGAAGACCAACGTGCCGGAGAGAGGCGCGCCTCTCTCCCAAAAGACCAGCCACTGCCGGGTGGCTGCGAGATACAAGAACGCAGTAATCAGCGGAACGGCGAATCCCACCGGCCCTTTCGTCAAGGTCGCCAAGGCTATGCCGGCATAAAAGGCCCAGATCCAGCGGCGCCCTCCACCTGGTTCATGAAGACCGAGCCAAAACCCGTAGAGCGATAGAGTGGTAAAAAAGATCAAGACACTATCAGTAATCGCCATGCGTCCGAGCGCCAGCATCTCGATGTTCAGCAGCAACATCAGAGCGCCGAACAAACCGACGGTCGGGCCGCGGAGCCTGGTGAGAAACAGATAGTGCATCACGATCAACGCCACCCCGAACAGGGCCGAGGGCGCCCTCGCCGCAAACTCGCTCACGCCGAAGACGTGGTACGACATCGTCATCAGCCAGTACACAAAAACGGGCTTGGCGACACGCAGTTCTCCGTTGAAGGTGGGAGTGACCAAGTCACCCGAGGCGAACATTTCTCGGCCGGCTTCCGCGTTTCTGCCCTCGTCGCGATCCGTAAGACCCATGTTGCCGAGGCTCAGGAAAAAAAGCAGACCGGACAGAAGCAAAAGGAGCAACACTTGTATAGGTTGAGGAGAAGTGCGTTCCATCGCCTGATGCGGCTGTCGCTCGCGTGGGATGGAAGGCCCGCTATGGCCGTTGGTTTCCCAGCCTCTCATGCTGCTGGACGAGCCTGGTCTTTGGTTTGATTCCCACGATGAATGAGGACGAGATTGCGTAGATACACGACCGACCCGAGTCCTTGCCCTGAAATAAACACAGGGTCCATTCGGTAGATGGCGTAAGTGAGCGTAATCAACCCTCCGATGAGACTCATGTACCAGAAGGCAATGGGCACACGGCTTTCTGCGCTCCGTTCGGAGGCGATCCACTGAATCAACCAACGACCAAAAAAGAGCCCTTGGCCGAGGAAGCCGATACCGATCCAGATGGTCTCAGTACTCATGGAATGTCGGGAGAGCGGTCGTCATTGTCGTTCAGGAGCGTAAAGGTATCAGTCGCGTTCGTGATGGTTCCCGTCACTGTCACGGAACTTGTAGAGCAACACGCGATCCTGCATCCATCGCACCGCGATCAGATCATAGAGGGATTTGAACAACCGGTTTCCCATGCCGTATTTGGATACCCCATGGATACGCGGATAATGCCTGACGGGCACCTCGGTCACCCTGAATCCGTGCATCAAGGCCAGCGCCGGAAAGAATCGATGCATTCCCTCAAAAAGCCGAATCCGCTCCAGCACCGGCCGACGGAAGACCTTGAGCGGACATCCGGTGTCGTGCATGCCGTCATGCGTGAAGATATTCCGCACACGGTTCGCGATCAAGGATGAGAACTTCTTGACGAGGCCGTCTCGACGCTGCTGCCTCCATCCGCACACCAGGTCGTGGGAGGCGGTATAAGGAAGCAGCTTCAAGATATCTTCGCTGTCCTGTTGGAGATCGCCGTCGATTTGGATGATGATCTCGCCCGAAGATTGGCGAAAGCCCGCCTCAAGCGCACAGGTCTTGCCGTAATTTCGGTCGAAGTGGAACACCCGCACGTTGGAATGTTCGCGTGCCAATCGATCCAGCTCGTCGCTGCTGCCGTCGCTGCTGCCGTCGTCTACAAAAAGGATCTCATAAGGCCGGGAGCGAGACAGCTCGTGCGAATCCATGACTTTCAGCAGGCCTGCCATGAGAGGAGACAGATTCTCTCGTTCATCCTTGATAGGGATAATCACTGAAGCCCAAGGGCTGGGTGACTGCGGCATAGTTCGCAAACACTCGAATAACGGTCGGAGCGCCGGTTTGTTCAGGGGCGCATTCTAACGGAAGGGCAAAGGAGGGTCAAACGTGCGACGGCGATGGACCGGATGTTTGATGAAGATCAAGTTACTTGCCGGATGCCACGACGGTGAAACGCATCGTGCCCATTAAGCTAGTCTCATTGACCTGCTCGCCCACATGTATTTCGACCTTGTACCGGCCGGGCATCCAGCCTCCCGGCGGGGGGGACAATTTGAGATAGCCGCTGTCATCCTCCAAGGCGATGTGCATGGCGTCTTCGCTGACGATCGTCCCTGGTACGGCACCGGCCACCTGTTCGGGGGTACAACGGCCGAAGACCTTGAACCCCTGATAGTGTTGATGAAGCGAGAATACGATAAAAATAGCCGGGGCATGCGGAGGGAACCGCTCTGTGGGTTTGACCGGCATGATTTCGTGAGTGCGCTGAAATCCAAGTCGCTCCTCAAAATCTTCCGCCAAAGCGATGGAACGAAACATACCCTGCGGGGGCGCATCGAAATCGTAGGTCTTCGCGTCCTCCGTGCGATTTTGAAACTCTGAGATCGGTACGTTTTCGGTGAGAGGCGGGTCTTCAGCTGCAGCCCCTTGGCCCCACAGGAGGAAACCGGCTATCACGAACTTGCCCAAACGGAGAGCGTTGTTCATCATGACTGTCTGCTACACCTCTTGAGGCGACGCTGTCAATAAATCATACAATCATCGGGCAAGTTGCCCATTGCGGCATTTTCCTGGCTTCTGTTAGGATTTCACCCACCGCACGGCCAATTCACAATCATTCATTACGAGCGACCGTGAGACCTGAGACATGTTGCAAGATGCCGACGCCCTTCCCCAGCTAATCGGGGAATATAAGCCGCTCGATCAGTGGCAGACCCATCTCAACCAGCTTTTTTATGGACTTCGGGGAGACCAACTCCGATCGTATTACCAGACTTATGCGTCAGCGGACTTCCGTCTCGCCCATGCGCTGGCGGCCGATTATTACGAGCGCGTCGCGAAGCGCGACAAGGCCGGGGGTCGTCAACAATCTCCTGCCGAAAGAATAACGGTTGACGAATCACGCTTGACGGTTCTGGAGCTTGGGCCAGGGAACGGCAATCTCGCCGCTTGCTTTCTCAGTCATCTCAAGGCTCTCGATAAACAAGGCGCGATCTATCCACGCATTCGGTATGTCATGGTCGATTGGCAGCGAACGGTGCTGGATGGGGCTTTGGCGCATCCCGATCTGGCGATGCATCGAGCGCAACTCGAAATCCATCAGGGATCTGTCGAGGATTTGTCCGGAATCGCCGATGCCGGCGTCGACCGGATCATCTGTAATGAGCTGTGGAACGATTTGCCGACGAAATTACTGGCGAAACATGCCGGCGACGTCGAGGAAGAATATCTCCGCCCCAACCTCAGCGAGTCGCTTCATGCCAAGATTCAAGATTGGTCGGCGTTCGTCCGGGCTTTTCAGGAAAAGGATCTTGCAACGCTCCGGACTTGCCCGCCCTTTCTCGATGAACTGGTTTGGGAAAAAGAATACCGCAAGGTTGAATGGAAGGACGTGCCCTATCGGAAAACGATCGCGGAATTTCTTCAGTCCATCGACCAAGATGTCTTAGTGCCGGTCAACGTCGGCGCCTTCGCAACCCTGAAAGAGGCCAAGCGTCTTCTCGCTCCGAATGCCATCGGCTTCAGCGTCTTTGATGCAGGCACCGAAGACATGAACGTGTTGAACGATCCGGAGAAGCCCTGCTACGGCCAGTTCGGCGGTCAATACAGCTTTATGATCAACTTCGCGTTGATCCACGCCGTGGCCAAGCATCTGGGAATCAAGCAGACCACACTCGAACCCCAACGGGAATTTGTCGGGCGGTCGTTGAACACGAATGTCATCACGCTGATGGATCTGCTCGCGACGCATCCATCAGCCGGACCGAAACTGCAAGCGTGGGAACAAGACAGACTTGTGTTGAAGACCATCACAGCGTTAAACGAGACTTTCGAAAGCCCCTATCGTCGCCGGATTGATTTCCCATTCAGCCACACGATGCCGCCTGAAGAACGTGAGACATCGAGTGCCCTCCTTCGCTCTCTGAAAGACAACGGCATTCCTGACACCGTGGCCTATCTCACCGAAGAGGAACTCACCCGTGCCCAACAGCATTTGGAAGCGATCGGCTACGATCGGGAGATGATCAGAATGGCGCTGAACGCCCCTCCCAGTCCAGTCGAATACTGTCACTTCACCTGTCGATGAGCAGGCAGCCGATATCCTTTAAGTGGCCGAGTGAGACTCATCGTTCGTAGCGCCACTTAGGCCACTTTACGAGTCACATGCCTGTACACCCACACGTTTCCTCGTTTGGTTTCCAGCTTGTCGAGGGTAAACTCGTTTTCCATTTGGGGCATAGCCGATGTGTCCGCGGTGCCCGATGGCAATTCCGGTTTCGGCTCTTTGGCTTTTCAACTACTTCCAATATTCCATTTCATCGCCCGCGTGTCGAGATCAACCGCGCCGCATCGGTTCAAGGTGTCTGCAATTTCGTCGCTTCTGAAACACCAATTCTGACGGACGGTGTGCAGGTCACGGTGGCGAAATGTTGAGGATGCGGTGTACTTGTACAGACCTTGACTTTGGTATGGCAAAGTAATACGGTGAATGAAATTGTTCCAAAAGGGAAACTAGGGTTCCGGCTGCCTTTAGTGGGAGTGTCTGGTCCAAGAGTTTCCGGCCTCGCATAACGAGGCTCCACGGAGGGATAAAAGCCCGGGAGATCATGTACTGAGGTGCATGGCCTTTTGGGAGTTTAGCCTTTCCAACAGGAGGCTTCGTTATGCATTTCCACCCCATAGTTCTCTCCATACCGGATCAGTCAGACCTGCTGCCACGTCAGGGAGGTCTGTCATGTTCATGAAAGAAAGTCCGGATACGGTTTTCCCTGCTCCCGCTACAAGTCCTCACGAGACACTCAACCGCAACCTCAGTCTCTGGAACAGCCTCACCATCGGATTCGCAACCGTCTCACCAGTTGCCGGTTTGTACGCCATTATCGGTGTCCAGACGGTCGTGACAGGCGGTGGTTGGTTCTCCGCGTTGGCGCTCTGTCTGGTGATGCAACTGCTGGTAGCAACTGTGTATGCGGAGCTGTCCTCGCAGATTCCGATTGCGGGAGGAGCTTATAAATGGGCGAGACAGCTCGGAGGCGCCACCACCGGGACGTATGCCGGAGCCATTTACGTCAGCTCCACGATCGCGATGCTGACCACGACCGCGTACACGGGCGGGATCTGGCTGGCGATTTTTTTCGGATCAGGAAGTGAAACAGGAGTCTCACTCGTGATATGGGGCACGGTGTTTATGCTGATCTGCGCCGTCCTCAACCTGGTCCATGTCTCTATATTTAAGTTCCTCATTTCCCTGGGAGTCTATGCGGAAATCGTTGGCTCGTTCGGTGTCGCGCTACTGCTGTTCCTCTTTTTCCGGAAGCATGAATTCTCCGAACTGTTCGCACATCTCGGGACGGGAACCGCTCCCAGCCAAACTGCTGCGTTTCTGGCGGCGCTCGCCATTTCTGGCTGGGCGTTCATCGGCTTCGATGCCGTCTCGACCATCGCCGAAGAAACGCACGAACCCAAGCGGATGGTGCCGCGCGCGATCTTCCTGTCTCTATGCATGGTGGGAACCGTGGTGCTCTTCAACTCCGCCGCGCTCACTCTGAGCTTCAACCGCGACACCCTGGTCCATACAAGTGCCGCGTCCGATCCCGTCACACCCGTGATCGTCGACAACTTTGGAGCCTGGGCGGAAACCCCTTTTCTGGCGATCGTCATGATCGCGTTCCTGGCCTGCGGGTCGTCCATGGTGAAGTACACATCCCGTATTGTGTTTTCCATGGCACGCGAAGGAAGTATGCCGGCCGTCCTCAGTCGGGTCACCGCGGCGGGCGCTCCGCATAATGCCGTGCTGTTCACGGTTCTGCTGGCCACGCTCGGATTGCTCTTTGGGCTCAATGATGAAGCGGTCGCCACGGTGCTGGCATTCGGCACCGGTGGGTTGTACGCCATGTTTGCGATGACCACGGGCGTTGGACTCTACACCAGGCTCACCGGCCGATGGGACCCCTCGTTAGGTCAACTGAAGCTGGGGTCCTGGGGCTTGCTGATCAATACGGCGGCGTTTCTGTGGTCGGTGTTTGAATTCGTCAATATCGCGTGGCCACGTCCCTACGCCACCTCGCCGGACGCTCCTTGGTGGCAACTCTGGGCCGTCCCGCTGGTCCTCGGGAGCATATTAGGGTTGACCACCCTCTACCTTCTTATCGGTAAACCTACAAGAGACAACGTATTGATGCGTCCAAAGGAGTCCGCTCCGACTCAAGAATGAAGAGCAGGTGAGTTCGCTGAGTTTCGTGTTGTAACAAGGGGGAGCAAACACAGTCATCAATTCATCCATCTCTCAGAAAGGAGTCATCGTGGCGAAAAAGAGAACATACCAAGGCAAGGTTCCACTGCATGACAAATATGGCCCGGAGGCGAAGTACGCGGTCGAAGCGGAAGCGCTGCTGCCGATCACGAAATATGAAGAAGAAATCGCCCATGGCCTTGAAGTGGGCCTGCCGGGCGCTGATTCCATCAAGGATCGCCGAATTCCCACCTTTAGCCGGGGAGAGCTGCCGCACTTCGCCGGCATCAATACCTTTATCAAGGCGCCGTATGTCGAAGATGTCCGCAAGTGCGGCCAATACGACGTGGCCATTCTCGGTGCGCCGTTCGACGGCGGGACGACGTATCGAGCCGGCACCCGGTTCGGCCCCCAAGGGATTCGCAAGATTTCCGCACTGTACGGCACCTACAGCTTCGAGCTCGGCGTGGATCTGCGGGAATCTGTGTCCATCTGCGATGTCGGCGACGTGTTTACGATTCCCGGCAACATCGAGAAGACCTTCGATCAAGTCAGCAAGGGCGTGGGCCATGTCTATGCCAGCGGCGCGTTTCCCGTGGTACTCGGCGGAGACCATTCGCTGGGTTTTGCCACCGTGCGGGGAGTGGCTCAGAATATGAACGGCAAGAAGCTCGGCATCCTTCACTTCGACCGGCATGTGGACACGCAGGAGACCGATCTCGATGAACGCATGCATACCACACCCTGGTTTCACGCGACGAATATCCCTAACGTGCCGGCTAAGAATCTTGTTCAAATCGGCATCGGCGGCTGGCAAGCGCCCAGACCCGGCGTGAAGGTCGGCCGTGAACGCCAAACCACGATCATGACCGTGACCGATTGCGTGGAAATGGGAATCGAGAATGCCGCGAAGCAGGCGCTCGAAGTAGCGTTTGATGGTGTGGATGCGGTGTGGTTGAGCTTCGACGTCGATTGCTTGGATGCCGCCTTCGTGCCGGGCACCGGGTGGCCGGAGCCGGGAGGGTTTCTCCCGCGCGAAGTGCTGAAGTTTCTCCAGATCATCGCGGACACGAAGCCGCTGGCGGGGATGGAAATCGTCGAGTGCTCGCCGCCCTACGACGTCGCCGAGATTACCAGCCTCATGGCCACGCGGGTCATTTGCGACGTCCTGGCGTGCCAGGTGCGATCCGGCAACCTGGCCAACCGGAAGAAACGCTGAGATGCGCTGATTCAAGAGATGCCGAAACAGCGAATCGAAGGGCTTGCTCTATGCAAGCCCTTCAGTCGCTTCTCAACGACAGCTTTGTTTTTGGTGCTGGAGAGAAATGGAGAATGAATCACCACCGTAGGTGTTCACGCTTATGACGACTCAATCGGCACCTGTCTATGTGTCTGGAGCACCTCAGCTCTCGGTGAGGATAACAGACTCCTGGTCTCTTATTATGCTTTGTCCCGCTTGACCATGGTGATACGATGGATCATCATTGTATTACCGATTGGAGGCGGAAAATATGATTAAAAAATTGACTAAGCATGGCAACAGTCTGGCTCTTGTGATTGATCGAGGTGTGCTCGAACTGTTGAATATTGACGCAGAGACGCCGCTCAGTATCAAAACAGATGGGAAGTGTCTCATTGTAACACCTGCTGAGGCCACTGCTCGACAAAAGAAGTTCCGTGCGGCGCTGGACGAAGGTAATCGACGGTATGGAAAGATGCTGAAGAGGCTAGCTTAGCTGATGACTGAGCCGCGATTTCTCTCGGTGGAGGATGTCATCGACATCCATGCCGATCAGATTGAACGGTATGGAGGAAGTCTAGGCATTCGTGACGTTGAGTTGCTGCGGTCTGCGATCGGCATGCCTGAAGCGGGTTTCGGGAATCAATATCTCCATGCCGATCTCTTTGAAATGGCCGCAGCTTATCTGTACCACATCGTTCAGAATCATCCATTCATCGATGGTAACAAGCGAACGGGAACAATGGCCGCATTCGTGTTTTTGAAGCTCAATGGATTGACGTTAGACGCAGAAGAATCCACCTTCGAATCGCTCGTCTTGAAGACGGCTCAGGGACAGATCAACAAATCAGCCATCGCGGAGTTCTTCCGTAAACATTCTCATCGGTAGTTCGGCGCTTTCCACTCCTGCTCGATCCTGAGCATGTTCAAAGTTACAGCGCAGATATTCCCATCCTTGTCGATGCTCTAATTCGACCTCCCAAAAAATATTTGATTGTCTTGAAGCTGTACCCTGGTTGTCGCTGATCGAATTGGACTGAGGACGGATCTTCCTCTGAACTGAGGAGGGTGTATCTCAACGGATACTCATAAGTAGAATTAGATACACGTGGTCATGTAAGATGCAGACCCTGTATAACTACGTACAGCTATGACGTACTGGCAAATAAGTAATGACGCTGCCTTGCTGCTTGCGGCACGTGCCTTGCCTTCATGGAGACGAGTCTGCTGTTCCGAGTAAGAACAGTCATAAGATGTAAGGCGGTCATGACCGATGGTGGTGAGATGATGAATGATGTCGAAAAACAACAACGTGCACATGTGACTTTGCCGAGGAGGAGAGAAAGATGGCATGGACCGGTCGAAATTGGGGTCTCGATCAACCTCGCTTCGTTACGGATCTTACAGGCGATGGCCGTGCAGACATCGTAGGTTTCGGTAGCGACGGAGTCTGGACAGCGCTGGGCACGGACGGCTGGGCGGTGGCCCCCGCGCACCGTGTCCTCGCTGGTTTCTTCGGTTATGAGCAGGGATGGCGTACGGGACGGCACCTCCGGTTGATTGCCGATCTGACTGGTAAAGGCAAGGCGGATCTCGTGGGCTTTGGCGAGGCGGGGGTCTTGACGGCGCTCAGTAAAGGTGACGGGACATTTGTGAATCCGAAGTTCTTTGAGGGCTTCGGCGTCAAGCAAGGTTGGCACGTTGACCAGCATCCACGCTTTGCGGTGGACCTGACCGGTGATGGCAAGGCGGACATCATCGGTTTCGGTGGCGAATTCGTATGGGTCGCGTTGAATAACGGTGACGGGACATTCCAGGCCCCCAAACCGGTTTTGGACGATCTGGTGTACAGCAAAAGCTGGCGGGTGGATCAGCATCCCCGATTCGTGGTTGATCTGACCGACGATGGTAAGGCGGACATCATCGGTTTCGGTGGCGAATTCGTGTGGGTTGCGTTGAATAACGGTGACGGGACCTTCAAAAAGCCCGAACCCGTTTTGGACGATCTCGTGTACAGCAAAGGCTGGCGGGTGGATCAGCATCCCCGATTCGTGGTTGATCTGACCGGCGATGGTAAGGCGGACATCATCGGTTTCGGTGGCGAATTCGTGTGGGTTGCGTTGAATAACGGTGACGGGACCTTCAAAAAGCCCGAACCCGTTTTGGACGATCTCGTGTACAGCAAAGGCTGGCGGGTGGATCAGCATCCCCGATTCGTGGTTGATCTGACCGGCGATGGTAAGGCGGACCTCGTGGGCTTTGGTGATGAAGGGGTCTGGTCCGTGGTGAGCAACGGCGACGGCACCTTCGGTGACAGGAAGTTCTTGCCTGTGACATTCAGCGTCAAACAGGGCTGGCGGGTGGATCAGCACCTCCGGTTGCTCGCAGATCTGACCGGCGATGGCAAGGCCGACCTCGTGGGCTTCGGCAACGACGACGGGCCTTGGGTTGCACTGAGTAACGGGGATGGGACTTTTCAACCCGCGCGATTAGTCCACGCCGACATCGGCGACCACCCTGTCGGCAACTATAGTGGAACTGTCGTCCAGTCGATCACCATCGACTTCCATACCCATGATGACGGTGGTCTCGACATCGATTCTAAGCTGCACATGTTCGTGAAAAACCGCCGCGGCGACTCATCCGATTCCGACGGACCCTCCACGTACACCAGCAATCTGCAGGCATATAGGGACCATGATGCAGATTGGTTCAGCAGGAATCCATATCTTGGCTATGCCCTCAATGCGAGCCAGGGGCAGCTCATTGAGGAGAACTCCACGCATCGGGTCACTATTCAATTACGGTCACAGCCGATCCCGGTTGAGGAACTCGAGCTTCTCGCCATGCATATTCATATCATCGTGAACGGCAATGACAGATGCAGGTTCGATTACACCCTCACCCTTACGCTGAACGACGGAACCGTGCTGTCACCGTTCAGTTCGAACGTCAATGGTCTCACGGGGATTATCCTCGATCAGGACAACCGTAACTATTATGGCATCTGCTCCGAAGTTCGGCCCAGCCCTCCCCGCACCAGGCCGTCCACGGATGCCGTCCTGACCGACGTGATAATCGAATTTCATACCCACAACGACGACAAGGATGCGGATACCAACCTCGGTATCCACATCGTGAACCGGTTGAACGAGACGGCCAGCCAGGATATCGTCGTGGCCAATGGCGTTGCCGCTGGCCAGAAGTTCCCTGATTCCGATGAAATTGTTACACCCATCGATGAGCGCTATACCCGCATCGATCTCCCGTTGGCTTCGAATGCAATATTTTTACGGGACATGGTCCTTCCGGTCGTGTTTATCAATATCGCCCCGAACGGGAACGATCGGTGGATCTTTGACTACCGCGTAACGTTCGTGTTTGGGAAGGAGCAGCCCTACTCCTGGACGGTGTCCGGCGTCGTGCTCGATCAGGATCATCACAAGCACATGGGGGTCTACAATGGACGGCCGTTCCCCACACTCTACAGTCCGCGACCGACGCTCACGTCCCTTCCATTGGTCCCCCGTACCAAAGCCATCTCCATGGCCTTCCTCCAACAGAAACTCGATGAATTGCTCAATCGCCGGCAGACGATAGGGAGTCCGGATCCACTCATCAAGCTCAAACTCGACAGCGCGGAAAGGTTTGGAAAAGAGACACCGCTGTCATACATGGATCTGCAATTCATCACGAATGATCCGCCTCCGCCCGACGGGGCATCTCTGGATCAACGGTACAGCATGGGCGTTACATATTCGCATAGTCTGTTGGAGTTATTGCAGTTGAGGTATCGGTACTATGGATTTGTTGGCCTCAAATTCGATGATATCAACAGCCAGTTTCTCAGTCTAAACGTCAAGAGGGGTGATGATCCGACGCCGCTCATACTACACCTCCAGTTTGAGACCGATGGTCCACAGGAAGTCACTGGCACGGATTCGATGAATGTGATCAATTTCGAGATCACACTCCGGTTCACGCTGCGGTTTGATCAGGATGCGGGCGCGGTTGACCTATTGGGCTGGGTGAGGGACCTCAATACACCAGAACTCTTTGCCCCAGTACGCAACACCAAGCCGCAACTGTATAAAGTCAGAGGGACGTTTTTAGGACAGGCACTCGATGATGTTACCATCGACCCGCATGACTACCAGATCACTCGCGTCGATCCAGTGGCCCACGTGGTATTCACGACGGACTTCAAATTAGATTTCGGTGGCACCATCCAAAAGGAAATGCGGGGAGCGATTTTCGATCGGCTCAGTGAGAAAAACCACATCACGCAGGTCACGCCTCGGGAATCGATCAATGCGCAGTTCAGCTCGTGGCTGATGGGCGGGGTCATCGCCATCGGCAATCCAGAGCTGGTGCCCTATCCCAACCCTTGCCGGCTATTGGATGCCAGCGTGAATGACGATGTATTGACTCTGAACTACCACGGTCCGGAACAGAGCTTTGTCTACCAGACCCCATCCGATTGGCCGGCCATCCTGGAGCCCGGGGCTTTGGCGAACATCGATCACATTGTCGTGTTGATGCAAGAAAACCGCTCCTTCGACCACATGCTAGGCTATTTGAGCCTGCCCTATGAGCTAGGAGGCATGAACCGGAAGGACGTCGATGGCCTCAAGGGTGGCGAACTCAATACATTGAATGGCCGGATCATCCCCTCGTTCCGGTTGGCGGCGGGCGATACAATCTTTTCACCGGGACCTCCTAATGATGCCGCACATGCCGCGGTCCAAATTAACGGCGGCAAGATGCATGGATTCGTGCAAGCGCAGGCCGACGTGTTCGGTCCGGCGACGGCCCACCGCGTGATGGGATATCACACGGCCGACAATGTGCCTACCTACGACGCGCTGGCACGTGACTTCGCCGTTGGCCACCGATGGTTCGCGTCTCATCCAGGACCGACGTTCCCGAATCGTTTCTACGCCTTCACGGGTCGGCCGAATATTGATGCCTGGGGCGCTTGGGAGTATGAGAATCCAAGTCCCCTCCGCCCGGTGTTTACTGATACCATCTTCGACCATCTAACCGATCGCGGCGTCTCCTGGACCCTCTTTGAACACTACTATAGTTTTCTCCGCTTCTTCGAACGTCACACCTTTGACTCGGAACATATTGTGAGTTTTACCGATCCGGTGAAAGGATTTGCCGCGTTGGCGAAATCCGGCACCTTGCCGTCCGTGTCCTTTATCGAGCCTCACTACATGGATTATCCACCGGGCAGTTTCTGCGACGAGGCGCCGTCGGATATCAGAAACAGTCAGAAATTCATTCGTGATCTGGTGGAGACAGTGGTTTCCAGTCCGAAATGGGACAAGACGTTGCTGATCATCACCTATGACGAGCACGGGGGATTCTACGACCATGTGCCGCCGCGTCCAGCGGTCAAAGTCTCGGAAGAAATGTTGGATACCACCGGTGTGCGCGTGCCCTGCTTCGTGATTTCACCGTGGGTCAAAGGCGGCACGGTATTTGGCTCGGATGCGCTGCACTTCGACCACACGTCCATTCTGAAGACGATTGCGCGGCGGTTTTTGAGCACTAACCCGCCCTATATGGGAGCCAGGTATGCCGCGGCCCACGATCTGTCCGAGGTCCTGGAACGTCAGATCCGGCCAGGGCCGTTCCGTCCGTTTCTACCATACACCTTGGTATGTAGCGCTTCGAACATGGGCCTAGATGTGCAGAGCAGCAGTGTATCCATCGGTGCGCCTCTCTGTCAGCTCGCCCCGAACGCGACAAATCCGAATCCCGCGCAAGACTTCCGGTTCGAAGACGCAGGTGATGGCTTGTTCTACCTTCGCACGTTCGCGGGATTGTACGTGACCGTGGATGCGCCTACTGGTGCTCCCGCTGGTGCGGGAGGCACCCTCACGCTCAAACAGGACCGGAAGTACGAACCCGGCTCAGGTGCGTCACGCCACCCGGATCTTCAGAAGTGGAAGTTCATGTCCTCCACCATTGTAGCGACCAAACCAGATGAGTACACGATATCCTGCGCGGCAGTTCCTGGTAAGGTCCTGCAACCGGAACAGGGTAGTACGGCGTCCGGGGCAAGTGTCGTCCTTGGCGATCCGGAAGTTACTCATTCTCCAGTCGTCATTCCGAATCCATGGACCGTGACCTCGCGTCTGCTTCCGTCCGGTGGACTGCTTCATACCTAGCCGAAGCGCATTGAGAGTCGAGGGAAAAGCAGGAAACGAGCGAAAGTGCGGAGAACGCTAGAGAAAACGTGGCTAGGCCGCCATCTTGGATACGGAGACCATCGAACACAGTTCGTATTTGCGCTAGGCACCTCCTTATGACCCCGCTCAAAAGGAATCTAGAACGTGGAAAACTACACGCGGTTGAAGGATATGACCGCACAGGAGCATGTGATTTGCCTAAGACCGTTCGTCTCTTGGATGGGAAATCCTTCGACCGGGATCACTTACGAGGTAAGATCATTTGTATGAGCGAGATATTCATCAGCCACAGCAGTACGTAACGTCCAGGTTTCTGGGAGTATCGGAAAGGTCTTCACCATGGCGACCGAGAAACGCTTGGCCTTCATCTGCTATCGCGACGCAGATAGCGGTCCAATCGCCAAAATCTTGTACGATCAACTCAGCGCGAAGTTGGGAAGCAATCAATTGTTTTTGGCTCCCAAGACTATAGAGTGTGGCGAGGAATGGGACCCTGCTATCACAACTGCGCTGGCTGCGGCAAAAGTGATGATTGTGCTTATCGGACGTGAATGGCTCAGACTTCTGAATGAGCACGGACAGAGATTACTGGACCGGCGTGATGACTGGGTCGTTCGCGAGATTCGTGTGGCTCTTGAACGACAGATCCATATCATTCCCGTCTTGATCGACGGGGCGAATCGTCCCTCGGAAGAAGCACTGCCTTCGGATATTAAAGAACTCTCGAAGCATCAGCCTCTCCATATTAGGTGTGGTGCCTCGCAAGAACTCGAGCCAGAGGATGTTCGTCAACTCCTCACCAAGCTCGGAAAACACTTAAACCCTGCCATCAAAGGGCTGCTCCCATACAAAGCGAGTGATTGGGCTATTTTCCAAGGCCTTCAAAGAGAGGATGCACTTGACCAATGCCTCACTGCCCTGAAAGATCCCGCCAGGCGCGTTTTTGTACTCCATGGCGGGACCGGCTGTGGCAAGACATCATTCCTCCAAGCAGGCGTCATGCCGGCCCTCAACCAACAACATGCGAAATCCCATACAGGCATCTATGTGGAGTTTACCCGCGAGAATCCGTTTGGAACGCTTCAGACGGCCTCTCATGAGCAGCAACTCCCGGCTAACGGTCTCGCTGGTCGTGATTTACGGTCGTGGTTTGCGGCGGTGGCAGCAACACGCCATGCGCCTATTGTGCTCTTGTTTGACCAATTTGATGAGTTTTTCTTGCATGGCGCACGAGACGTTTGTGATCAGTTCGTTGACGGCCTTAGACGTTGGTATGAACATGAGCGGGCGCTGCCCTTGAAAATACTTTTTAGCGTACACTCGACCGACCGCTTGGTGGATTTATTAGGCCAAATAAAGTGTTCCAACCATCTCCCGATCAGCCTAAGACACTTTAGCAAAGATCAAGCCGTTGCTGTACTCAAAGCCCTAGCTAACGCCGATGGTCTGTTGTTCCATGAACCTTTTGTAAGAGAAACAGTAATACGCGAGTTGGATTCTCAGCCGGATGGCATTTTGCCTCTAGAACTGCAGATTGTAGCCTGGGCAATTCAACGGCATGGTGAAAACAGTGGTTTCACCAAAGGTGGTTATAAAGTCATCGGCGGCATTAAAGGCTCTTTGGACCGTCTTCTTGTGGAAGAACTGAGGAACTTGTCGGAGGACGATAGAAAGGCAACATTGTCAATCTTTGAGTCCCTTATCGACGGGGAAGCACACCAACGGTATTTTCTTACCGCAGATGCAGTCTCCCAAAAACTTCGCAGGAAAATGAGCAAAGATGACATCGAGCGGAAGCTGGAACGGCTAGTCATTGCACGCCTTGTCTCTAGAAAGGATAAGGTAGACGAGAAGGGCGAGAATGCTGTCAGGTACTATGGATTGGCTCATAAGTACCTTATTGAACCAGCGCTTAAGGCTATTCGAAAGCAATTTCATGAAGTCGAACTGGCCAATCTCATCTTGGATCACCACGAACAGGCTTCCCACATGGAAGGTCGTGTCCGCCGCTTAAGGGGGAAGGATTACAGGCTGATCATCACAGAAGTCGAGCAAAACAAGATCCGATGGGGCACACAGGAGGAGCAGAACAAGAAGAAGGAAATAATTAAGGAAAGCCGGAAACTCAGAAACACCGTGAGAGTGGTTTCCGTTGCTCTTATGATAGCGATAGTTGGACTGGGCTATATCTATATGCCGCCGAGTGGGGAGACGAAAGTCAGGGGGTTCCTCGAAGGCGCACTCGGAAAACAAAAACCGCTTCCCATGGAAATGGAAATCTTGACCAGGGCGATCGCTGCGTTAGGTGACTGGGACAAGTGGAAGGAGAAGGCGAAGGATTACTCTGAAGCCAAAGCCGATTTTGGCCGTAGTGAGCTTGCCTTGCTGGCTGCCAATCAAAAGCTATGGGATCGCGCTCAAGATTTTGCCGCCCACATTAAGAATTCCACACTCAAGGCTATTACGTTCACTCATCTTGCAAAGGAGTTGAAGGAGTCAGGAGATCCAAAGATGCTAAATGGATTTGTCCAATCTGCGTTGGAAGCCGTTCAGCGTATGCACGAAAACGAAAGTGCGGAGCGAGTCCGCGTACTGTATGACCTTCAGCGCCGCATGACTGACCCTGCTCTCGTAAAGAAGGTGCAGAACACCTTGCGTGAGGAGACGGAGAATGCTCTGGCTCAAATCGAGGGCCGTATACAAGAGCAAGCATCTCCCGCGAAGTCGTTACCAGAAAGCTTGCGTCTACGCGAACAGGTACGATTGCTCGCTCTTGCAGCTCAGGTCGAATCATATGCGGGCGGATTGAAGACGATGAGAGTGAAACTTGAGGAGGCGAAAGCCAAACTCAACAAAATCAAGGACGATCGTGAAAGATCGATAGCGTTTCATGTACTGATACAGGGAATGGCCGAATGTGTACTTGCTGATACGGATAGCGAGGATTTCTACAAGATCTATCTCACCGAGATTGTTAAATCCGCCTCTCCCACAGAGCATATCTTAGGACTTATTGAGGCCTCAGCCGTTATTCTACGTGCAAATCCACCTGACGATGCAACAAAACTCGCGAGTGAGTCTCTGCACGAAGCAGAGAATCTTGCTTCAAGCTTGCGAAGTGACAAGAGAAGGAAGAAGCAGCCTCCCGAGCAGGACGTTTCGCTACCAGCATCATTTTTGCTTCGTGAAGTCCGCACGCTAATACTCGCCCATGCAAACATTTTGAACGAGTATATGGTGAAACACAGTGACACGAAGCAGGAGCCTTCCACCGCACTGGTTCGCCGAATACAAGAAATGGTAAACGAAGAAATATCAGAGAAAGAGAGTGTTGGCCCCGAACGGCTCGACCTACTTCTGACACAGCTCGCAGTAGTCAGGGCATTCGTTAAAGTGGACAAGCCATGTGTAGAGGAGCGAAAGAAGGCAGATGAGGCGCTGTCGGACACAAGAGATAAAGTGGCCAAGTCGTGCGCGGAGAAGGCGCTATCCGATGCAAAAGATTGGGCAGGAAGACTTCAGAATCCTCACCAGAAATCGGCAGTCCTGCGTTCAATCGTAGAAATCGCAGCGGGTGTCGATACTGTCGCGCGCACAGTTTACGCTTCAGCTGATCCAGACGAAGCTTTGATGGAGTTCGCCAAGGACGTTCTCGAGGATGAAAGCCTCGATCCATCCGACAAGGGTTGGGGTGATGCATCATACGCAATCGGCCTCGCCCGGCGGGCTAGCAAAGCGAGGAATAGTCTAACTGGAGCCATCAATCACGGGGTGGACGACATTTCACGGATGTCTTCAATCCTTTGGAAGTTTCTTGGCAGGTGTCCTAACTACGCGGAATTCTCAACCAGCGTAACGAAAGCTAACCAATCAGGCCCGGCCAGAAGCTTTGCCCTGCAATGGGTCGCGAGAGAAATGGCAACAGCACGATACTTGACTTGCGCCGATAAGCTGCTGATTGATGTTAGGGATGACAACGTACAGACGGCTGGATATGCTGCGATACTATTAGGCGAGAGTGCGGATATTCCCACGCTTCCTAAGGTTGGTGTATTAGGCGTATCAGATACGGTGAGTACTCAGCTTTTAGAAAATAAGGTTTCGATGCAGCTTGTGTCAGGCGGATATTTCATTATGGGAACGGCCGACAAAGATCGGTATATCGACCAGAGGCCACCGCATTATATTTATCTGAATACTTTTTACCTCGACAAGCACGAGGTGACAGTTGAGCAGTATGCAAGTTTCTACAGAAAGCATGATGAAAAGCGTGAATTGAAACCTCATGAGTGGGACGATAAGAAGAATTTTGTTCCTACCAATGGGAGGAAACCTGTGGTTGGCATTACTTATGAGCAGGCAACTCGGTATTGTGAATGGGCGGGCAAGCGGCTGCCGACCGAAGCGGAGTGGGAGAAGGCGGCGCGGGGAACAGATGGCCGCATCTACCCATGGGGCAACGATGCTCCCACACCGCGCCATGCGAACTTTGATAAATCTGATTGGAACAATTACGAGGTATTGACGCCGGTAGGTTCGTTTGAAGACGGCAAGAGCCCCTATGGGGTCTTTGACATGGCTGGCGGCGTCTGGGAATGGGTCGAAGATTGGTACAGCGCATCTTACTATATCCATAGCTCTCCGGAAAATCCTCATGGACCACCGGCAGGCAACTGGAGAGTCCTACGCGGCGGCGCGTGGGATAACAATGGAGAGAAATTAGAAGCTACCTCTCGACTCTATAAAGATCCTCCCTATTACTACCATACAATAGGCTTTCGTTGCGCCAGGTAAGCGGAATCTGCACGGACATGCGGCCTCTTCAAAATTCCGACTGGTTCCACGGAGATGCCAGTCTAGATGTGCCATTGCATCGTAAACGGCTCCGCAGACCTCTCCGGCAAGCAATGTGATGACTTGAGGCGTCATAAAGTTGGAAGGATGAAGACAGAAACCACTGCACCGCCTCTCCTCGTTACCAATATTCCTCAACGGCTTGATCGGCTGCCGTGGTCGCGCTGGCATTGGCTCATCGTCGCGGCGCTCGGAATCACCTGGATTTTAGACGGGCTCGAAGTCACGATTGTCGCAGCACTCGCTCCGACTCTCAAGCTTCCTACCACGCTCCATTTGACGGATTCACAGGTTGGCTTAACGGTCTCTGCTTATCTGGCTGGTTCAGTAATAGGCGCCATGGTGTTTTCCTATCTGGCTGATCGGCAAGGACGCAAGCGGTGGTTCCTCATTACTCTTGTGCTGTACCTCACCGCTACTGTATTGAGCGCGTTCTCGTGGGACCTTTGGAGCTTTCTCTGTTTCCGCTTTCTAGCCGGCGCCGGCATTGGCGGCGAATACTCTGCCATTAACTCTGCCATCGACGAGCTCATCCCAGCACGAGCACGTGGCCAAACGGATCTCGCTATTAATGGTAGCTGGTGGATCGGCACCGCGGCCGGTGCACTCATTTCGATTCCGTTGCTCGATTCACACATCGTCCCAGAATGGTTGGGCTGGCGACTCTGCTTCGGATTGGGCGGAATCCTAGGTCTCGGTATTTTGCTGGTCCGCCGGCTGGTACCTGAAAGTCCTCGTTGGCTTATAACCCATGGCCGACTAAAAGAAGCCGAGGCGATCGTAGTGACGATCGAGGAGCAGGTAAAAAAAGACAAACGGGTAGATGCTCTCCCTGAACCTGCAGGCAGTATGACGATCCATGCAAATGCCCAAGCGACATTCAAGACCGTGGTACAGCAGCTGGTGAAGATCTATCCCACACGCACTATGCTTGGCGTGACCCTGATGGTCACTCAATCGGTTTTATACAACGCGATATTCTTTACATATCCTCTCGTGCTGACAAAATTCTCTGGTGTGTCGCCGAGCCAAATAGGGCTGTACCTTGTCCCATTCGCAATAGGAAATTTCCTGGGGCCTTTGCTCCTCGGCCGCTTCTTCGATACGATTGGACGTAAGCCGATGATTGCGTTGACATACGCGACTTCTGGTCTGCTCCTTGCGTGTACCGGATACTTATTTTGGAAAGGCTACCTGACACCGGTAACACAAACATTGGCTTGGTCGATCATTTTTTTCTTCGCATCCGCAGGAGCCAGCTCTGCCTACTTGACGGTAAGTGAAATATTTCCGCTCGAAATTCGAGCAATGGCCATAGCAGTCTTTTTTGTCGTAGGACAAGTGCCGGGGGCGTTGGCTCCTTGGCTCTTCAGCATGCTCATCCAAAATTCCCCTACTGCTGTCCTCTACGGCGATTTAGTGGCCGCCGCACTTATGCTTCTCGGTGCCGTCGTGGCATTGGTGTTTGGCGTTAAGGCTGAACAGAAACCGCTTGAAGCACTTACCAGGCCGCTTTCAGCTGCGCGGTAGTGCGCTGGGAGAGCCGGACCGATAAAGTTCGCGGGGGTACGCTGTGTATGGAGAGCAGGCGAGAACGGGGCTATGCTGCAAGCTGCCTCTGAGACTCCACTCCCATGCCTGGAGAACAATGTTGAAGCCGAACGCGCAAATCCTTCCTCACCTAAAGAGACGGCAGAGTTAGGCCACAGCAACTCTCGTGATGCAGCCACCGGCTTTTCGGAATTAAGCTCTCTCAATTCTAGGCCTCTTCCTTCAAATCAGTTCCTTTCTGTTCGGAGTGGTGAGCGATGGCACTACTTCGCCCGTTGTCTGTCCTCACACCAGTGTTCTCACGACAGTATGGAGCCCACATCCGTTCCCGCCGCCACCAATCCCATCGACATAGATGGTTACGAGAGCACAATCGATGTTGATCGTCTGCCCACCGACATCGATCTCGATCCCCCGCGGAAGCATTTGCCCCTGACCGAATCGGATTTGTCCCTAATACATCACTGTCGTGGTCTCACGAACACGGATGGTTGTGCCATGCGGTTGTGCATCCAGCGATGGCATGAGTCGTTCCTATGATGCTGCAGGGGGATTCGGCAACCAGGGGTAAGTTTTTTGAAATGCCCCTTGAAAGTATCTCTTCCGATACGGCATGTATCCGTGCAGGTACCATACGTACAATGGGCTACTGGGGTAATTCACCTGAGCACCGCGCATGATCACGGAATCTGAAAGGAAAATGGTAGCTGTCAGGCGTAGCGACGATGCGAGTTGTCGGCACGATGATTGCTCGGGCCCACGGGCATTCCGTGCCCAGGCTTTGAAGCAGAGGTCTGACTTCATGAGGAAGTGGGCGTATCTTTGGCATCGGTCCTGTCTCGGGAACGAGGAGCACGCCCGCAATGCCCATGGCACATAGATATTTATCTAGAAAAGGAGATTCTATGTTTCGCCGAGCATGCATCGCGGCACGGCACCACATATCCACCGGGCTCCTGTTATTTGCGTTGTTGACTCTTGTGGTAGTGGGTCACAGCGCATCGGCCTTGGCAGCCTGCGAGCCAAGTGCCGATCAGGCCTCCTTTTACACGGATGCCAACTTCCGCGGATCTTGCGTGGTGAGAGACGTCGGCGAGTTCCCGAATGCCGAGGCGATCGGTCTTCCCAACGATTCCATTTCGTCGCTCAGGGTGGGAGCCAATGTGCAGGTCATTGTGTGCAAAGACACGAATTTCGGAGGGGATTGCATCCGTCTCGATCGCGACGTGAGTTTTCTCAACGATAGGCGTGTCGGGAACGATGCTGTCACGTCGCTCAGGGTTCAGGCCATCGGGACTAATCAGTGCCCACCCGGGCCCAATCAAGTGTCGTTCTATACCAATGCCGATTTCTTGGGTTCGTGCGTCACGCGTGATGTCGGTGACTACCCGACCGGGGACAGCATCGGCCTGCCCAATGATTCGATCTCCTCCATTCGTGTGGGCGTCGGGGCCCAAGTCTTGGCCTGCGCGGATGAGAATTTTGGAGGTCGGTGCGAGGTCATCACCGGCAGTCCTGCTAATCTGGCCACGACCGCCGTCGGCAACGACCAAATCACGTCCGCGAGGGTACAGCCCATCGAAGCTCCGCCTCCATGCATGCCAGGACCGCAGACTATAGCGGTCTATGTCGACGCCAACTTCGCAGGTTTATGTCGCCTGCTCCCGGTCGGCGACTTTCCCACCGCGACATCGACCGGTCTGCCGAACGATTCCATCTCTTCGATTCGCGTGGGCCCGGGGGCCGAAATTCACGTGTGCGAGCACGAGTTTTATAGCGGAACATGCAGTCTGCTGACTTCCGATACGTCATTCCTCGGTAACACCGCGGTTGGGAATGACCGCATCACGTCCGCCAGGGTACGAATCCAGGGGGAATCCTTGTGTCCCACCGGCGACTCGCAGGCGACGTTCTTCGGTGACTGGAAGTTCAACGGTCCCTGCAGTTCCTTGAATGTCGGCCAATTTCCCACGGCCACCAGCACGGGATTGGCGAATGACTCGATTTCGTCGTTTCGACTGGGCCGGAACGTGGAGGTGGTGGTGTGCCGAGATGAAAATTTCGGTGGCACGTGCCAGACCTTTACGCAGGACATCGCCGACATGACCGCACAGGCCGTGGGAAACGATCAAATTACGTCGATCACGGTGAGGCCGCGTCGCCCCGAACCGCGAGCTGCCGTGTGTCCATCGGAGCGCCACATCGTCACGATCGACAGCCCTACTGATCTCGACAAGCTCGTGGCAGCAGTGAGAACGCCCAATACGATTGTCTTGTTAGCGGCGAACCTCGATATGGATGTCTCCAGCATCGCGCAAGAGGGTGAACCGGTCCTGCGTCTCGGTCGATGTGTCACCTTAGCTAGTTACATCCCGCCGCTCACGTCGGTGGCCTCAGCGATACCCGTCTCGGCGCGTTCTCCCAACTCGCCAGGTCCAATACTGCGTATGAGCCAGCAGATCAACGGGGGCTTAATTGACGCAACGTGCAATAGCGACCTTGATGGAGATGGAGCGAGAATCTCAGGCTTTCGCGTCTTTGGACCGACCTTTGACGATCAGCAGACGGATAATAAGGGCATCACCATCACAGGCTGCCATGATGTCGAAATCTCGAACATGGAAGTCGCCGGATGGGGTGTGGCGGCCATAGACGTGAGGGATCCGGATGTCGGTCCGGGCATTCCGGATCACGATCTGGACCCGATCCGCGTCTTGATCCACGACAATTATGTCCACCACAATCAAAGGAAATCAGTTGATGGCCATGCTTTCGGTTATGGGGTCGTGACCGGCCAGGCCGGATGGTCGAGGATCTATCAGAATGTGTTCGACTTCAACCGCCATTCGGTCGCGGCAGGGGCCGAGATGGGCGGCTACCAGGCAGAACGCAACCTGATCCTCAAAGGTGGTGGCTTCCAGGGAACGTTTTTTCAGCGAGATACTCATGTCTTCGACATCCATGGTACCGATAGCTGCGGCCTCGGCGACCACAACTGTGGCGCCGCAGGCCGCACGTCGCTGTTTCGCGACAACACCTTTCAGTATAAAAAGACGACAGACATTAAGATTCGGGGTAATCCGACGAATCTCGCAACCATCGATCACAATGTCTTTGTCCGGTCTGACCGGGGTGCCGCGATCGAACTCGCCGAGGATTGCTGCACGGTGAAAATATTGGATAACAATCTCTACGACGTGGAGACATTCGGTCACTATGGAGTGTGCGACCTGGATGGGGATGGGATCGACGATCTGTTTCTGCCGACCGGCGTCACCTGGTGGTTTTCGAGCCAAGGCACATACCCATGGACCTATTTGAAGCGGGACGACAGTGAGTCGAACAACCTTCGCCTGGGATCTTTCGATGGCACCACTCGCTGCGGGGTGATGTCTGACACCGTGACTGGACTCTGGCGAGTGTCGTCCGGGGGGAAGGACGAATGGAAAGAACTCGGGACATTTGGGCACAGATTGAGCGAGGTGCAATTCGGGCGCTTCGACCCGAACCAGCGCGATAATCGGCCCGGCGTCAAAAAACCAGACACCCACGCCTTCTGGCGAAATCCCGATGGGCAATGGTTCGTCACCCCGCTCTCGCGTCCTGACTGGCAGCTCGTGGGAAGCTCCAGCACGCCGTTCAGCGAGCTTCGCTTCGGCGACTTCAACGGCGACGGTGTCACGGATGTGCTGGCGAATATCGGTGGCCATTGGTCAGTGTCCGATTCGGCACGAGAAGGATGGCGGACCTTGAACTCGTCGCTAAATGATCCGGTTGGTGATACCGGTATCTTCGTTGCCAACTTGGATCAGGATGACAATATGGACGATATTCTCAAATTGGAAGTGAAGAACGTGACCCAAGGCGCACCCGGCATTGAGCCGACGGAGCTGACCTTCGAGGTTACGTGGTGGCGGTCGAAGAACGGCACGGAGCTGTGGAATGTATGGAGCACCTCTACCACACAGTTTCCGAATCACAACCCCGACTTCGAGATTCCCACCCATGGATTCGTTGGGCGGTTTGGTGGAGCGGGGGCGTTTGCGACATTAATGATCGATGAAAATCGAATCGGGCACTTTCAAAGCGTAGGTCAGGGCGGTTCGTCGATCAGATGGAGAAGTTTGTTTCCCTACTGATCGGCGATGTGGAGGAATACCTCAAAAACGGAATTTAAACTCGGCGGAAGGCAGCACGACATGGCCAACAGCATGTTCAACGTAGTGGATTGGGGCAACCCAGATAATATCTCACCGGCGGTCGTGACGGCCAATACAGAGGCCAGCTGTCACTCGGCTCGGGCGGAAATCTGAGATGTGGTTGGTCTCGGACGGGCCGGTGCAAGCCTGGGCGGGGTACTGTGCGCCAGATATGGCGGCGCTGAACGGCTCCACGTATCAACTATTCGATGGGAAGGATGCCAAGACGATGTTCTATGTCTGCGTAGGCGGAGCGTGGGTGGGCATCGCCTAGCGGGCGAGACCGCACTCCGGTCGAGACGATTTCAAGGAGCTCATGCTGGCGCTGCGTGCTTGGTACCCGATTCGGCGGTAGTTGGGAATAGAGGAAAAGCGGAACAGTGGGTTTGGCGATTCATTCTGGGGTATCTATAGCCAAACCCATAATCATTGATAGGCCTTCACGATTTGGTCGATGGAAGCGGTTTCCTGATATTCTCGGTGTTTCTTGAGCGCAGCGAAGT
>JACOEH010000064.1 GCA_024998685.1 Nitrospira sp.
GGGCATACCAAAACACGACCCATTGCGGTCTGCTGAAACAAGCGGATAAGCATAAAATACCTAGTCCACATAGATGAACCTGCTGACTCGGATATCCTTGTGCTTGGGACAAAAGAACCGATACCGAGCCCCCAGGTTTTCCTCACCAACTAACCCGCGTGGCGCAACCTGAACTCTCCTCGTCTGTCCAGACTTCACCTTGATGTGAAGCGGTACTCGGATGTTTCTGGGGAGTAGCCCTGCGGATTCAGGATCCAACTT
The DNA here is from genome assembly GCA_024998685.1 of Nitrospira sp. Lineage (GTDB taxonomy): Bacteria > Nitrospirota > Nitrospiria > Nitrospirales > Nitrospiraceae > Nitrospira_D. The sequence continues at coordinate 262 of JACOEH010000064.1, forward strand.
TATTTCGGGAATCGCCTCTTCTTCAGATACCAGCATGAAAAGTCCTCCTACCGCGAATTCGTGGTCGATGCCAGTAGGGTTCTGGACTATGAACCATAAGGGTTCATTGAGATCTTCTTTCTGGTCAATGACCACAGCGGGAGGGAGCCAGATTTTCGTTTCTCCCGCTTCCAAAGTCCCCTTCTCCTTGTCCAATTCCTGCGCTTCAAACCAAAACTCCCTGGCATGAGTCTCGGGCCGGTCGAACACATCGGCGCACAATGCCAACGCAGCAATCAGACGAATCCAGGAGAAGAATCGCAATAGTCCCTGGCTTCTCATGACACCGGCCTCTTTTCGTCGATGAGCCATGCGTTGGAGCAACGGCAGCCCCTCTTGAGGAACGCAAGAACCGAACCGTCCAAAGGTGATGAGTTGTCTCATTACTCATTTAACCAAGACCTCAGCATCATCCCGAACAAACTGTGGGCTGAATGAAGCATCTTTATATTTGCCGGCACATGAATCACTGCGCAGCGTCCTTCCTTTCTCCATTCCATCTCCGATCTTCTGAGCGGGCGGTCTGCGTCCGAAAGTGTCAATGTGACATCTCCGTTCAGGAGTGTCACATTCTCTCTTCGAGCATGGTGCGTTATCTATTGAAAATGTCATCGCTTGGTTCAAGCACGGTTTGTGCGCATGGACGTTTGACCTCGCGGTAGTAATTTTTCCACGTGAGGTTCAAGACCTGCGGCCCTTGATAGAGAGCCGCCGAAAGGAGTGTCTGCCGACGCACCGCTGAATTGATTCGACCATCGAAGGCCAGAGACCTACAGAGTCCAGAGACCTTAGAGTCCAGAGACTGTTGAGCGTCCAGAGTCTGTTGTCATTCGGTTTTTCCTACAAGAAAGGAAAGATGCGATGAGACTCTGGCTAGGGTTTGTGATACTGCTGCTCTCCACACTGTTCGCGAGCGAAGCACGTGCCGATCTTGATCCCTTCGAGTTTCAAATCTACCCCTATGAAGTTACCGGTAAAGGGAAGCTCGATCCTCAGTTGCTGTCCAGTTTCGTGCCGTCTGGGTTTCGGGATGCCGGCCGCGGGACATCCTCGGACGGGGCATTCGCGAGCCAATATATGACGCGAATGGCTGCTGAATTCGAGTATGGGCTCACCAGCAAGATTGACTTCGCTTATTATGCGAATTTTGCCATTCCCGGCTCTCCCCTGATGGCACCGCAGTATGCCGGTTCAAAGTTCCGGCTCCACGGCCGATTTTTGGAGAAGGATGCCTTACCCGTCAACTTAGGATGGTATGCGGAGATCGAATGGTGGAGCAAGCAGTTTGAGGACAACCTTGTGGAGGGTGAGATCATGCTCATCGCTCAAAAAGAGATCGGTCGCTGGACATTCATCATAAACGCTCCAGACCTGGACCACGGTTTGGTCGGAGCCGATTCGCGCACGTGGTTTTCGTTCGGCTATCGAGGCGAAGCACGGTATTGGGTCAGTAAAACGTTGACGCTAGGGCTTCAGGGTTATGGGACGAGCGGTCAACTCCAAGGGCCAGACCCTCTGCCGGATCAGCAGCACTATATTATGCCGGTTGTGCATACGATGCTGCCCGGAGCGGTGCCCGTAAGTTTTGGCCTGGGATTTGGGCTCACGCCCAATTCGGATCATGTAATTTTCAAGGCCAATTTTTACTTTGGTGGAGCGGGCAGTCCTGCACGCGATATCCGGCTGTGGCGTTAATGGTCGGCTGATTTGGTCCACTCTCAGAGAATAAAGAGAGAGCCAGGTAGGTTATACGGTTTCCGCACATCAACACATTCTGGGATCAAACGCCGTTACCCTCACTGTAAAACTGCGAGCCTGCCTGTCAAGGTGATCGCATGACGAGATGGGCACACCTTGCCCCGTATTGGTCTTGAACGAACGAATACGCAAGCGCTCGACGTGCATACGCTCTCACATTCCGCCACCCGTCTGGAGGCTTCACTGTACCGTTGTGGCATGTCCTGACATGAAAACCTCTGTCTGTCATCCTGAAAATCGGCTTCATCCATACGAGATAAGCAGATTCACCGGACCTATCGTTGCGAACTAAAATCTGAACTCTTCTGTGCACTGGCATCACGTTTGCTTTACGTGACGGAAATCCGACCCATCCGTATCCTCGTGTCACACTTCGGATCGACTTTCGTGGACGGGACATCGGTGATTTTGTGTTTCATTGCCACATCCTGAACCACGAGGATTTGGGCATGATGAACATTATCCGTGTCCAGCGGAAATCCACGGCTTCCCACTCGAGCGATCTGGTCGAACGACCTCCGGCGCTAACCAGGTTCTGAACAGGAAGGAGAAGTCCATGTCAAAAAACATCGTCGTCTGCACCGACGGCACCTGGGACCATCCGGATTCAAAGACCCCGAACGCCGGCACGACACCGGATGAGACGAATGTGTTTAAATTCTTCGACCTTCTGCCGGGCGAGGCGCAGATCCGCCCGGCCGGCGTGCGCGTCAAATCGATCCAAGGACAAACCGCCTTTTACGATGACGGCGTCGGGGCCGATGGTATTTGGGCGGTACGAATCGCCGAACGACGCTGGCCGTCACCGTCACTGGTGTCGGTCTGCCGTCGAGGACGCAAGCCGACGTGACGGCTGCATTGGACCGGTTGTTGGGCCTCCATCGATGGTTGCGGCTGAAACGACCGCCGGGCTATGACCATGTCCGACGGGTGCTGCGCAAGTGACGCCCGTACGCCGGGTTGATTTACTTTCATTTATTGCTGGACGGGCTTGACCGAAGGGGTTGGTGGCATGACCCCGCACAAACGTAGAAGATCGGCAGGCATTACGCGATTTCAAAGCGGAATCTCAGCACGTTCTCACCCAGGACGAGATGTCGTTCCATCTCCGACACGATTTTTGGTGTGTGGAGCGACAGGTGGGTTCAAGCTTTTTCGACATCTGAGTCAAACAATCAGAGCTATCGTCCCAATCGGATATTGGGTACAGTCATAAAAATGGAACAATTTTACAGTTCGCGGAGCCAGGGCCCCTCCCTCAAGGCGGTCGTTCGTAACGGAGACGATCTAACTCAGAGAAGCTCGGAATCTGGAGCGACCCTGCGGCGCGATACCGTCTTCACGGATGAGGAGGACCTCCGTCATGAATCCGACTCCGACCGACACCCTGCTTGAAATCCGTACGCCGCTCGCCGCCGATGAGCTGCACTTGATGGATGCCTATTGGCGCGCTTGTAATTATCTTTCCCTCGGCATGCTCTACCTGCGCGAGAACCCTCTGCTGCGGGAACCGCTCAGGGTGGCGCACCTCAAAAAACGGTTGATCGGACATTGGGGTTCCGCTCCCGGTCAGAATTTTATCTAGGTCCACCTGAACCGAGTGATCACACGCCACGACTTGAACATGATCTACATCGCCGGGCCCGGGCACGGCGCGCCTGCGATGCTCGCGAACGCGTATCTGGAAGGCACCTATTCCGAGGTGTATCCGGATATAAGTCAAGATGCCGAAGGGCTGCGCAGGTTCTTCAAGCAGTTCTCGTTTCCAGGAGGGATCGGCAGCCATGCCACTCCGGAAACGCCCGGTTCCATCCACGAGGGCGGCGAATTGGGATATAGCCTGTCGCACGCATTCGGGGCGGCGTTTGACAACCCGGATTTGCTCGTCGCCGCCGTCATCGGGGACGGTGAAGCCGAAACCGGTCCATTGATGGCGTCTCTGCATTCCAACAAATTTCTGAACCCCGTTCGCGACGGCGCCGTGCTCCCGATTCTTCATCTGAATGGGTACAAGATCGCCAATCCGACCATTTCAGCTCGCATCTCATCAGACGAATTGCGCGGCATATTCGCAGGCTTTGGGTGGACTCCCCACCTCGTCGAAGGGGACGACCCGCCGGTCATGCACCGTGAGATGGCGGCGACCGTCGAGAGTTGCATCCATCAGATCCGCGCCGTTCAGGAAGATGCGCGCCGTCACGGCAATGCTATGCGGCCGCGCTGGCCCATGATCATCCTCCGTACACCCAAAGGCTGGACCGCCCCCAAGGAGCTGGACGGGCACAAGTTGGAAGGGTATTGGCGCGTGCACCAGATTCCGATCCCCAACGTCGTCGAGAATCCGACGCGCCTCGCGATGCTCGAAGCCTGGATGCGAAGTTATAAACCGGAAGAGCTGTTCGATGAAAAGGGCGCCCTGGTTCCGCAGTTGAAGGCGTTGGCTCCGACCGGTCGCTGGCGGATGAGCGCCAATCCCCACGCGAACGGCGGCCTGCTGCGGGTTCCGCTTCGAATTCCGGATTTTCGGACATACGGACTGCCGGTTATCAAACCCGGAGCTATCGAAGCTCAATCCACGTTTCTGTTGGGTCGATTTTTGAGCGGCGTCATGCGCGACAATATGCATAACTTCCGGGTGTTTGGGCCGGACGAAACGGCGTCCAATCACCTGCAAGCTATTTACGAGACCACCAAGAAAACCTGGTTGGCGGAATTTAAGCCCGAAGACTCGGATGGCGGCGAGCTCTCGCCGGATGGGCGCGTCATGGAAATGCTCAGCGAACATACCCTCGAAGGGTGGGCGGAGGGCTACCTGTTGACCGGCCGCCACATGTTCTTCGCGTCCTATGAAGCGTTCCTTCACATCATCGATTCCATGGTCAATCAGCATGCCAAGTGGCTGGAAAAATGTAAAACCGAGGTCAAATGGCGAGCGTCTATCCCATCCTTGAATCTGTTGATCACCTCGACCGTCTGGCGTCAGGACCACAATGGCTTCACCCATCAAGACCCGGGGTTCCTTGATGTGGTCACCAACAAAAGTTCGAAGGTGACCCGCATCTATCTGCCACCCGACGCGAACTGCCTGTTGAGCGTGGCGGATCACTGTTTGCGCAGCGTCGATCATGTGAACGTGATCGTGGCGGACAAACAGCTGCATCTTCAGTATTTGGACATGGCGGCCGCCGTGAGACATTGCGAGAAGGGCATCGGTATTTGGCCCTGGGCCAGCACGGATCAGGGCGGCGCACCCGACGTGATAATGGCGTGTGCGGGCGATGTGGTCACCATGGAGGCGCTGGCCGCGACAGCCATCTTACGCGAGCGGTTCCCGGAGCTGAAGATTCGGTTCATCAACGTGGTCGATCTGTTCAAACTCGAGCCGGCCACGGACCACCCGCATGGATTGGCGGACCGCGACTTCGACGGCCTGTTTACGACAGACAAGCCCGTCATCTTCAATTTTCATGGATACCCGGCGCTGATTCACAAGCTGGCCTATCGAGCCGACCACGACCTCTGGCACGTTCACGGTTACAACGAAAAAGGGAGCATCGACACGCCGCTCGCGCTGGCCATCCTCAACGAGGTGGACCGGTTCAGTTTGGCGATCGACGTCATCGATCGAGTCCCGCGGCTCCAAGAGTCCGGAGCTCACGTCAAGAACTGGCTCCAGGATCAGATCCTCGAGCATCTCGCGTATGTCCGCGAACAAGGCATCGACCCGCCGGAGATCCGAAACTGGAAATGGCCGTACACGTAAGGAAGCGCCGCGATTGCACATTTTTTCATACCGAAAGGAGTGGACTCATGGCTGTCACAACACCGGAACGGACGACGTTGGACATCCTGCAGGACAAGGCGACGCGCTTGCGGATCGACAGCGTCCGATCGACGACCGCAGCCGGCAGCGGACACCCGACGAGCTGCGCCTCGGCTGCGGAGATCATGTCCGTGCTGTTCTATTCCGTGCTGCGGTATGATCCTCGCGATCCGCACAACCGTGACAGCGATGTCTTCGTGCTCTCGAAGGGCCACGCCGCGCCGATCCTCTATGCGGCTTGGGCGGAAGCCGGAGCCTTTCCGCGCGAGAAACTGCTGACGTTGCGCCAAATCGACTCCGATCTAGAGGGCCACCCTACTCCCCGATTACCGTTTGTCGACGTCGCGACCGGTTCGTTGGGTCAGGGATTATCGGTCTCTCTGGGGATCGCCCTCCATGCGAAACGATTCGGGCCGTCCGACCAACGGGTGTATGTGTTGATGGGCGACGGCGAATCGGCCGAAGGCTCGGTCTGGGAGGCCGCGCAATGGGCCACTCTCCACGGCCTGAGCAATCTCTGCGCGACCATCGACATCAATCGTCTGGGTCAGAGCCAGCCGACCATGCTGCAGCGTCATCTGGATATCTACAAGGCCCGCTGGGAGGCCTTCGGCTGGCAGGCGTTGTCCGTGGATGGGCACAGTATTCCTCATCTGCAGGCGGCTTACGAAACCGCTCGTCTGACCACCGATCGTCCAACGATCGTGTTGGCGGGAACGATCAAGGGCAAAGGATTTGTCGACATCGAAGATCGGGAACACTGGCATGGCAAGGCCCTGGATCACGATACCGCAGCGAAGGTCGTCGTCGATCTGAAACAACAGCTCACGGGCGCCGGCACAGAATGGACGCCGCATCTGCCTCCGGCTCGGCCCCTTCCCACAACCATGAGGGACAGTCGCGTCGAGTCGGCAGAGAAGTCGCCGTATGTCATCGGGGGCAAGGAAGTTGCCACGAGAAAAGGCTTTGCCGACAGTTTGGCCGCGTTGGCGCACACCGATCCTCGCATTGTGGCGCTCGACGGTGACGTCAAGAACTCCACCTACACCGAAGAATTCGAGAAGGTTGCGCCGGACCGCTTCTTTCAGGGATACATTGCGGAACAGAACATCGTGGGAATGGCCATGGGATTGGCGGCGCGAGGCAAGGTGCCCGTCGCGGCCCTCTTTGCTTGCTTTGTCACCAGGGCCTACGATTTCATCCGCTTGGCCGCCATCAGCAAGCTCAATATCAAGTTGATCGGCACGCACGCCGGCCTATCTATCGGGGAGGACGGACCCACCCAGATGGGGCTCGAAGATCTGGCCATGACGTGCGCGGAGCCGACCTTCACGGTGCTCTATCCTGCCGATGCCACCAGCGCCTGGCAAGCCACCAGGCTGATCGCGGAGCACTCCGGTCCCTGCTATCTCCGGCTGGGGCGGCCGAACTCGCCGATTCTCTACGGGCCGGACGAACGGTTTGCGATCGGTCGATGCAAAGTGCTCCGAAAGAGCGGCCAGGACCAAGCGGTCGTCATTGCCGGCGGGATCACCGTCTTTGAAGCGTTGGCCGCGTACGACCAACTCCAACACGAAGGCATTTCCATCCGCGTCATCGATCTGTTCAGCGTGCGACCGATCGATCGCGACGAACTGATCGCCTCCGCGCGCGCCACGGGCGGGATCATCATCACGGTCGAAGATCACTATGAGCATGGAGGACTCGGCGACGCCGTGCTCTCGGCCCTCGCGGGAGAACGCATCCAGGCGTACAAGTTGGCTGTGCGTGACATCCCGCACAGCGGAAAACCCAACGAACTGATCGAGAAGTTCGGCATTTCTGCCGTGCATATCGTGATGACGGTCAAATCCGCCTTACAGTCGCCAGCGCGCTCGTGAACGCCGATGAGGTCGCAGGAACGGGAGAGGAAGAATGGGATGATCACACTGAAGCGTGTTTATGCCCCCATGACTTCGACGGATGGTGTGCGCCAATTAATCGAGCCGGCTCCTGAAGGAGAACAGGATGGCTGTTCGTGAATGCCCCCGTATCGTGATTGTCGGCGCAGGATTCGGCGGGTTGTATGCCGCACGAGCCTTCACCCATGCGCCGCTTCAGCTCACCGTGATCGATCGTCACAATTATCACCTGTTTCAGCCGTTATTGTATCAAGTCGCGACGGCGGGACTCTCGCCCAGCGATATCGCCTATCCCATCCGCAGCGTGTTACGCAAACAGAGAACCACCCGCGTGGTCCAGGCGCAGGTCTTGGCGATCAAGCCTCACGAGCACAGGGTGATGATGACGGATGGCGCTGTCGACTACGATTATTTGATTGTGGCGACCGGCGCGCGTCATTCGTACTTTGGGCATTCCGAGTGGGAGAAGTCCGCCCCTGGGCTGAAGAGTGTGACGGATGCGTTGACGATCAGACGCCGTATCTTAGGGGCATTCGAACAGGCCGAACGAGAATCGGATGAGGCACGGCGACGGGCATGGCTCACATTTGTGATCGTCGGCGGAGGTCCGACCGGCTTGGAATTGGCGGGCGCGGTTGCCGAACTCGCATTTAAAGTAATGGTGCAGGATTTTCGGCGCATCGATTCGCGAGAAGCGCGCGTGCTCTTAGTGCAAGCGATGCCGCGAGTCTTGCCGACATACCCTGAAGCGCTGTCTGCCGAAGCCGAGTCGGCGCTGAGAGGGCTGGGCGTAGAGGTGCGCACGAATACCGCTGTGACGGCGATCCACCCAGGCTGGGTCACGATGGGCGAACAGCGAATCCCGGCCGCCACGGTGCTGTGGGCCGCCGGCGTGGCGCCCTCCCCCGTGGCGCACTCGCTCGGCGTGCCGCTGGATCACGCCGGTCGGGTATTGGTGGAACCGGATCTCAGCATTCCCGGCCATCCGGAGGTATTTGTGATCGGTGATCTCGCCGCGTGCATGGACCAGACAGGTCATCCATTGCCCGGGCTGGCTGCAGTGGCCGTTCAGCAAGGCCACTATGTGGCTCGCCATATTCTGAACCTGATGCAAGGGCGGTCCAGCGATCCATTCCGCTATGTGGATAAAGGGACACTGGCTACGATCGGACGAGGAAGGGTGGTGGCGGATTTTCGCGTTTTTCGGATGTCGGGTTTCTGGGCTTGGCTGACGTGGTTGGCCGTACATCTTTTTCTTCTGATCGGCTTTCGCAATCGCTTTCTCGTCCTGTTCAAATGGACATGGGCCTTGATGACATCGCAGCCTGGCGCGAGCATCATCATCGATGGTACGGAAACATCGTCAGCGGCCGACACGGCCGTCAAAGAGGAGATCGCTAAGACAGGGGGTGCCCCTTCGGCAGTGGCGCGCGCTCAAGGCGGCATGTCAAAGGCGGCTGCCTTACGTTAAGTTCAGTTGACCCAAATTCCGGTATCGAATGTCTGTCATCGAGGCAAGCGAAGATACCGAGGACATCCGCGCATGAGGCTTGGGGATAGAATTGCTTTCTCGCATGTCAACCTTCCCGGAAAATCCGACGGTCTGGAGCGTTGTCGCGTGATGCTTCAGAACATCGAACTGCGTCGTTTCGCGCAGACCGCACAGTTCAAAGCTGTTGTCATCTCAGGACCTTCATCCTCCCACGGCAAGATTCTTTTGTGATTTCAACATCTGTTCAGCTTAGCAAGGGTTGTGCATAAATCGATCCCGGTCCAGCAACCACGTGCATTTAACGTTTCGTGTTCTGTTTTTTCGAGAGAAGGATTCGGGTTCCACAACATCGCTTCTCTGGTCGGATTATTACTCCCCACTTACTGATCATTCCCGCTCTGGGAGTGATCCCCGACCATGGTAGAGGCTTGGGTGACGTGCTCAACCCTATTCACATGTGAATGCCATGAAATGGAGACAGGTTACTTTTGACCCTGGCGGAGAGGCTCTGTAGGATTCCAACATTCTGACTATCGCTCCGGCAGCAGGTTCCTAGAAGGAGAGGGATATGGCCAAAAACATCGTCGTCTGCACCGACGGTACCTGGGACCATCCGGATTCAAAGACCCCGAACGCCGGCACGACACCGGATGAGACGAATGTGTTTAAATTCTTCGACCTTCTGCCGGGCGAGGCGCAGATCCGCCCGGCCGGCGTGCGCGTCAAATCGATCCAAGGACAAACCGCCTTTTACGATGACGGCGTCGGGGCCGATGGTATTTGGGCGGTACGAATCGCCGAAGGGGCGACCGGAGCCGGTTTAGAGCTCAAGCTGCAAGCCGGATATCGCTTTATATGCGAACAATACGAGGATGGTGATCGAATCTACTTGTTTGGGTTCAGTAGGGGTGCGTATACCGCCCGCAGCATCGGGGGAATGTTGACCAAATGCGGCGTGCCGGCGCGGCAACAACTGAACACCACCTTCGCAAGCCATGCCTTCGACGTCTACCGCCGCAACAACGACACGATCACCGCCCAATTCCGCAAAGATTACCAAAGCCGAGATGTGTTGATCGAACTCATCGGTGTGTGGGATACGGTGGGCGCCCTCGGCATCCCCCTCGCGCTCTTCAGCGGCCTCGACCATCTCTTGTTCAGTTTTCACGACACCTCGCTGCACCCGAACGTCCGCTTCGGCTACCATGCCGTCGCCATCGATGAGAAGCGGGAAAGCTTTCCACCCACCCTGTGGGATCCGCGCGAAGGTGTGGAACAGGTGTGGTTCGCCGGAGTCCATTGCGACATCGGCGGCGGTTACAAGGAAACGGGCTTGTCCGACGTGACGTTCGGATGGATGCTGAACAGCGCGCAACCCCATGGCCTGCTGTTCAAGGACGGCACGTTCACCAAGGAGGGAACCGCCACGATCACCGGCAATCCCCTCATGGAACCGATGCATGATTCCTACAAACCGCCGTTCATCACGCTTCGCCCCTCCGTGCGCGTGATTCCTCCATCCGCCATGTTGCATGTCAGCGTGCAAGAACGGCTGGAGAAGGCGAAACCGGAGTACCGGCCGGTCAACCTCCCGCCGGAACCTCGCAAATACGTCGAATGATCACGTCTCACCAATCGGCGTGCAGTGAGTCACTCAGCTCCTGGCACGCATCGACCGTTTCTTCGGCTACCAGCTTCATGATCGTAACAGGGCCGCAGCAGCTTTTCGGGAGTCATCGAGGACAAAGCACGAACGATCCCCATGACGTCACGTTCAGGACACTAGGTGTTTTGTGAGGTGTGCTGGAGGGATGAGACTTGCTTCACTATGTCGTGCTGAAAATTATTCGACGGTGAATGAATGTCGGAGCTTCGCAAGAACCGGACGACAGATCGCCCTGAGAAGTAGGAGCATGCTCCACAAGGTGTGGACAAATCATTTCATTCGGCGAGCAGATACGCATGCGGCGTGCAGGGCGCAAGCCCTCGAACCAAGCCATAAGAAATGCGCGCCGGGAGATTCGATCATGGAGAAAGAGAACGGTGTGGTCATACAACTCGGCGGGACTCCGCGCTACTTGGACCCTCGGTGCCACGAGAGGCTCTATGAGGTCGACATTGCGCTATGGGACCGACCGGACGCAGACTAAGCGCATAGAAGAGGGGACAGCACGGACAAAGGAGCCGTTTCATGCACGGATTTACGACCAGACAACTGCATGCCGACGGGCGGAGGAAGCCTCTGAATGCCCATACGATGCCGATTTTTCTCACGTCCACGTTTGCGTTCGATTCCCCCGAAACGGGGGCGGATCTCTTTCTTGGGCGTCGCGCCGGGCACGTCTACAGCCGGATGGGAAATCCGACGGTCGAAACCGTCGAGCAGGTGGTCGCTGACCTGGAAAACGGAGAAGCCGCGGTCGCCTTTGGGTCGGGGATGGCGGCCATCCAGGCCGGCTTGTTGAGTGTGCTGAAAGCGGGCGATCATGTGATCTGCGGGGAAGCGCTCTATAGTCCCAGCCTCCATTTGATCACGGCGCGATTGGCCGATTGGGGAATTACCTCCACGGTGGTCGATACCTCGGATGTGCAGGCCGTCGAAGACGCCATCCGAGACGACACGAAGATGATGTTCTACGAAACGCCCGCCAATCCCACAGGCACGATCACCGATATCCGGGCCCTCGCCGAACTGGCCCGCCCCAAAGGCATCGTGACGATCGTCGATAACACCTTTGCCAGCCCCTATTTTCAGCGGCCGTTGGATCTGGGGGCGGATATCTCTCTCCATAGTGCGACGAAATATCTGAACGGACACGGCGACGTGATCGGCGGGATCGTCGTGGCTCGCGCTGAACTGGCCGACAAGATTCGTCTCTATCGCCGCGACACCGGCGGCATTCTGAGCCCGTTCGACGCCTATCTGCTCTTGCGGGGCATCCGCACCCTGTCCTTGCGCATGCAACGGCATCACGACAACGCGATGACGCTGTTCGAATTCCTTGCCGGTCTGCCGACCGTCAGCAAGATCTACTATCCCGGCGATCCCCAGTTCCCCGGCCATCATGTGGCGGCTCGACAGATGACCGGCTTCGGCGGGTGCTTCAGCTTCGAGGTGGCCGGCGGGTTCGAGGCGGCCAAGCGGCTGTTGAAGCGACTGAGGCTGTGCACGTTGGCGGTGTCTCTGGGCACGGTCGATACGTTGATCGAGCATCCGGCCTCGATGACCCATGTCGCGACGCCGAAAGAGGTCATGGAGCGGCAAGGACTCACGAGCGGGCTCGTGCGAATCTCGGTCGGTTGCGAGGATATCGAGGATGTGATCGCCGATCTGGAGGAGGCGTTGAAACCGAGTTGAGCGGCCCGCGCGGGCTCGGCAACGCACCGATCGGTTGATCGCAGTGACGCCGTGCCGGACTCTCTTCTTGAGAAAAGCAAGAGAGTCGTGGTATCCGAGAAGAATCACACGACCTCGCCGGGAGGACGGCTCCACGGGGTTGAGCCCGAGGAGTTTGCTGATTCGGCAACTGAATGCCCCGAATCATTGGAAAGAATCTTTACCTTGAATCTCAAAGGTCTCATCCACAGGGAATTAGGCGAAGGTTTGACGGAAAAGGAATTGGCGTCGCTGGTCGGCGTCCCGTTCAGAACTATCACCAATATTCTTGCCAACAAAACTCCGGACGATCCCGCGGTCTGGGAGAAATTCGCCAAGTATTTTCGAATGGACGCGGACTTCTTGCGCACCGGCCTATCGTCGCACGCACGAACGACGGTTGAGTTGCCGGTCGCGGCTCATCATTCCACGGCCGGTCACATCCAAAAATTTCCGCTGCTGCGCTGGGACCACATGGGTCAGGTCGCGACAAGTGAAATCCTTCCTGAGTTGCTCCAAGCCGAGGCGATGATCGAGGCGACCGACGTGTCGGGGACGCGCACCTTCGCCGTGAAAGTCCAAGACGATTCGATGGAGCCCTTGTTCAGCAAAGAGGAAATGATTTTTGTCAATCCGGACCTCGAGTGGAAACACGACGACTATGTGATCGCCCACCATCGGGATGGAGACGCGGAAGCCATGCTCCTTCGTCAAGTGAAACGCATCGGCGCCCAATGCATACTCCACCCATTGAATCGGAAGTATGCCGACATCCCCGTGACGAACGAGGGCGCCGTGTGGGGAAAGGTCGTCCGGCTCAGAAAGAATCTCTGAATGTACGCTGATCTGCCGGAAGGAAGGCCACTCGTCGTCCACTGAAACGCGCGGAGAACCGGATCGCGGACGATGGTTCTTGCTCGTGACGGTCCTTTTCATAGGTGCCCCCCAGATTCGACAATCTCTCGCTCGTTGCGCACCGTGCGAAATCCGAACATCACTTCACCATTCAACCAACAGCCTGAAATCCAACCTGTACTGTTTTCCTAATCCGTGTATTTTGAACACCTTCCAAGCAATCTCGCAAGTACTTTAAGTCGATTCAAGGCGGACTAAAACTTGCTTATCTATTTAGTGAGTCCGGCGCTCCGTAAGCAAGGGCCGTGACTGGTGGACGATCTGTCTTGGCAGGATGTGTTCCTCGAAGTGGATCGCCTGAGTCGGTTAGGCCACCTACCACTGAACGAGAGTGGGTATGCGCTGACGACTACACTCCACGCTTTTTGACCAATCTCGGACGACGATCATGGCACGCATTGTCCCCTCTGCGATCTTCGTTATCTTCAATAAAGGCTCGTTGAGGAACTGTGCAAGTCATACACCACCTTTTGTTCCACTAAGAGACCGCGTCACAATATGGTTGGTCAGCGTCGGGATGGTCGTGGTCTTCCTCATTCTGGTATTGTTCATGCTCCAGGTTGAATTTTCCCGGCCAAAAAACACCCATCCAACTGAAAGCGCTTGGTACTGCCATGCCTTGCCCCTCTTCAAAATTCTTAGTCAGGACCGTTCTGGTTCCGTTCTTCCACCGACCTGCCACACGCCCTCGAACAGATAATCCCGGTCAGCATGAAAATGTGGCAGCGGTCCCTGAATCAAGCAATCGAGAAAACCAAATGGAAGAAGGTTGGCCAACAGTTATTGAGTGGAACGGTCTTGGCGCGAGCACGTGACTACCGGTTGCACGGAGCTGACCGAACGGCTTCGCCAAAAAACCTAAGACTAACCATTCGTCGGTTGACTCCCTTACCTCCTCACTTATAAGTTCTCACGATTCACTTGTAGCGCAAGGAGATGCAATCGGTCATGTCACTGTGGAGATCACTCTGTACGCTCGCACTTCTTCTCCTGAGCGGCTGTGTCACCACGCCGGAAGAGAAACTCCGGCTAGCGGCAGCGGAGGGGAATTTCCTCCGAGTGGAGACATTTCTTGGGCAAGGAGTCACCGCACAAGCAGCTGATGAGCGCGGCGTCACGCCGCTTTCCATGGCGGCAAAGAATGGACATCGCGACGTAGTGGCGCTGCTGTTGGAACAAGGAGCACCAATAAACCCCGCAAGACAGGACGGCATCACACCGCTTTTCATCGCGGTCCAAGGGGGACATCGGGATGTGGTGGCGCTGTTTCTTGCAAAAGGAGCGGATGTGAACACGCAGGCTCGGGTAGGAGGAGTCACGCTCTTGCATATCGCAGCGTATCGCGGTGATCAAGCAATCGTAACCTTGCTGCTGCAGCACGGAGCGAATAAGAACGCTCGAATGTCATCAGGTGAGCGTCCGATGGATTTGGCCCAAACACAAGGCCACACCGCTCTGATCTCGCTGCTCGAACCATGAGGGCTTGGTGTCGTGAATTCGGAGGCCGGTGTGCGCGATTCATGTTACATCATGGCGCAGTTACCATCCGTTCTCACTGCCCACAACTTTGTATAGACGGATCCGGTCGGCCGCTGTTCACTTTTCATCAGGACGATCGGCTCTACCGTCAACACGCCCGATGAAAGAGGCCGGTCCATGACACCGCTCTTGGCCAGGGTCTGGCCGACGTAGCGCTCTCCTTCCTTGACCCGCGCCAGTGTCAGATGCGGACTCAACGGTCTGCCTTCCGGCGCGAAGCCGAAGGCTTGGCAACAGTCTTCCACCACCCGATGTCGCTCCGCCAGTCGTTTCGCGTCATCACCCTGCGCCCACTGCTCCGATGGTCCGACCCAGAGCACACGCGGCTGTTGAAGGCGAGGGAATACGCCGAGTCGCTCGATCGGCATATGGATAGCCTCATGGCCGGCCATCGCTCGTTGAACCGCCTCACGCAGTGGTTCAATCTGTTCCTCGTCGGTGTCGCCCAGGAACTTCACGGTAAAGTGGATGGACGACGGCTGCACCCAGGTGATCCGGATGTCTTTGGGTGATTCACGGCCGAGCCGTTGTCGGAGATCTTGCTGAATCAGCGTGATCTGGTTGCGGAGATCATCGCTCAGTTCGACGGCAAGGAAGGCTCGGATCATCTGTTGCCTGCCTATTCCGGAAATCGATAGACTTGGTTTGTTTACTCATCACTTGCGGCCCTATGCCAAGCGACACTCATAGCTTGATCGTGGCGACCCGGCCATCAACCTACGGCAAACTGCTTCACCAAACCCACCAGCGTCATATTTTCAGCGATCACGTCGTGCGGAATGAGGACATATTTCCAGGGTTTGCCGCCATTGGTGAGAGAGTGGGCGGTGGCGCGGCTGCACCATAGAACTGCGGCATCTTTTTTGGCTAATACCTCTGACGCGGTCAGTTCGTTCTTGGCTTTCGGCTCGAGCATGTAGATGCAGTCAGTTGTTTCGGCCACAAAGTCAGGTTGGTAGTCGTGCTGAGAGACGCCCAGCCTGTAAGAGATTTGGAATTGCGCCGATGCAGGCCGAAACCATTTCGGTGAATCGCGGTCAAGAATGACGGCCAGTCGCCGCTCTGTGTCGGAATCAAATTTCTGAACGGAATACAGTCCACGTTGGAAGCCACCAAAGAGGATTTGTCCGATCCGAGACGGGTTCGTGACTGTCTGACGAAAGTCTTGAATAGGCTCACCGTCTCTTGCTGTATAGGCACTGGGCCTCAGGTCCGTGAATCCCTTGCTGACGACCACATCATAGCCCCCAGCCTTCTCCCACTGGTGTTCTTGCATCTGCGCGTGAACGAAGGCTGCAAGTGGCTTCTGGTGGTAGATAAGCACATTCCTCGTGTCTTCCTCTGACAGATACGACCGGAGATGCTTGACCAATTGGCCTGCGAGATCATAGAGCAGCTCGGAGTGTTCGTCGTAGCTGATGTCATCAAAATCGACGAGGCCTCGAACCACATAGTCTTCAAGCCGCTGCTCCGCCTCGATTCTCCCACCAAAGCTCAGGGTTTCCTGTTCATGGGTCCGAAGGTGCTGAATCAGGAGATCCCGCTCAACCGGCTGATAGTTGATGTTTGAACAATCGAGCGAAAAGGGATGAAAGCCGATCGTAACTTCCCCCTTCGGCACGACGAGAATCCGTGGAATATCAATCGATTGCTGCACGACCAGCTGAGCGGTCTTCTCGACTACCGATGCAATGTCCGGTGAAGGAGCCATTCCCGGCAAGGCCTGCTGGCTTGGGATGATAGATTGCTTCACCTCTTCCACAATCTTGGTCTGGATCTCCGGCTTCAGAAGATCAGCAGAGGAAGGAAGATGCTCATACTTTTGGATGACCTTGTACGCTGCTTGCGCAATTCCCCGTTCTACCTCACCGGCAAACATAGGAGCCGCTTGCGCAGACCCTCCTAGAGGACCAGACACAGAGGCCCCGTGCAATTGCTCCCCGACCTTTGACTGAGCCACGACGGTTTTCGTCTTATGGAGATCGGTTACCGGATCGAGCTCCACCTTCGTCAATCGGATCACGGAATCCAGCTTATTGGCCTCATCGACGATTTCCTGAAACCGGTCATGAGCCACGATGTTGAGCCGATCGACCGTGCTGACACCAGTACGCCTTCCGTAGGGCAGCCGAAGACCGCGCCCGATAGATTGTTCAATGAGCGTTCGGGCATTGGCAGCGCGGAGCGGGACGATCGTATAGAGATTGGTCACATCCCAACCTTCTTTGAGCATGTTCACGTGAATGACAATCTCAGTCGGCTCATCCGGGCTCTCCACAGCCAACAAACGCTGAACCATCTCGTCCTCTTCCGCACCGGTCTTGCTGGAGTCCACCTGAATGACCTTGTCTTTGTACCGACCCTCGAAAAGCGATTGAAACTGTTGCATCAATAGGCCGGCATGGGTGGTGTCTCTGGCAATGACGAGCATGAAAGGCTTTACTAACCGTTGTCCTGCCTGCCTCGCGTAGGTTTCCAGTTCGACCTTCGTGTTCTCGTGGAGACGTATGCCATCCTCCAACTTAATTTGCTCCAGCTGTGCGGCATTGAACTGGCTCGGGTTGAAATTCTTTTGCGTCACCACAGCCGGCTCTTTGACAAAGCCGTCGGCCATCGCCTGGGACAGGGGATAGTCATAGATGACATTCTTGAACCGCACCGGCCCTTTCGATGATTCCACAAAGGGAGTTGCCGTGAGCTCCAACCCGAGGACCGGCTTCAATTCGTTGATAGCCCGAACCCCAGCCGACGCGCGATAGCGATGGGACTCGTCCATGAGTAAGACGAGATCTTCAAGGCCCGCCAAATACTCGAAGTAACTCTGACCGATGTACTCAGATAGACGCTTGATTCGTGGCGCCTTTCCGCCGCGAACTTCCGAGTTGATCTTTGAGATATGAAGATGTTGATGTGCACTTCTTGTCCGAACCCAGGCAGAGAAGTCAGTCGAGCCGCCACTCCGGATTCATAATTGTCGTCGGTGATAATGGTCGGCGGTTCCGTCGCAAATTCGGCAATCCCGGTGAAGACATATTTTGGTGTGTTGGGTGTAAAGTCAGTGATGAGTTTGTTGTAGATGGTCAGATTCGGAGCCAGCACGAAAAAGTGATTAATCCCATGCACGGCATGCAGGTAGCTGATGAACGCTCCCATAAGGCGGGTTTTGCCCACCCCAGTCGCGAGGGCAAAGCAAAGCGACGGGAACTCCCGTTCAAAGTCGGTGACGGTCGGAAACTCGCTTTTGATCGACGCCAGTGCCGTACCGATATCCGCACCTTTCTTGGGCGGGACAATCTCTGTCACGCGATCGAGAATCTCCAGCGAGTGTCGCTGTGGTGGTCGGAGGCTGAGTCGGCCCGCGATAGCGTTGACGTGACGGTTCATAAGTCTCTATTCATTGTTCAGTCTGAGCCGGCATCTTGGAAGTGACCTGAAATTGGAAATCCAACGAGTTCACCGGATGGTCGGCGCTTTGAGAGTCCTAGAATCTCGATACCGACGACCTGACTTGATTCGTCACAGCCCACAATCACGCCAGAGGGACCTCTTCAGATTCTTCCACCGGACATCCACCAAGCGAACGTGCAAACCGTCGACTTCTTGATCCACGTGAGCTTCCTAAAATCCCGTTGCCATATCATGCAGTAGTCCGAGCCGACGGCGTGTCCTGCACGAGGTAATCTAAAATTTCTCCCTGCATCCGCTCAATTTCCAGGCGATAGCCTGAACTCAGTGCGTGCCACTCCTCGGGCCTCGCTGTCCTGCGCAGAGATTCCAACAGCCCTTCCAACTTAGCCGCACGCGCTCGCATGACCGCCAACTCGTGATCATTCTGAATCATGGCATGAATTCTCGCAGCTCGGCGCTATGCCGTCTTTTTGAGCCGTTTGCTTGCGTGCAATACCGTAAAACCGATGATCTCTTCACCCTCATAGCGAATGATCACGTCGTCATCGGTCATCTCGCTATCCGTAGCATGGCTGGGTTTCCTATAGTTCACGTACAGCGTGTCGGCCTCGTCGTCATAGGTTAGCCACACAGCACGCTGCGGTGCTCGGTTCACAGCCGGAATCAGCTGTAAGTATTCCTGGATGTCTGCTATGGCCATACTTGCCTCCTCTTCTCAAGAGACCGAATGCGACGGGTGAGAAACGCTGCAATGATAAAGCCGTCGTCGCTCTGTTCTCGATACACGACCACGAGATGTTTCCCCATTTCCACTTCACGAACCGCGAGCCGCTCGCCATCGCCTCCCAGTAGGATACGGTCGGGATGCGACACGGTCTCCATCACCTCCAAGCGTAACCCGGCAAGTTCACAATGCTCTTCGGTGATATGTGCCCATCGTTCATCCGTGAGCCGAATAGCAACCCCATCCCTGGAGACAATGCGATCGATCATACCCCCCTTACGTCAACTCCAGCCCCTGCTGTCCATCCGGAGCCGGGGCTTTGGGCAAACTTTCGATCTTCAAGCTGTAATCGTCATGGCCCCACTCGCAGCGAGAGAGCACAGTCTTGGGTATCTTCTTAATCGTGAGATTGGGATACTTGTCTGGCTTCCCTCGGAAGGCGGAACACATCACCAAGAGCGTCCGGCCTTCGCCGACTTCATCGCTCAGCGCTTGCAGTTGATCGTGACTCAGATTCTGTGTCGTGACATAGATAAAGTCCCGCTCAGTCGAATGCCCTTGCTGCCAATAGACCGCATCACTCGGCGCGTAGGTAAATCCTTCCAGCTTACACACCGCCTGAGACAACATGGTGGGGTTATAGGTCTTGTTGATGACCCAGTTCCCCCACTTGTCTTCCTCCAATAGTGAGGGCGCAAGATGGTAGTAACGGAATCCTCCACCACCCTTCCATCCGACGGCCTCCGTGATGCCGCCCTTGTCCTCGCCATCAATGACCTTCTTGAGTCGTGGAATAATGTGCGTGTGGCAATGTTCTCCCAACTCCACCATGATCCAGCGCCGCCCCATCTTGTGCGCGACTGCACCGGTCGTGCCTGAACCAGCGAAGGAATCGAGGACAAGATCGCCGGGATTCGTGGCAATCTCTATAACCCGACGCAAAAGTCTTTCCGGCTTTGGTGTCTGAAACATATCTTCTACGCTCGTAGCGTATGGAAGAGCCTCTTTCTTCGCTTCTTGCGTATTACCAACTTCGCCATGTAGCCAAATAGTCTGCGGGACAACACCTTGCTGGACGTCACTAAGAAATCTTTTCAGACGAGGCATGTTATTTCCGTCCGCACCCCACCAGATTCGTTTATCAACATCCAGTTCCTTAAATTTTTCTAGGGTGTGTTGACATTCATTGCATCCACAGCATGGAAGCGGCCAGCTAGATG
>JACOEH010000065.1 GCA_024998685.1 Nitrospira sp.
TCAAAACTCTCAAGCCGTGAAATGGCAATTATTCACGCAGGATTCAGGTTAAAGAACTGACCTTCTTCAAGAAAAGTGGCACGCCTGCTTTGGAGACTTTTATGTCTTTGCAAATCTTCTGAGCGAGGAAGTCGTTATTTCTCTGTGTCGCTCTTGCCCGCACCTCCCCCAGAATTCGTTCAAACGCGACATAATCGGCAGGCTTTTCAAACAGCAGAAGCCACCCGACGCGGAGGTTGAGCACGTGATAGACGAGATACCCGGCAGCGATGCTGCGGACGGCGCCATGGGGGTGTCAGCCGCTTGTTTCCTCTAGCTGGTCACCTCCTTCAGTTGAGCGGCAATAAGAACCTCTCGATCCTCCAGGAATTGATTGAATAGATCTTGGCGCAATGACGAATCCGACTCGTCGGGCAAGAGATGTGAACGAAGTATCAGTCCTAATCCTTTTCCCTTAACTTCCTTCTCCACTTCTTGAAGATAAGTTGATGGCGCTTTCTTTCCTATACGACCCTTCGTTTCCTTATCGATAAGGGCCCTATTCAATACGCAGTCTCGTACGGTTGTTGTAACTTCGGGCTTTCTTTCCGCAAGGAACGCTTGTGGAAAAACGTGATGATCTTCGATCTTTCTTTCCAATATCGTCGCTGCGGTCATGGGATCCGCCGTATGGAAATCACGCGCGCCGTTGCGAAGCACTAGAGCAATAACGCCACGATAAACAGCTCGCTGCCTTGGCGTTGTTTGGCGAAGCAGACTTAGATCAAAGGAGAATTGCGACACACTCAGCGGGGGCAGGCCTCCAGCAAACCACGCCTTTAACTCACTGTAGTCTTTAACGGCTTGAGAGTTGGGCGCTTTCTCATAGGCTTGACCAAAGACTGAGCACCAAAACCATCGCATCAATTTATTTCGGTTGGCGCCGACTTCGGCCCTTTAGCACCTCCAGCGCTGGCCAAAATAGCAGCGGATGGAATAAGAATTGTGTTGTATGGAAGCCATTGCGGCAACACTACCCCACAGTCATTTCTAAGTATCCGTAATGTATCTGCAAGCCCTCTGACGACGGGGCCCCAGCCGTCCTTTATCTGCTCAACCGTCATGGCTAGCACGTCTTTCCGTTTGCATGATGGCGCCGATTTCGCAGTGACAATAGCGACAGACTGCAGTAAGTAATAGGGGTCCACCTCAAAGTCCGCGATAATTTGATGGTCTTTTTGAGCCTGATCCCATAGATCACGGAGGCGGACCTCATCGGGCCAAAATCTTGCGGCCAGAAGATCGAACACGGATAACTTCACGCCCGTTCTGTTCAACGTCTCAAAGATAGTGCAGACAGCGCTAGCTGAAGTGTCGTCTGAAAGGGTAACCATCGGGAATTCGTAGTCTTCGGCGGCCGTCAGCCACTGCTTTCGTGTCTCCCGTAGTCGTTTCTTTAGTGTCTTTTGATGTCCATCCGGCTGTTCACTAAACTCTAGAACTTGGTCAAGCCATACTTCGAAGCCACCTGTTTCCCCGAAAAGATTTTGGAATGGGAACACCAATGCTTTTGCTTGCTGATCGATGGAATTAAACTGTTTCTTGGCGTCACTCCGCCTCAAATAGAAGATGCAGTCTTCTAGGTCCAACCCATTTAGTAGCCCTTGCAGGTCAATAAAATACCTATGATTACCGACTCCGTAAAATGCCTGATAAAGAGATGTTAGCCGTTGTTGGCCATCAAGAATAAGATATGAAGGGGCATGGTCATTCAAAGATGGTGCGCCCGAGAACTCCCTTGGGGAAAAGTAGAAGCTATCAGAATTCTTAATGCGGAGAAGACTGCCTGCCGGGAAATTTTGGCAGATACTTTCGATCAGCTCTTCCGTTTCTCTGGGATCCCAGACGAAGTCCCGCTGAAAGTCAGGTAATGCGATCTCGCGGTGGTGAATGCTTTCGAGGAGGTATTTCAGCTTTTCAGAGCTCGGATAGAATATTTTTGCCATAGAATCCTGCACCCCCTATGTCATCATGATTATGTGAGACGGAACCCTTCCCGCGCACTGGAGTTAGTGTGACCTCCATAAGGACTGCCACGGCGGCAAGGAATAAGCCGATGACTTCCGAGCCACACTTTTTTAGGAGCGCCTCGGAAATCCGAGCAAGTTGTCCGATATGTTGCGGGCAGCAAGAGGGAATATATTTTCAGGAGTAAACCGTCGCCCTGCCCTATACCGACATCCGTGGAGGCCAAATCGTGCCTGCTTTGAGCTGTCAGTCAAACGGGGCCAGCCCAGCCTGTCGCTCCGATCCCGCGCTGTGCCTGGCAAACTTGCCGCCCTTAACACTTAGGGACGAACCGCCCGTTCTAAGACAAGTCGTCGCTCGTCGCATGTGCCCCGTCTGCTGTCCCAGACATCTCATTGTGTACGAATGAGACCCCCCTTCCGTTTGGATTACGGTTTGTCGAGTGCCATCAGATGACGGAGATGGTCTTCGGCGAGGGACAGTTCTTCCTGTGTGAGGGGGATGTGGCCGAATCTGGTTCGACAATAGAGTTCTGTAATGGACGCGACCGCGGAATTCGCATCGTTCCATTTCGCTTGAGCAAGGTGGACGAATTCGAGGGGTCCTGTGGTGGTCCGTTTCGGAATGCCTTCCCCAGCGAGATGTTGGACCATTCGTCCATAGAGTTGCGCGATCACCTCCTCGTTGCGCGTCATCCTTTTGCCGACCATCCCCTTGACCCAGGGCCGCTTGATCCCTAGCCAGAGAAGCAGGGCGATGCCGATCAGCAAAATGGCAAGCACCTCCACCAAAGGCCGTATCGTTCCAGTAGCTGCGTATTTGGTAATCCCACCAAACATGGCCAGGACCGGGCTGAAGAGCGCACTCATGGAATCGAATGCCTTGTTGCGGGCCGACGTACTTCCCGCTTTCAACTCCCGTACCACGGCAAGCTGATCCGCCGCGCTGTACTGCACAAAAAACCGGCTCCATTGGAGCCTGACGGTATCCATTATTCGCCCCAAGGCATGCCATGCGGGATACACATCGGGAGCATTTTCGATGGAGGGCGGAGTGGGGTCCATCGTGATCCACCCCGAATACGGCAGGTGCACCTCCACCCAGGCATGGGCGTCTTGCTGTCTGACCACATAATAGTTGCCGTATTCATTCCATTCGGTGGCGAGAAACCCCGTGACGAGGCGCGCGGGGATTCCGACCGTCCGAAGCAGCATGACCATGGCAGTCGCATAGTGTTCGCAGTAGCCGGTTTTTCGAGAGAAGAGGAACTCCTCGAGCGGATGGTCCAGCTCAGCGAGTGGAGCATCAAGGCTATAACGAAAGTTGTGGATTAAGAATGATTGGATGGCGTTAGCCTTCTCGTACGCCGTACGTTGTGTCTGAGTAATGTCCTTGGCTAGGACAGTGATCCGCTCGGATTGAACAGGGGTCTGCAAAAAATGTCGGGTAAATGATTCCGGGTAGCGCCCGGGTTCCGGACTGAGGTCTGCCGGTAGCACCGGGGTGGAGCGAGAAAGGACGGAATACTCGATTCGCGACGAACTGGGGAACGGCAAGTAGACCGCACCGGTGGGGTCAGACTGGACGCTGGGGAACTTTCCGCTGACTGTCTCGATAAAAGGTGCGGCAAAAAGGACGGGGGTGTCGAGCGGTTCTAAAATGATATTCTGCCGGATGGTTTCGCCGAGCGGGGTCTGCGCAGGAGATCGACTACCGCGAAGAACGAACGACCCCGTCCCGTCTTCGCTGACAGTCCGCCGGTAGTTCATCCGATTCGTCCAAGTTTTGCCGTCGTATTGATCGAATGCCACACCTCGGAGGTAAAGTCGGCCCGCTTCGCGCCGAGCGCCATCGGACAATTCAACCCGCATCACCACACTAGGATCTCGCTTGATGGGGCCGATCTCTCCCAAGTTCACCGTTTCGGAGAATCCCGACGTGCGGATGTTCTCCCCGAATCCTTTTTGATAGAACCCCGCGCTGACCCGTGGAATCGCAAAGAAGATCGCTAACGTCAGGCTGAAAGTGAGAAGGGCAAGCCCGTTTGCAAGCCAAAAGAGCTGGGGCGTCACGTGGCCGGCTGATTGATGAAGTGGCGCTCGCATGGGAGCCGACGGCGTGAGGGTGCCGGTTTCCTCCGTATGCTTGGTCAGCTGAAACAGCAGCAGTGTCCACACACCTGCAAAAAGATAGAGCGAGAAAATCGGGAGGTACCACAGATCCGTCGTGAGGGACCCGGAGGTCAGAATCGCCACGAGACTGATGGCGTAAAGATGCAAATAGTCGCGGCGAATCTTGAGGTTGAACAGTTTGACGATCATGAGGACCATGAGAAAGTGAATGCCTGCCGGAAGGAGTTCGTCCGAGACCCACAACATATCTATCCAGAATCCAAGAAAGCCGGCGATCACAAGAAGATTCCATCCGGCGGTTGAAATTGGAGGAGCCATCGCGAATTGCTCCACAGACTTGCTGCCTCCGTTCCGTAAGAACGCCACGATGAGAGCCGCCCCGGTCAGCGCAGCCAACCATCCAGGCAGACCGGCCCCAAGCGTCAATCCGATGAAGGAGGTGGCAGCCAGCCAAATCGACGCGAATCGAAGGGCCTGATCAAACGGCATGCGACGCTCCTGCGATGACGGCTCCGTCAATCAGAATGGTGGGGTGCATCGGCTCGATATCGTCCGGTCCCAGCCATGACTGCACGACAATCATCGTTCCTCCTTGGGCATCCAAAGGCTCTCGGGGCTGGTTTCCCGACAGGATGGACCCAGCGTGGGGGGGGTGCCGTTCGCAGAGGGCGAGCATGCGAAGAAGTTCCAAGAAGTGGCGATCGCCTTGACCGAATACCGAGTGGGATGATCCTACGACCAACTGAAGAATATACCCGCGCTGCGCCAAGACCCGAATGATGGAGGCCGCAATGGAAACCGCCTGTTCAAATAAGGCGTCGTGGCTCACTGGAGCGACGGTCGGCACAGACACGACGGCACGGCGTTGGTCTTCAGCCTCGGTTTCTCGGACCGTCAACTGAGACGTCCGCGCCGTCGTCGGCCAGTGAATCTTTCGCGAGTCATCTCCGGCTTGATACAGGCGAAGATTGTACAAATCATTGCCGTGCCCCCGTCGATTGACAATTTGTTCCGGTCCAGCGGTGAGCAGACCCTGCAACAACCTCTCATTGATCGGCTTGAGCTCCGGGCACACGATGACCGTCTCATCGATCGGATACAACGCTCGTTTCATGAAGAGTCCGAACGGAAACTCCGTCCCGACGCGGATCCCATCCAGTTGCAGCCGGCCGCGCCTCGAGGCAACGAGCGGATACGACAGCAGCCGGCTCGCGCCGGGAAGGAGTTGGCGAATCTCTAGACTTTGACCTAGCTCCCGGCCCTCGCTGATATCGAACAGCCTCAAGGAAAAACTTGGGAACCGGGACTTACCGTTCTTCACGACCAGTGTAGCGTTGGCCGGTTCATTCACGGTGAGATGATCGGGAAGATGGCGGTGGAATTCCAATCGCCGCAAGGAATGTTCCGCCACAATTCCCGAGATCAAAATGAGGCTCAACATCATCGCGAGCAAAAGATAGAAGAGATTGTTGCCGGTATTGATGGCCGCGATGCCGATCGCCAGAGTAAAAAGCAGGAATTGAACACCCTCTGACGTGATCCGCGTCGAGCGCCCGCGAAACAATCGTTGAGTGAAGGAGGAATATTGAAGCGGCATGTAACCCCAATCCCATGTCGGGACACGGACTTCGGGCAAGACTTACACAGGGACGGGAATCGTGTCGACCAGATCCTGGATAATCCGCTCAGCTTGCTCAAAACTTCGCGGGCGCAACCCCTGGGCGCGGGCCACCATAATGCGGTGAGACAACACGATGGGAGCCAGCTCTTTGATGTCGTCCGGTAGACAATAGGTCCGGCCGCGAACGAGCGACAACGCTTTAGCAGCCCGGCTCAACGCCAACGCTCCTCTGGTACTCACCCCCAATGCCAAGAGGTCCGACTGCCTGGTGCTTTGGACTATGGCTAAGAGATAGTCCGTGATGCTTTCCTCCATGAGAACATGATCGACCTGTTCCTGCAGCAAAAGGACATCTTGAGCCGTCAGCAACGGTTGGAGCTCCTCGGCCGGGTGGAGCGATTGCGGCCGGTCGAGGACCTTTTTTTCTTCCTCCGGCGAGGGATAGCCGATGCGAAGCCGCATCAAGAATCGATCCAGCTGCGATTCCGGGAGGGGAAACGTGCCATGGTATTCGGCGGGATTCTGCGTTGCAATAACCATGAACGGCTGATTCAGGGGATAGGTCTTGTTGTCGAACGAAATCTGCGCTTCGCTCATCGCCTCCAAAAGACTACTTTGTGTTTTCGGCGTCGTTCGATTGATTTCATCCGCGAGTACAATGTTGGCGAAAATCGGACCCGGCATAAATTCAAAGGCCTGTTTTTGGCGGTTGAATATCGAGACCCCTACGATATCGGACGGAAGCAGATCGCTCGTGAACTGAATGCGCTTGAAGGAGCAATCCAGCGATCGCGCAAGACTATGGGCGAGTGTCGTTTTTCCGACTCCCGGTACGTCTTCGAGCAGGAGATGCCCGCGCGCCAAGAGCGCGACCAGGCTCATTTCGATCACATGTGGTTTGCCTTTGATCACCCGCGCAATATTCTCCTTGATGGCTTGGATGATATCCGTTGAATTCATGATGGCTAAGGCGTGGTAGATCGCTGAAGAAAAGCCTGGTGATCGGACACGGTCGAAGTCTAACAAAGGGTCTGGAAACGGTCAATTATTCAAGATTTTTGCAACTTTGGCACTACGCCAAGACTTGGATCAGTTTACGCAGGAACCAGTGTGACGAGCCATGGGGGAACTTCTTCGGTCATGGAAGCGAACTTCCGTGCAGTGCTGCTCGCCGGAATGCCGGGAAAGATGGCGCCTCGACTGATGCGGACATACCGAAAATGACCGCCGACGTCATCCATTAAATGAGATGAGCCTGACCGCAGATAGTGACGCCGAAGGGGCGCCACCTCAGCCAAGTCGATTGATTCGCCGATCTGCAGACCGGCAAGGACATGATAGACCTCGCCGAAGATTTTTGGCAGACTGGTCGAATCAAAGGGCTGGTCCGGCGGGCGATAGCGCGGCTCCTCCAGTAGTTGCGCCAGAAGTTCCCAAAACACTTGCGCATCCATTGATCCAAGCATGCACAGAAATCCGCGGCGAGCGAGCAGGCTCAAGAGTGCGATGGGACCGATGATCTCAAACTTCCACGGCGGGAAGAGAAGCGCGCGGCCGGCATGCCGGACTTCAAGCGCTTGTTCTTTGCCGAAACATGTCCGATGAAATGCGCCTTTGGTGCGCTCCAGTTCGCTACGAATGAATGTCTCGGAGAGCCTGGTCGGCTCGTAGGCGAAGGTCGGTGTGGCTGGCGCCCAACAGGTGGCGATGGTATATCGCGGAGCCAGCAACCCCTGTTGATCCAGATCGCCTAGTCGAAGCATATCCTGATTACCGAAAAATGAGAACGATAGCCCGTCCTTCCGATGTAATTTCTGCAGTCTTTCCGGACTCGCATGGAGTGGACCGCCCAGTTGGGAACGGGGATCGAGCCGGTCCAGGCAGTGAACGATGAACGGTCGGTGTTGCTGATTGAGCTCGGAGCCGTACAGATCGACTAACTCCTCGGCGAATGAGAGATCACCGGCCCCGATCTCCAACACGGACGCCGCGTCAGTGCGATGAAGAAGGAGGTCGAATGGATTCTTCAAATGGCGCACAGCTTCTTCTGCCTCCTCGCTCGATAGATGAGTCACAGGCCACGTCGTGGCGGCTGTGGGCACTAACTCAAAAAAGACGGCCAGCGCACGTAGGGCTTTGGCTGGAGGAAGACCCGTGGCAAACTTGAGCCTCTCTCCATCGAGATCCTGGACGCGTTGTGGCGTGCGCCGCTCGAGGAGACGCAACAAGATTTCTTTCACTGAAGCCGGAAGATTCTTCCTCCGAACCGCATCACGGAGTCGCGCGATGGTGGAGGGAAAGGCGGTCTCTTCCAGCAACTTCTTTGATGCCTCCCATTGTCGGGGAAATTGACGCGCGCGAACACTCACGGCGCGGCGGAATTCAGCGAGTGGGTCGGGACTCATGGAAGCGCGATCGGCTGGGCGTGAGAGGGTATCAAGGATTGTTCGACAAGGAGCATAATAACCTTCAAGCTTCGACGTCAAGTCGGCTTGTTCACGCTCATTCGGTATGGGAGGAGTGGTTTTATGAGAGCACGGTTCCTGTCCGTCTATTCTCTCGGCCGGCGATCGGCCGTCATACTGGGCTTGCTCGTGGGCATGCTGGCATTCCCGATCGGCTGTGGAGCCGAGCGTGATGCCAACCTCCGTTCGGACGCCGATGAGAAATGGCAATCGTGGCAGATTCTTGAAACGCAAACCGGCCGTATCGTCCCCTTTTCAGGATTGATGACGGAGCTGGAGCAATACGACATTGTCTATTTGGGAGAGGAACACCACAATCCATATCATATTCAGGCAGCGCTGAAAGTGCTGGATCAATTGGTGGCCGACGGCATTGAACCGACCATTGGAATGGAGATGTTCGGCTGGGATGGCCAACCGGCGCTCGATGGCTACGTAGCGACCCCCCAGTCCGTCACGAACGAGTTTTTGGAACAGGTGCGCTGGAAACAAAATTGGGGCGGAGCATTTGAAGACTACGCTCCATTGGTGACGTTTGCACGAGACCGGCACTTGTCCGTCCTGGCGATGAACCCGCCCAGACCTTTGATTCGGCGTGTCGTCAAACTGGGCCTCGACCAGGCGAGGCATGAGCCGGAATGGGCGCCGTGGGGGATCTTACAGGAAGATATCGTCGACGATCCGGCGTATCGTGAGAGGATTGTCGATCAGTTGCGACGGTGCCACGGAGGAACCGAGGAGCACTTCCGGACGATGTATGAGGCATCGATGGTCCGGGACGAAGGCATGGCGAGAACGCTGGTCCACCGACAAAAAGAATTTCGCCGGGAGAGCGACGGCTCCCGTCGAATGATCGTGAGTTACACGGGAGGAGGCCATGTTCAATATGGCCTCCCCGTGCCGAAGCGGGTCGCCAGACGCCTGGGAGATGACATCAAACAAACTACGATTTACATGATGTCGTTTGAGCCCGGTAAAACCGAAGAGGTTCGGACACTCATGCAGGAACCTATCGCCGACTATATTTGGCTGACGCCCATGGGAAAGTCCAGCTCAACTAAACCCTGCCGGTAAAACGATCGTCGAGCTTGACTCTTCAGACAGTCAAATCGAACTAGGGCACACAAAACCGTTCAGCGCTTGACAGGACTCAAGGCGCTCGGCACACTGAGGCCACCATTGCGTGATGGTTGCATAAGAGCCAGGCGCGTTTAGATGCAAAACAGAATCTCTTGTAGTGCTGATCGGCTTGGATTGTTGACGTCTGAAATGATTCAGGCAATCTCGGATGCTTCTGCTTTTCAAATCGCCCATCGGTATTTGACCGCGAATCGCGTCCGTATCGTCGAAGCCGACGACTCCCAAATCACCTCTGCCGTCGTGGGCAATGCCGGTCTATACGAGCAGAACATCCGACTGAAGGACGGCCACCTCGTCTCGAAATGTTCCTGCGCGCTTACCGACGAACCCATGTGCCGCCATTGCATCGCGGTGCTGCTGGAATATCAGCGATGGGCCAAGCCTCGGCAATCGCGAAAAACAAGCTATGCCAATGAATCGCTAACAACGCCTCAGGGCGGTCCTTCGGATAATGGGAAAAGGGCCACCGTGCCGTCGTTCACGGCCGACGTAAAACTCAGTGATGTCATGGTCTTTTTGGAATGGCTTCAACCGGCGATGAAGGCTCTTGAAAGGCAAGAGCCGCTTCCCGCTCCTCCCGCACTCGCGCCCGGAGCGATCTCCATGTGGATTCAAGCGATTAACAATCTTGAGGATCGACGCAGGGAAAGTGAAGAGGTCATGACGAGTCTCGAATCTCAATTGAAAGACCGTGATGCAGACGTTGGACATCTCACGCAACAACTCCAGACCTCTCTGCGGGAAAGCAACGCCGCACAAACCACAACTCAGGAACTTCGACGCGAAGTGGCTTCCTATAAGGAAGTGCTGACCAGAGTCAGCGAGTTGACCGCCGAAATCGTACGGCATGCCGCACAGATGCGGGCTGTTACGGGAGATATGCTTCAGAAGGGCTCTCACCTCGAAAAGCTTGTCAGTTCGTTTAAAGATGTGGCTGAGACACTCCAGTCGGCCGTCGTGCTGCCTTCTCACGAATAGCAATTGCCCCATCACCGCGCCGATTCGCCTACGGCTTGATTCCTCTTGCGCCCTCCCGTCGCCGTCCAGTACAATGTGCCCCACTTCTCGTGTACGGATTCGATGGATTTAGAAGGGGGGAGCGATGAATCGGCTACTTTCACGAACAGGTCTGTTGACGGGGATCTTGCTGGTCCAAGCTTTACCGGCATTGGCGAATGCCCCAGAGGGGGGAGGGCCTCCGGATTACAGCGGAATCACCGGTCTGTACTATACACTGATCGCAGTGGTCCTCGCGTACGGCGTCTACGACACGTTCTTCAAGAAGTCGTAATGAATAGCGGTTCGGTTGGCCGCCCTATGGTGATTTGTCTTGCTATCGTGAGCGCTTGACCGAGAAGTCCCTCCTTCAACTCCGCTTGTGAGAAGCCGAGGGGTTGTGCTCATTCAACACCGGTTTGAGAACGTTGAGCACTTGCTCTACGATGATCTTGTAGCCTTCCTTGGTTGGGTGAATACCGTCAGCCTGATTCAGCGAGGATGAACCACCTACCCCCTCAAGGAAAAAGGGGATCAAGGGAAGCTGATACTCTGTGGCCAGCATCTGGTACATGGCCTCGAAACTTATCGTGTAGTCCTGTCCATAATTCGGAGGCAATTTCATTCCTGCCAAGACAACCGTCGCGCCGGCCTCCTGTAATTGCCGGATGATCCGTCGAAGATTGCTTTTTGTTTGATCGACGGGGAGCCCTCGGAGTCCATCGTTCGCGCCCAATTCGAGGATCACCAGCTCAGGCTTGTTGTTCAGAATCCAGGGAACACGTCGGAGTCCACCGGCCGTCGTGTCGCCGCTCACACCGGCGTTGACTACCAAATAGTGGTAACCCAGATCATCAAGTCGGCGTTGAAGTTGAGCCGGGTAGGATTCATGGGCTTGTACCCCAAGTCCGGCGGTGAGACTGTCCCCAAACGCCACGATGCGGGGTCTATCGTCCGATGCTGAGATCGCTCCCGAAGTGAGCGGCCAAAGCAACATCAAGAAGACCGGCATGAGTATGTCATGAAATCGTTTCACGGTCATGTGAAGCAATACTCGTTCATTGTTCTGTACAGTATAATAACATTCCTGAAGCTCTCATTTCGAAAGGCGAGCAACGTTTTTGATGATCACTGTGAAAGATGTTTCGATGGTTCTCACGGCGGCAAGTCGTTCAGTCACGATTCTTGACCGGATCACCTTTGAAATCCAGACAAAGCAGACAGTGGCCATTGTGGGGCCATCAGGAAGTGGAAAGTCGACATTGCTGGGTTTGATGGCGGGCCTGGATCGACCGACCAGCGGATCAATTCAGCTGGATGGAACAGACATCACAACCATGGGTGAGAGTCAGATGGCCCGGTTCCGGCGCGAAAAAGTGGGCTATATCTTCCAATCGTTTCATCTCATCCCGACCCTTACGGCAATCGAGAACGTCGCCGTTCCACTGGAACTCAGCGGAGTGAGTCGGGCCGGTGATCGGGCGGGTGAATTGCTTGCTGCGGTCGGACTGTCCGATCGTATGGAGCACTATCCGGTCCAGTTATCAGGGGGAGAACAACAACGAGTCGCGGTGGCCCGGGCTTTTGCCTGTCGTCCCCCTATCCTATTGGCGGATGAGCCGACAGGGAACCTCGACAGTTCTACCGGTGCCCACGTCATCGAGTTGCTGCTCTCACTCCATCGTGATTATGGCACCACCCTCGTTCTCGTGACGCATGACGCAACGCTGGCTTCATCGATGCAGCGTGTCCTGTCGCTCCGCGACGGACATCTGGAGTCTGATAGTATGCCTGCCTCGCCAAGTGCTGCGCGGACTCTCCCCGATCCGTTATCCTCCGATTCATTCCCCATAGTCGAGCCATGACTTCCTTCATATTCAATATGGCGTTGCGCGAGACACGCGCGGCATGGCGACACTTTCTCTATTTCTTGGTTTGTATTGCGATCGGCGTGGGCGCATTGACCGGAGTCTCTCTTTTCGGCACGCAGGTAGAACGGGCCGTTACCAAAGAAGCGCGCGGCCTTCTGGGAGGCGATCTTGAAATCCGGCTCTCCCACCTGATGAGTCCCAAAGGGCAGGAGGTTCTGGACTCGTTGAGCGATCGTGGAGTCACTCTCACCCACGTCAGTGAACTCGTGGCGATGGCCTCGAGAACCGAGTCAACCGGAAGCGGGCAGGCGACTCAGATCATTGAACTCAAGGCCGTCGAGCCTCAGTATCCGCTCTATGGCACGCTCCGACTGGAACCACAGGGCAACTTCGTGGAACTTCTTAGCCGGAAAACTCGCCGGTGTCCCGACCGCATCTGCTTTGGAGTCGTCGTACAGGAGTCTCTCCTGATCCGAATGGGACTCAGGGAAGGGGATCCACTCAAGATCGGGCAAGGTTTCTTCATCATCACCGGCGTGGTCAGGACGGAACCGGATCGCATGGCGAACGCCTTCAGCCTTGGTCCCCGAGTCCTGATGTCCCGAGAAGGACTTCACGCGGCTGAGCTGATCAAGGTAGGCAGCAGGATTCGTGAGCGATATCTACTGAAAACTCCACACTCTATGCCGCTTGAACCGCTGCTCTACGAGTTGAGAGAGCGACTTGCACCGGACTCTGCCCGCGTGTCGAGTTATCGTGACGCACAACCACAATTGAAGCAGTCTTTGGAACAGCTGACCCGTTATTTGGGCTTGATCGGATTGACGGCGCTGTTTGTAGGAGGCCTGGGGGTTGCTACGTCGGTTCATGCTTTTGTGCGAGAAAAATTGAATACGATCGCTGTCTTGAAGACAGTCGGAGCAGAGTCCTCCACAATCATCGGAACCTACGGGTTGCAGGCGATGATCCTTGGGCTGGTCGGAAGCCTTGTCGGCCTCATGATCGGTGTGCTGCTCCACCAAGGATTCCCGTGGATGATTGCAGCCTTGATGGCATCGGATCTTCTCGACCAATTGGGATTTGCAACGAATGGAATGAATTTTACGCCGGCTCCTCTTGCAAAGGGGTTGGCATTGGGCATGCTATCCACGCTGCTCTTTGCACTTTGGCCGTTGTTGACGATCCGTGATGTCAAACCGGCTCGAATCTTCCGCCGTGAGGTTACTCCATTGATCCCCGTAGCACCATGGTGGGCGGCTTGGCGTGAGATTGACAGGGCAAAGATTCTTGTGTCGGTCGGGATCGGCTTGGGATTGGCACTCTTGTCAGTGTGGCAAGCAAATTCATGGAAGATCGGCCTACTGTTTATCCTGGCCTTCGCGGTTGCAGTCCTGCTGTTGGGTGTGTCGGCACGCGGCGTGCTCATGGCACTGAAAAAATCGCCACGGCCTGAGCCTCTCGTTTTTCGTCAAGCGCTGGGCAACATCATACGCCCGGGTAGCCAGGCAGTGAGCATCACGATTGCGATCGGCATCGCCGCCATGGTCGTAACGACTGTGTCGCTCGTCGAACGTTCGCTCCTCGCACAAGTAGGTGACAATCGGCCGACCGACGCCCCGACGTTTTTCTTCATCGATATCCAACCTGATCAGGCCGAAGGGATGGCTGCTCTCCTCCGCCGACGCTCCAGCGATCCAAACCCTCAACTGACACCGCTGGTGCGGTCCCGGCTATCAGCCGTCAAGGATGAGCCCGTGAAGTTCGAAGCCACGTCAGAAGAGGAAGAACAGAAAGAGAAAGCCGCCCAGAAGGAAGAGCGGCGGAAGAAGTGGTACCTGACACGCGAATACGTTCTGACGTTCCTCCAGGACCTTCCCAAAGACAATAAGATTGTTCAGGGCGAGTGGTGGAAACCGGGACAAGTCTTTACCAAACCGCTGATTTCGATCGAGGAGGATGCGGCGAAGCAACTTGGTCTCACAGTCGGCGACAGCATCGAGCTCGACATCCAAGGAGTACCCATCGCTGGGGAGATCAGCAGCATTCGTCAAGTGGAGTGGGGAAATTTTTCCACGAACTTCTACATGATCTTTTCGCCGGGCGCCATCGATGGCGCCCCTCATACCTATGTGGCCACGGCTCGTGTCGCGCCGTCCGAAGAGACGGCGTTACAGCAAGCGGTCGTCGCATCTTTCCCCAATGTGACGGCCATCAATATGGGCGATGTCCTCGCCAGTTTTGTCCAGGTGCTTGATCGGTTGTCCCTCGCCATCCGTGCCGTGGCACTGTTCTGTGTTCTTTCAGGCGGCCTGGTGATGGCAGCGGCCTTGGCGGCGACGCGTTATCGGCGGCTGTACGAATCAGTCATCCTGAAAGCCCTCGGAGCGACTCGCAGCGTGATCGTGCGTACGTTTGCGGCCGAGTACGCGCTCCTGGGGACATTGGCCGGTCTGCTGGGATGCGCATTGTCCAGCGCACTGTCCTGGGCAGTCCTTGAGACAATGTTTGACCTCTCTTGGAGCCTTCAACCGACCGTGCTGGTTACGGGCTTTACAGCCACGATCACACTCACCATGCTGGTCGGGTTTCTCAGCACTTATCGGATACTCGGTCAGCCGCCGTTGGCGGTGCTTCGCCAGGAATAGCCCCGAATCATCACGGGAACCTGAATGGTCACCACTACCGCCTGGACGGCAACAATTCTGGAAGCCATACATCGAGAAGCTGGCGAATGCGCCGCTCATCGCTTCGACGGAGTTGAGTGAAACGCAGACCGATCGCGCCATTGGCTGACGACCGCACCACGGCCTCCTCGATAGTAATCGGGAAGGAATCGTTGGAATGCTGAAATTCCAGCTCGAGCCGCGAGCCGATCGCCACCGGAGTCGCGGAACGAATCCGGCATCCACGTATCGATAGATTCTCTATCACGCCCTCTTGTCCCGACTCATCTGGGTACTTGGACCGGCGCGGCCTAAACCAGACCGGGAAGGAGACTTCGACACGCTCGAAGCTGCGACGGGGATTGGGCGTACGGCGCCCAAGGAATGTTCGAAAGCGATCGGCGCAGAGCTGACACCGAAACGGAAAAATCGTCAGACCGCTCAGGAACACATCGGAAATGGATTTTCTGTGAGCGAGCCGGATTTTACTCGCCCCGCAGGCCGGACAGCGGAGATTGGACATCGAACTTTCCAAATAGAATGTCTGTTGATTGTAGCGAGACCCAACGCTCTCCACAACAGAGTGAATATGCGTATCGTGCTAATACGTACGTACGGCAATCGTTTTGCGCTGTACCTTTTTCTAATCAAGGATTGACGGTTATACGCTGCACGATCACGTGGTGGAATCAAAGCAGGACCGACATCACCCTGAGACCACTCTCTCGTTTATTCGTCAGATATGTATCCAATTGGTTCGATCCAGTATCTCGCAAGATACACTTGACGCGAGCCGCTACCTTAAATAAAGCGAATTGATGATATCCCGGTAAGAAAATACAAAAATGTTTCATCCTCACAATGCGCACGAATCTTGCTCGCTCTCAAAATTTGAGAGCATGAAAGGTCCATTGTTGTTAGGCGCGCCGCTGGATCCTTTCCATGTCTCCAAGTTCTACATTTGGACAGATGGGTAATAAGCGACGTGCGTCTCAGATCCTTCGTACGTGAAGCAAGGATGAACGCACTTAAGCCCCCGTCGGGGTGACCGTGATGGAACTCATCACGATTAACAGGACCATCACTTGATGGTAGGAATTATACGTTCAAATCTCAAATCGAGGAAGATGGCCATAAGGAAGGAGAAAGCCATGAATTCATATTATTCACACTCAGCATCAAACATAGAGTCCGGTGCTAGCACGTCTTGCCCAGTCCGAAACCGTGCCTGGCGAGACTTCGGTATAGCAGCGATTGGAATTATTGTATCGCTTAGTACGGCAGGAAATGTTGGCGCGGGCGGCCTTGCTTGCGACGCTAATTTCAAAATTACGAACGAGAAAAGCAAAGCCGTCAAAGTCCTTTCGCTAATTTATCAGGTAGAGGGGAAAGAACACACGGAAGGACTCAGCAATAGGAAATTGTCATCTGGAGAAGATCATACATGGAAAAATCAATCTCTCGGCAAACTCGCTGCGCATAATGCGATGGAGAAGATTCGGATCGAATATCGGAACGACACGAGCGGCGAGGGGAAAATCAGCGATCCGTGGGGACCCGCTGTTAAGACTGTGTGGTTCACCACGGAAGTAGCGGGTGACTGCACAAACGACAGAACTTACGAATTAAGAATTCCCTAAACCCCTTAGGGAGAAAGGGAAAGTGCGATGTGGCGGGAGGTATTCGAACCTCCCGCCAGGCCTCAATGCGGTTATTTCCTGTACCGTTCTAGCAGTCGCTCGATGTTCAAAAACTGGCGGCATGACTGACAAATGCGGCCACATAATGTGCACGCAATAAGGGTCAGAGAACTATTTACGTAAGCCCGTTCAAAAAATATACTCTGACCCCTATTCTTGCTACTGTCAACAGCCTGCTAAATGCCCGCTTCGTTATCTAACCAATACATGTGCACACACAATCACCATGGCCGCAAGGAAACTAATACTTATAAAAATTGAATAGATCAGACGCCCTCTTGATCTAACCTTCTTGAATTCGGCCTCGAACGTAGAAGTCGACTCCCACCAGTATCGGCTCGATTCAACTTGTGTTCGTGCCGCTTCCTCCAGTCTCGTCAGAAACCAAATGTACACACCTGTAAAGACGAGGAACCCGCCCGCGTTCCAGAGAGGAAATCTATCAGCAACCCAACTCAGATAGTCCATGATGCCTTCATTGAGGTCCAATATGGCCAAGGAAAGTGCTGACCCCCGCCCCAAGAAGTGCACCAACGACCGGGCCACCCGGAACTAAATTGCTGATGGCTCCTCCCGCCGCACCACCAAGGGCACCAAGCGCAATGCCCAATGGAGTCCCTCCCCCTGCCGCAGCAGTCAGGCCTCCTGAGATACCTCCTGTCACAGCACCTACTCCAGCCCCAATTGCAATGCCAATGGGCGTGGGGGGGAGTGCTGGAATTCCCGACGTAATCAGTGACCCAAACGCGCAACCAAGCGCCCCTCCCGTTATAGTTCCTGCCACGGTATTTTTCCTCGCACCAAGTCCACCTCCTACTCCGCCGATCCCACACCCGAGGAGCGTTCCCTGCCCCAGTGTAAGCAGCCCCTCTGGATCTCTGAGGAGGAGTGGATTATTCTGGACATAGGCATACACATTAAAGTCTCTACCCCCAAAGCCAAGCGGATCCTCGGCGATGAATCGCTGCATTCGTGGTTGATAATATCGTGCCCGGTAGGAGAAGAGCCCTGTCCCATCATCTTCCCGTCCGGTGTACTTATAGCTGTTCGTGTTAGCTGCTCCGGTCTGTGTCGTCACTCCAAATGGTTCATACGTGTACTGGGTTTGAATCGCCCCTGTGTTGTCCCCTAACGCAATCGTAGAACCGAGAGCGTCAGGCAACAGCCCGCGCATTCCGGCTCCCTCCGTCCTCGTGAAGAACTCATCGATGCCGAGACCGGTCAGTAAGTTCGCCGTCACGGTCCCGCCGTCCTTTTCCTGCACCGGATTGAGTCCGTCATAGAGAAAATTGGTGGTGGTGCCGTTGATCGTCTTGTCGGTTCTTCTGCCAAAACTGTCATAGGTAAAGCTCGCCGTGAGACTGGGACCACTGATGCTCGTGAGTTGGTTTCTGGCGTTCCACGTGTAAGTCGTGGTGCCACCTGCGTCAGTAACGGTCGCTAAGTTGCCGTTCAAATCATAGGTCTCTGGGCTCGTGCCGAATGTGATTTGTTGATTGTTGGCGTTGTAGTTTGTCGTCGTCGCAAGCGCTGGTGGAAGGTCCGAGCGAAGCTTCCCCAATTTTGATCCGATTGCCGCCGCCTCGCAGGTGTAGGTCAGATCGCCGAGCGTCGTATTGCCCTGCTTGTACGTCAGCGTCGGTTCGGAGGCGACGTTGTCAACAGCCTCAGTCTACAGTCCGCTTCGTTAACGAACCACTTGATATGCATATACAATCACCGTGGCACAAATAAAATTGAAAATTATGCAAAACCATAGAAACAGATGTCCTAGTCCCTTATACTTTTTGAATTCACTCTCGAACGTAGAAGTTGACTCCCACAAGTGTCGGCGTGATTCAACAAAACCTCGTGTCTGTTCATCGAGTTTCGTCAGCAACCAAATACACACTCCCACAAAAGCGAGAAACACGCTGGCGTTCCAGAGGGGAAACTTCTCAACAATCCTACTCAGAACTTCCATGATGTCCACATCAAGGTCCAATAAGATCAAGAAATCCCGAGACCCCAACCCCAACAAGTGCTCCTCCGACAGGCCCAAGCGGAACTAGGTTGCCTATCGCACCTCCTGCCGCACCACCAAGGGCACCAACAGCAATTTGCAATGGAGTCCCTCCTTTTGCCGCTGCCGTTAGGCCTCCAGCGATACCTCCTGTTAAAGCACCAACTGCGACCCACGCAGGTGTCGGAGGAAGTGGAAGATTTCCAGGAACCGCAATCAATGTCCCAAATGTGCACCCTAAAGCTCCACCAACTCCGGCTCCTATGACTGTTTGGCGTGGTTTCTTTGTACCGATTGCGCCTCCTCCAGCTCCCAAGCCACACCCAAGAAGCGTTCCTTGCCCCAATGTGAGCAGACCCATCGGATCTCTAAGGAGGAGGGGGTTATTGTCCACATAGCCATAGAGATTCACATCCCCACCGAGGAACCCGATTGGATCCTCGGCGATGAATCGCTGCAGACTCGGCTGGTAGTACCGGGCACGGTAGTAGTAGAGCCCGGTCCCATCATCCTCTCGGCCTGTAAACTTGTAGCTATTCGTACTCGCGGCTCCGGTCTGCGTCGTGACGCCAAACGGTTCATACGTGTAATGCGTTTGCAACGTGCCTGTGCCATCACCCAATGCAACGGTTGAACCGAGGGCATCTGGCAGCAATGCACGAACTCCCACGCTATCCGTTCCCGTGAAGAATTCATCAATACTGAGCCCAGTGAGGAGATTCGCCGTGACCGTCCCCCCGTCCTTTTCTTGCACGGGATTCAGCATGTCATACACAAAGTTGGTGGTGGTGCCGTTGATCGTCTTGCCCGTGCGGCGGCCAAAGGAATCGTAGGTGAAGGACGCAGTTAAACTCGGACCGGAGATACTGGCGAGTTGGTTTCTGGCGTTCCACGTGTAAGTCGTGGTGCCACCGGCGTCCGTGACAGTCGCAAGGTTGCCATTCAGGTCAAAGGTCTCCGTGCTCGTGCCGAATGTGGTTTGTTGATTGTTCGCATTGTAAGTCGTCGTCGCAAGCGCTGGAGGAAGGTTGGTTCGAGCAAAGCTGCCCTCAACTTTGATCCGGTTGCCGTCCGAGTCATACGTGTATGTGAGGTCGCCGAGGGTCGTGGCGCCTTGCTTATAGGTTAGGCGACAAGGGTCAACACATCGCTGACACATGAATTGGGTGTTATGCGCGACA
>JACOEH010000066.1 GCA_024998685.1 Nitrospira sp.
TCCTCTCTAGAAGAAGCATGATAACCAGTTACACAGTTATTCTTACACCCTCGACAGTGAGAATCGAATCAAGGAGCTGAAAGAGGACCTGAGTCTGGACACCTGCTGTCTCCAGTCGTTTGACGCGACCGATGCGGCCTTCCGAACGGGCTGCGTCCTCTACAATCTGCTGATGGGATTCCGGGAGACGGTGCTCCCCTCGTGCTGGTTTAAGCGGCGGCTACGGCGGTAAGGGATCTGGTCTTCCTGGTCGGGGCCGATCTGATTCCCGCAGCCCGACGGCTACGGGTTCGATTCGCGGTCCCCCCGGAGGAACGGACCGAGTTTCTCCAGCGGCTGCACACCCTCGCTGAAGGGCTGCCGATTGCGGCGCAGTTGGACTGGGACCTGAGCGAGGCCGATGATGCGAATCACGCCTCCACTCACGCACCGAATGCCACCCTGCCCACTGTCAGGCT
This sequence comes from Nitrospira sp., assembly GCA_024998685.1. Lineage (GTDB taxonomy): Bacteria > Nitrospirota > Nitrospiria > Nitrospirales > Nitrospiraceae > Nitrospira_D. The sequence goes on from JACOEH010000066.1 coordinate 459, forward strand.
GGTGCCCCACAGGCCCGGTGCCTCACCGTAATCGCATCTCTACTGCGGAATCCGGGCTGAACGCATCATCAGGCTGGCCGATGAAGTCGTTGATGCCGAGTCGGACCATCTGTTCAACGGTCAAACCCTCACGCTTACTCAGCTCTTCCAGTCGGCGCATTTCTCCGTCTGAGAGGGAGATTTTGAGCATTGCCATGATTGGATCCTCTTCCTAGGATACGGTGTCTGAAATGATGTCAGTATAGGCGAAAGGGCATTTGAGGGCAAATGCCTGAGGCTAACCGGATGCCATGTCGAAAAGCCCAGCCACAGCGACGCTTCACGGATCTACGGTTCCACCGTCACATCCACAAACGTCGGCAAGCTATCGGCTCCTTTCTTGTCCGTGACGCGCAATTTGAAGCGATACGTTCGAGGTTCTGAGACGATTGGTGCGAGAAAAGACGCCTCTAAGTTATTGGCGTCGAGCAGCGAGACTTTGCTGCCTCGCACTTGGCTCCAACTATAGTAAAGGGCTTCGCCTTCCGGATCACGGCTTTTGAGCCCGCTGAGTTTCACTCGGGAGCCGGCCTTGACGGACTTGTCGAATCCAGCATCGGCGATCGGCGGTTCGTTCGGTTCATCGTTCACCTTCACATCCACATCCAGTGAAGCCTGCTTGTCACGATTGCTCACGGTGATAGCTGTCCTGCCGTTGCCGACGATTTGAAGCAAGCCATTCGCTACGACTTGAATAACCTTATCATTGGAAGATGTGTAACGAGTCCCGCTGGCCGGTGTGCTGATGTGTCGAGTGACGCCGTCGGCAAAGTCGGCGACGACCGGGAGTTCGAAAATCTTGCCCATCGAGTCTACATGGCCGAAGGCGGAGGACTGTCCGGCTCTGCCGAGGTGCAAAGGTTTGTCCGTTTCAAAATCGATAGTGGTGAGGGCGGCAGAGGGATCAACCTTCACGATGACTTCATCGAAGACAGATCCGATCCCTAATCGCCCACGGGAGATTTCGGCTACCGCCAACAGACGCATCGGGCCGATCCCATCCTGTGGCACTTTCAGTGGGCCGCCAAAGGCGGGTTCCTGTTCTGCTGAACCCACCATGGCTACCGGCGCCACGATGGAGCCCGCGGCCGTTGGGTCATCCTGTTCGACCAATACCTCGTCCTGTTCACCGTACCAGTAATAGCGGACCTTGACGATGCCGGTGTCCCTCCCCAAATCCACACGTGCAGTGACAGTATTTCCTGCCGTGAGCGTGGCTCCTTGTATTGGCTCCGTGATCTTGAACGCGAACGACTGCCCGGTTAGGACACTAGAGACCAGTGCGAAAGTTAAAAAGTTGGCATGGAGGGGAGAGAAGAGACGGTTCTCAAACTTCTCATTGCTCACATGGAACTTTTTACTATTCACGCTCATCGCGTCAAATGATAGGGAACGTCGGTGAGAATCACGCGATCCTTGAAGAGCAGCGCGGTCTTGAGCATCAAGGCCCGCTGATTGTGCAAGATGTTCTGCCACCACCTTGCCGGAAGAATCTCGGGAATCACGACGGTCACCCAGGTGTTCTGGTCCTTTTCGAGCACTTCTTCGACGTAATTCAGTAACGAGCCCAAGACCGATCGGTAGGGCGAGGAAAGAGCGATCAAATTTACGCCACCGCCCCATTGTGCCCACTGGATTTTAACCTTGGCGCTTTCTTCCGGATCAAGATCCACATACACGGCGCGGATTTCACCAGGTCGGCTTCTCGCATAGTCCAACGCACGAACCACGGCGCGATTCAAGCCGCTGATCGGAATAATCACGATATTGCGACGAGGCAATGGAGGCCGCTCGCCTCGGCGGTCCAGTGCGATCTGTTCCTTGACGGCCTTATAGTGAGAGCGAATCCCTTGAAACATGAGGAGCAGGATGGTGACAAGCACAAACACGATCCAAGCGCCCTGCATGAATTTGGTGCTGGCGATGATAATCGTTGCGATGCCGGTCGTTACGGCGCCGACCCCATTGACGATCAGTTTGGTCTGCCAATGTGGCCCTTTTTTCACGAGCCAACGCTTCACCATGCCGGCCTGAGAGAGTGTGAATGACACAAACACGCCGATGGCATACAAGGGAATCAGCGCGTGTGTGTCTCCTTTGAACACGATGAGCAAGAGGCATGCGAAGAACCCAAGAATGATGATGCCGTTTGAGAAGACCAGGCGATCGCCGAAGGTTGCCATTTGATGGGGCATGAATCCGTCGCGCGCCAAGATCGACGCCAAATGAGGGAAGCCCGCGAAGGCGCTGTTGGCCGCCAATACCAACAACGCCATGGTGCCGATTTGCACGGCGTAGTAGATGCTGCCGGTGCCGAACGTCAAGCGAGCCAGTTGCGAGATTACCGTTTCATCGATCTTGGCCAGGATACCGTAGTGATAGGCCATCCAACTGATGCCCATGAACAGGGACGCGAGAATGGTCGACATCCATATCATAGTGATGGCGGCATTCTTCGACTCAGGCGGACGAAAGGCTTTCACACCATTAGAAATAACCTCCATGCCGGTGACCGCCGAACAACCTGCAGCAAAGGCGCGGAGTACTAGGAATAGGGTCAGCGCTTCTGTCTCTCCAGGGTTTGTCGATGGGAGGACCGCCCCGTCGCTGGAAAGAGATCGAAAGGTTCCCACGATAACCAGAAGGCCTAAGGCTATGATGGCAAAATAAGTTGGAATTGCGAAAAACTTGCCTGATTCGCGAACCCCACGGAGGTTCATCACGATCATGAAAAGAATGGCGACAAGCCCCAGAGCCTCGCGGTGAACAAACAGACTTGGGATGGCCGAGGTAAGCGCCGCAATGCCTGCCGCAACGCTGACGGCCACGGTCAAGACATAGTCGATCATCAGCGCTGCAGCCGCTACCAAAGCCGGTCGATCACCCAGGTTCGCCCGTGCGACGACGTAGGCTCCACCACCCTCCGGATATTCGTAAATGATCTGACGGTAGGAAATCGTCAAGACCAGCACGAGAAAGAGGATGGCTAAGCTGACCGGGATCGACCAGGCTACCGCTGCCGTGCCGGCTAGGATCAGCACCAGGAGGATTTCTTCCGTTCCGTATGCGACGGAGGAAATAGCGTTCGAGGAGAAGATGGCAAGGGCGATCGTTTTTGAAAGCCGTTCGTGCCTCGCTTGAGCAGTCTTAAGAGGATCTCCCACAAGCCAGCGCTTCAGAATCATGAAGGGATTATCTCATAAACCTCTTGGAGGATGAATGTTAAGATGGCCTTGACCATAGGGCGAAAGACTCAGATGGGAAGAGCCTCCCCAGTCTTGCTTCTCCGTTGGCCAAATCTCTGCGCGACAAGAATAAATGAAGCCGTTTGGGCTAGGGCAACGGGTGTGCTGTTGCCCGTGTTGGAACGGAAACAATAGGTGCCGGGTATCGTCATTCACTCACTGTGAGCATGTTCGTCTGAAAAATAAATATAGCTCTATACAATCACTGCATTACATGGCCCGCTCTTCTCCGAGGCATTGACAGTGATGGTAGCGGCCTATAGGGTGAAAGGGTGACGTTCATCGCAACGTCGGCTGTCCCATCTCTCGCGCATTCCCTGCCTCTCCTGCGCGTCTGATTCCTCAGTCTCCGCAGCTTCTTCGAATAACGAGTGTCATCGAGTCAAGTGGTGCAGTGTGCTGCATAACAGGTTCCACAGCGGTGGTGTCTTCTGCGTCTGCCTAGTGGGTATTGTAACGGTTCATGTACGCGGCATCGCGTGAATCCACCCTGGGGTGTACGGAGAGTAGGCACGAGTATGAGGAGGTAATCATGATGAAAACAGTTGTTACAACACGTAACGGAGTAGTCTTGATGGTGGTGATGTTCGTCGCACTGTCAATACAGTCAACTCCACCTGTTCAAGCAGCAGCAGATTCACACGTGGAAAGAACCATGGTTTTCGTTCCGAAAGAAGAGCGTGGTGTCCCCATAGGAGAACGTGCTGTCATGGCGCCAGGTGCCGTGGAAGATACGCTAAAGGCCTGTCGGGCCAGAATCCCGGAGTTGGCCAGCGCCGGGCAACGCATGTTGGCTGAACAAAGTTGTGTGGGAGAAGAGAAGACGAGGAAAGCGATCCGATCGGCTCCGAAATTTTGAATGATTTCCTACGTGACTCTCGTGTTAGGAGACTGGCGATGGGTGAACAGAGGTAAAAACGGCAAATTCGAAGTGTTATCAAAGCGAGGTGATAAATATGTATCAGATTTACAGTTTGCTTACGATTATCGTGCTCTTGTGGGGCATCACGATGTGGGCTTCGATCCCGGAAGAAGAGCAAGGATAGGCGGTATTGATTGTTTAAATTGTGTAATCAGACAAACAGACAAGGTCGGGCCGCAAGCATATGGCACAAACGGAGTATCCGTCTGTGCAAGACAATAGTACCTGTTTCCTGAGGACAGGATGCCGTATAGCCAAGGAGACATGATGGAAAGAGCGGTTGCAACAAGCAGACAGCGCTCGACAAAGCGATGGTTGTTCTTCGAGGGCATCCTAGGCGATAGGACGACCCACTTGCTGGAGGCTCTGGACGGGGTCGGTTACGTCACGACGGGAATGAGTTTCCTGGCGGTCAGCATCGTGCTGTTTGTCCGTGCCTGGTATGTCTTCGCGATTGCTGTCGGATCAGATGCGGTTCTCGCCGTCCTCGGGTTGGTGCATGACCTCTTACTGGTCATCATCTTGTTGGAGCTGTTTAGGACCACTATTAATTTTCTCAAGACCAAAGTGATCACCTTGGAGCCGTTCTTGTATATCTGTGTGATTGCGTCGACGCGGCGCATCCTGACAACCGGAGCCCAAATCTCGTATATGGACGAACTAACCGATCTCGTGTTCAACCGCTATCTCATGGATCTTGGGGCCAATGTGCTCGTCGTGGTGGCTTTGATCATTGCGGTGTATGTCTCTCGTCGAGCATCCCTACCGGCCGTGACTGAAGGGGCTGAAACGGCTCAGGTCACTGATCGCATGGGCGAGAGAGCAGAGTCGCGTCCGCAAGAGACGGACGGGCAGCTCGACAGGTTTAAGAAAGAATACGCATGAGGCTGAGAAAGAGATTTGCAAGTCAGTATCGTGAATTCACCGCGTGGATCAAGCTGATCACCTTCTATGAGATTGCTGTGGGAATGAAGTCGACCATGAGCCATCTCATTCACTACAAGCCCGTGACCCTTCAGTATCCACATGAGAAGCGGATTCTGCCGGACAATTATCGGGGCATGTTGGCCTTGCTGCGTTATGACGATGGGACCGAGAAGTGCGTCGGGTGTGATCTCTGTGAGGCCGCCTGTCCCTCTCGCGTCATTGCCGTTGTGAGCGCCGAAGTACCGGCGGAACCGACGAAGCGATATGCACGGGAGTATTCGATGGACATGACGCGCTGTTTGTTTTGTGGACTGTGTGTGCAAGCCTGCCCGGTCGATGCCCTTGCGATGACGCGGGAATACGAGTGGGCCGTATATGACAAGCGGAATCTGCTCCTCAATAAGCAGCAGCTGTTGGCAATTGGGGATCGTACGTTTCAGATACGCGAGAAACGGCTGGAGTTCCAGCATCCGAATCTCGCGGTCTTCAATGTAGCCTCCGCAAACCATCCATCCAAGGGATGCTCGTAGCGTGGGAAGGAGGTTTGACCTGAGCATGCCGTGAGATCTCATTGCCGAGGCATGGTGGGATTGGTTCCATCGAACTACTCCTGATTGTATGTATGACTGTCTGATCTTGAATGGGACGTTGAGAAGGGTGTTGTAGGTCAAGCCCATAGGAGGGTGTCATGGACTGCCCACGCTGCCAAGGATTGATGATCGAAATCGACCTGAGAGAGGTGTCGACTCGGGACCGTGTGCTGGGCTGGCGGTGCCTGCTATGTGGCGAGACGACGGACTCAGGGATTGAGGCTAATCGTATGAGTCACGGTCAACCGAGTCAGAACAGGGCACGTGTCCCTGGGGCTCCTACGGCCAAGTCTTGGAAAGACAGTGTGAGATAAACCTTAAAGACCAGGTGCGGATTCAGTTGTTCGTGCCGTGCATACAGCAGCAGACTAACACGGGAGGAAGTTATGAGCAGGTGGCGTGATTTTCGGCGTGCGATGGCAGCGGAACTCTTCTTGCTCGCATACGCGATGGCGTGGGTGGTTGCGCTGCTTGTGACTCACCTGCTGACGAAGTAACAGCGTGTCAAGGCGTTGTCACCGTGCTGAGGGCCTCCTGTTAGAGGACTGAAAATGCAGCGGGTCTCTGAGGCTCTGAAGCTCACGGTAATAGTAGAGCAAGGTCGGCCGTTTGCTCTCAAACGTCAGTGCGCGTAGAAAGGTGAGTTCTTCCTCGGTCGCATCTCCGCTCAGTAAGGGATCTTGGAGAAATTCCTTAAACCCAGGCTCTTCCCCTGGAGTCTTGTCCGGTCCTCTTTCCATGAACTCGAACGTCTTGTGGTGTCCTGGCGCTACCCGACGGTTCAGAACAATCTCCATGCAAAAGGTGGCAAGGTCAATATCCCAGGATTCGATCAAGGGATTGAGAAACGCAATGCAGTTCTCGTTCGAGAGATCGAAGATCGTCATAGTCAAAAACTCCAGGACGGTGACGCGCATCTGTGGATAGCTTTTCCTGCTCAGTCGAGCCACCTTGCGCATCCACGTAGGATTGTCGAGTTCCTGCCGAGCGACACTTTTGACGACGCTAAGCAGCTTCTGTGCGACGAACTGCTCGAGTTCGCCGAAAGGTTGTTTCTCGAAAATCGCGCGGATCTGCCTGGTTTTTCCGGGATGACACTTGCGGAGGATCAATTCCCGCACGTTGCGCAGCAAGGGAGTCGGCTGGTCTCCGAGCCGTTTCCTAAGCTGTTCGCGGCGCTGCTGATCGGCGAGTTTTGCGAGCTGTCCCTGCGGCAATTGCAATACTCGCCCAATTTTATCGTACATGTCGGTCCGGTTCGGCGCCGGCGGGATTTTTTTCTGTGTCAGCAACTGCGAGATATACGATTCGGTCACACGAGCCGCACGAGCGAGAGTCCGCTGACCCAGCCCCAACTCTTTCAATCGATTTCTGATGAGGAGCGCAATGTCCATAAAGATTTTCTGATGGATGGGGCGAATAGGTTAATCAATTGTGGCCAATAATAGAAGTTCGTGAAACGCATGGCAAGATAATACTTGACTAGTAATAGTTAAAGCGCGTAGCGTGAACTGCACAAGTTGATGTTCTTGATGCGGGTGATGGGAAGCATGAGCGATCCATCCATGATCGGTGCGCCGATGGAGGCTCTGACGTTCCAGCTACCACGACTGTCCTAATTCCCTCGCGCGAGTCGATCCCTCCCCTGGCGCGACCGATTCTTCAGTCTCCGCTGCTACAACGCCAGAGAGTAACTTGAGGCGACGATTGCTTCCCACGATTGGTGACGCCCGCCAAGACGGAGTCGTTTGGTTACTTGAAGTGAAGACAGGAGTGCGAAGACGTTTCCCAATAGCGTCCGCAACGCCGGAAGGGAGTTCACTATGTTGTGCTACGCAGCGATGTTCTTATTCTTCGGATTGATTGCCTGGGGCCTGAATTGGGCTGGAATAGCCAGGGTTGCGACTCAGAGTTCCTGGACTTTGCTTATGAGTGGGATTGTATTGTTGATGATCCACTTGGTGGCGGGACGCACCGACCGGGTGTACTGACCGATCAGATCCACAGCGGAGATTCACGAGTGAGAGAGGGGTTATGACAACAGAAGAACAAATCTCGAAGATGAAGAAAGCGATCGCTCAGGCCATCAAGGTGATGGGAGATCGGTTTGGATCGACGGAGCAGGATGTCGCAAGAGCCATTCAGGAACTGAAGGCGTCGATGCAAGGAGTGTCCGAGCCGAGTCTTTCAGTGAAAACCGTGCCAGGGCCGGGCAGCCAGTTACCTCAGGATATGTAAGCCATCACCGAGACGCAATCGCGTCTGCAACTGGAAAATGAGGGACAGATCTCGGACATCCATCATGATCGCAAGCACTTGGGTGATAGGGCCATATGTCACTGTGGAGAGGAACCCATAAACCAGATATCCAACAGTGCGACTAGTATGAGATTAATCAGTTCCGAAACGCGTCTCGGCACGATCTGGGTGGTGATGGCCAGCATGGTTGCGCTGTTGATCGGGACTTCCGTGGCTTCAGCTGAGCAGACCGCCACAGAATCAGTGAAAAGCACCATCGATGAGGTGATCTATATTCTGAACAGTGAAGAGCTGAAGCAGCCGGGCCGCTCGGTGGAACGACGTCAGAAGATTGAGCAAGTCATCAGGCAGCGCGTCAGCTATAAAGATATGGCCAAACGGGCACTGGGGTGGTCCTGGATAGAACTGACTGATACCGAGCGGCAGGAATTTGTTGCCCTCTTTGTTCAGTTACTCCGAGACACCTTTGCCGGTCGAATTGACAACTATACCGACGAGCAGGTGCTCTACTTGTCTGAACAGCGCGAGGAGAACTGTGCCGAGGTAAGAATGAAGCTGTCGGGCCGCAAGGTGGACACCACCCTAGATTTTCGCTTAGCCGACAAGGTGGGCCATTGGTATGTGTACGATGTGGTCATCGACGGCGCGGGCATCGTGAGCAATTACCATGCGCAGTTCGCCAGCATTATCCGCGATCATTCCTACGGAGGTTTGGTGAACAAGATGAAAGAGAAGACCCTCGTGATGAAAGCGTTTGAAACGACTACGTCTCCATAGTTCTGCAGACAGAGGCCACGCAGGGTAGGCTGATGATTAACCGGAATATCAACAATTGAAAATCAAAGGATGAGAAAAGTCGGGCTCAAAGGCCTGTCAGATGACCGTCCGGAGGCTGTCGTCGGACAAAGATCCCAAGCTCTGTCGTCTCATCCGGATGGATTCCCCTTGAAAAGGCTTCATGTCCGGATTGCAAACTTTACACTCACAATCCGGATCGGAATCGATGGTCTTGGATGACTGATTAGCTGCCCTTTCGTTATCCCACGCGATGATCTCACGTTCGGTATGGTGGGTGTGCTTCAGTAACTGAGTCAGCCTAGCGACTCCTGAGTTGGCCGGAAAGTGCATGAATACGATGTTTTCGCCTGTTGCGAAGAGTGCCGAGCTGGAGGAACCGATTCGAGCCGAGCTTTTCGGAGTCGAACGGCTCGAGCAGCATGCGGAAAGTCTTGCGGCTGCACAGGCTGTCACCGGAAATGCACGGGTGGGCCGGTTACTCATGCCTCGGGTTCTCGAAAATGGACGGGTCTTGGTGGAGTCGTATCGTAGCATCGCCCATGCGATTCGCGATGAGAAAACGATTACCCCGGCGGCTGAATGGTTCGTCGATAATTTCCATATTGTCGACGAACAGCTTCGCGAGATCATCGATGATTTACCGCCTGGGTATTACAGGCAATTGCCCAAATTGGCATCCGGGCATTTACAGGATCATCCACGGGTATTTGGAGTTGCCTGGGCATTCGTTGCTCACACCGACAGTCGTTTTGACCCCGACATGCTCCGTCGCTTTGTGACGGCGTATCAACGCGTGCAACCGCTGACGATCGGTGAATTGTGGGCGGTGGCCATCTCGCTACGCATTGTGCTGGTGGAGAATCTTCGGAGGCTGACCGAGCGGATTGTTCAGAGCCGTGCCGACAGACTCGAAGCCGATGAACTGGCGGATAGCCTGTTCGGGAGCGAAACCTTTGCCGCAGAGCCTCCGGCCGATGCGCTCCGTCGTTTTGAGAGCAAACCATTAGCCACTGCGTTCGCCGTGCAGCTGGTTCAGCGACTCCGTGATCTGGATCCCAAGGTGCGTCCGGTGCTGCGGTGGCTCGACGAACGCTTGGCCGCGCAGGGCGCGATCGCCGACGACATGGTGCATGCGGAGCATCAGCAGCAGGCGGCCATGAGCGTCACGGTCCGCCATATCATAACGAGCATGCGGTTGACGTCTGAATTCAATTGGGAGGAATTTTTCGAAGCGGTCAGCCCAGTCGATAAGATCCTGCGATGCGATTCCCGCTATGCCGAGATGGACTTTGTCACCCGAGACACGTATCGCCATGCGATCGAGGATCTTTCGCGCGGCACGGGTTTCTCAGAAATCGACGTGACCACGCGGGTCATGGACCGTGCCAGGCTGGCTGGAGTTGAGCTGCATGCGAGTGAGCAGTCGGAGCGAGATCGATACACAGATCCCGGCTATTACCTTATCTCTCAGGGCCGCCGGGCATTTGAACGTGAACTCGGCTACCGGGTGTCCTGGAAGCGACGGCTGCTGCGTTGGTATGTCCAGGCATCCGTACCTGGCTATCTAGGATCGCTGACGGTTGGAACCGCCATGGTCCTCGCCATCCCGCTCTGGTATGCCTGCAAAAATGGCGTGAACGTCGCAGGCCTTGTGCTCCTTGGCCTCGTGGCACTCGTACCGGCCTCGGATCTTGCTATGGCGCTTATCAATCGCATGGTGATGGCTATCCTTGGGCCGCGGTCACTGCCCCGGATGGCATTGCGGAACGGCATTCCCAAAGAATTGCGTACAATTGTGGTCGTCCCCACATTGCTGACGAGCCGAGAGGGGATCGATGAACTGGTTGAGCGATTGGAGGTGCATTATCTGGCGAATGCGGATGATGACCTGCGCTTCGCGTTGCTCTCAGACTGGAGGGATGCCCCCAGCGAAAGCATTTCGGGGGATGCTGAACTGCTGGCAAGGGCTGTGGAGGGGATCGCGCATCTGAACAAGCGGTACGGTCCCTCGACCGGGGGCGGATCGCGGTTTGTCCTGTTTCATCGCAGGCGTGTCTGGAACGAGTCCGAGCAGGTGTGGATGGGATGGGAACGGAAACGAGGCAAACTGCATGAATTGAATCAATTGCTGCGCGGCTCGACGAGCACGACGTTCATGTCCGTCGGCGGGCAGCTCCCTGAGGCGATTCCGACGGTCCGGTTCGTCATCACGCTGGATACGGATACACGGTTGCCCCGTGGAGCCGCGCATCGGTTAATCGGCACCATGGCTCACCCTCTGAACCAACCCCGATTCGATCCGCGCGCCGGACGTGTGCTTGAAGGGTATGGGGTCGTGCAGCCGCGGATTACACCGTCGCTCCCCGGCAGCGGCGAGGGTTCGTATTTTCAACAGGCGTTTTCCGGGCCCAGCGGGATCGATCCCTACGCGTCGGCCGTATCTGATGTGTACCAGGATTTGTTTCGGGAAGGGTCCTACACAGGCAAAGGCATTTACGAGATCGACGCGTTCGAGGCGGCGCTGGCCGGCAAGGTGCCGGACAATGCGATGCTCAGTCACGATCTTTTTGAAGGATTGTTCGCGCGCGCGGCGTTGGCGACCGACATCGAGCTGTTCGAAGCGTTTCCTGCCAGCTATGAAGCGGCGGCAGCCAGGCAGCATCGATGGGCGCGCGGCGATTGGCAGCTGTTGCCCTGGCTGTTCGGGCGAGGGCATACCGAGTCTGAGCCGCATCGCGCGGTGGTGATTCCCGCCATCGGCCGTTGGAAGATCCTCGACAACCTCCGCCGTACCCTATCGGCTCCCGCGGCATTTCTGACGCTGATCGTCGGATGGATGCTGCCGGAACGATCTGCATGGGTCTGGTCTGGGTTCATTCTGGCCACGATCGCGATTCCTTCGCTATTGTCTTTCGTGCTCGGGCTCTATCCACGCCGATCCGGAATTGCCTTGCGGACCCATTTTCGTGGAGCAAGCACGGATCTAAAATTGGCCGCGAGGCAGATCGTGCTGACCGTCACTTTCCTCGTGCATCAGGCATGGCTCATGACGGATGCGATTCTTCGTACGCTCGGTCGGCTCGTCTTTACGCGAACGCGGATGTTGGAGTGGGTGACTGCAGCTCAAGCCGAGGATGCCTACACGTGCAACTTGACGAGGATGTATGGGCGCATGGTGGGTGGTGTGGCGCTCGCCGTCGTGGCAGCCGGCGGGGTGGCGGTGTTTGGGAGCTATGAGTCCTGGTCTGTCGCAGTTCCGTTCATTCTGCTCTGGATATCGGCTCCTGCTGTGGCCCGGTGGGTCAGTCTACCGCCTCGACTCACCGGGACCGGACCGATTTCTCCGGCCGATGCGCGGACGCTCCGATTGATTGCGCGCCGGACTTGGCGGTTCTTCGAAACGTTCGTGTCTCCTGAGGACCATGCGTTGCCACCCGATAATTTTCAGGAAGATCCCAAACCCGTCATAGCCCACCGGACCTCGCCGACCAATATCGGACTCTATCTGCTCTCAACCCTGGTCGCCCGTGACCTAGGATGGTTGGGGACACTTGACGCTACCGAACGACTGGAAGCCACACTGGCGACCATGAACCGTCTCGAGCTATTTCGTGGGCATTTCTACAATTGGTACGACACACGTACCCTTCATCCGCTGGATCCGAAGTATGTATCCTCCGTCGATAGTGGAAATCTCGCGGGACATTTGCTGGTCGTGGGGAACGGATGCCGCGAGCTGATTCGGCAATCTTCCATCGACAGCCATTTGTTTGCCGGGATCGATGATGCCATTCAACTGTTACGCGATGCGCTGGAGGAGATTCCAGACCAGCGACAGACCCACACGGTGACCAGGAAGCAGCTGAGCCAAGCCGTCGATGTCCTGGCCATGGCGCTCTTGTCGAGGCCGGTCGATGCCGCCGGCTGGACCACCAGATTCGGCAGGCTAACTGCCTTGTCTCATACGGTCTCGGATATGGCTCAGGCACTGGGACAGGAGCGCGGTGATGAGCCCGATGGGGAGTTGCGTGCCTGGACCGACGCGGTTCGGACGTGCGTGGAAAGCCACCTCCGGGACGCAGAACTGTTGCTGCCATGGGTCCGCTTCAGTGCGAAAGACCGGGCGGCCATGTTCGACCATCAGTCGGGACCATCGCCGGAGTGGGCGGTTATCGAACCGTTCTTTCATCCCATTCCTACACTGGTTACTGCGCCTGTGCGGTTCGCGGCCGCGCTCCGTGCAATCGAGAGTTTACGTGAACAATTACTCAGCCGGCCCTCTCAGGATCAGGCCACCTTGGCAAGAATCACCTTGCTGGCTGATGCCATCCGGCAATCGGTCGCGGATATCACGGCCTTGGTCCGTCGTCTCTCGGGGATCACACAGAGCGTGGAACGCATGGTTCACGCCATGGATTTCACGTTTCTCTTCGATCCGACACGCAAACTGTTGTCCATCGGTTATCGCGTGCCAGAGAACAGCCTGGACCCCAGTTGCTACGACTTGCTGGCATCGGAGGCCAGACTGGCGAGCTTTATCGCCATCGCCAAGGGCGATGTGCCGTCATCGCATTGGTTTCACTTGGGCCGCGCCCTGACGCCCGTGAGAGACGGTTCGGCGCTCGTGTCCTGGTCGGGCTCCATTTTCGAATACCTCATGCCGGCGTTGGTGATGCGGTTCCCGGCAGGCAGCTTGCTGTATCGGACCTATGAGCTGATCGTCCGTCGGCAGATTCAATATGGTAGAGAGCGAGGCGTGCCTTGGGGTGTTTCGGAGTCGGCCTATAATGCGCGCGATCTCGACCTGACATACCAGTATTCCAGCTTTGGAGTGCCGGGTCTGGGACTCAAGCGAGGTCTCAGTGAGGATGTGGTCGTCGCGCCCTATGCCACAGCACTCGCGGCGATGATTGATCCCATGGAAGCCACGCAAGGCTTCGAACGCCTCGCCGAGGCCGGAGGGAGGGGAACTTACGGGTTCTATGAAGCACTGGATTACACGAGGACACGAGTGCCCGAAGGAAAAGTTGTGGCGATCGTGCGGGCCTATATGTCGCATCATCAGGGCATGTCGTTGGTCTCGATCGCGAATGTCTTGAACGATGGAGTAATGAGAAGCCGGTTTCATGCCGAGCCGATCGTCCGGGCCACCGAACTCCTGCTCCAGGAACGGACGCCGCGCGACGTACCGGTGACGCGCCCGCGCGCGGAAGAAGTCGCTGCGGCGGGGCAAGTCCGCGACCTCCTACCGCCGGTCGTGAGGCGATTCACTTCGCCCCATGAGGCAACTCCGCGGACGCATCTGCTGTCCAACGGGCGGTATGCGGTCATGCTGACCACATCCGGGTCTGGATACAGCCGGTGGCGAGATATAGCGGTGACGCGCTGGCGCGAGGATGCGACGCTGGACTGCTGGGGTTCTTATATTTTTCTGCGCGACATGCAGACGGGAGCGGTATGGTCGGCCGGTTATCAGCCCAGTGGCGTTGATGCCGACGAGTATGAGGCGTCTTTTACCGAAGAACGGGCAGAAATTTCTCGGCGGGACGGTGACTGGAACACGACGCTCGATCTCGTGGTGTCGTCCGAGGATGATGCTGAAATGCGGCGCATCTCCGTGATCAATATGGGAACCAGCGCGCGCGATCTACAAGTGACTTCCTATGCCGAGCTGTCCCTGGTTCCACAGGCCGCCGATGTGGCACATCCAGCGTTTGCAAATCTTTTCGTGCAAACGGAATTCGTTTCGGAGGTCGGCGCGGTGCTCGCCACACGTCGTAGGCGATCGGATGAAGAAGCGACGGTGTGGGTGGCCCAGGTGGTTGTGGTCGAAGGAGACATCGTGGGTCCTCTGCAATATGAAACGGATCGCGCCCGATTCCTCGGACGCGGACACCATGTCCGCACGGCGGTCTCGATGATTGGCGGCCGGCCGCTTTCGAATACCGTCGGATCCGTGCTTGATCCGGTGATGAGCTTGCGTCGTACGGTGCGGGTCCCTCCAGGTGGGACCGTGCGCGTGGTGTTTTCGACCATTATCGGCTCAGCCCGCGATCACGTGTTGGAGTTGGCCGACAAGTACAGCGATCCGAGAGTATTTGAGCGTGCCCTGTCGTTAGCTTGGACGCAAACTCGAGTGCAACTGCATCACCTCGGTATCGAGAACGACGAGGCGCAACTGTTCCAACAACTGGCCAACGCGGTGCTGTATTCCGATGTCTCGTTGCGGCCGTCTCCCGAAACACTTGGCCAGAGCACGGTGGACCGTGCGGCGCTGTGGGCGCATGGCATCTCAGGGGATCTGCCCATCGTGTTGGCCTGCATCGACAAAGCGGACGATGTCGATATCGTCCGACAATTGCTCCGAGCCCATGAATACTGGCGTATGAGGCAATTATCGACCGATGTGATCATCCTGAATGAGAAGGCCTCGTCGTATGAGCAGGGGTTGCATGGTTCGTTGGAAGGGCTTGTGCGCGGCAGTCGGCTTCGCCTCTGCCCGGATGCCGGCGGGGCGCGAGGCGGTATCTATCTCCTGCGAACCGACCTGCTCTCCGCACAGGATCGGATGGTGCTGCAGCAGGTTGCTCGGGTCGTCCTACTTGGCCGGCGCGGCACGTTGGTAGAGCAGGTTACTCGCTTACAGCGCAGGGGCCGTGCTGCGTCGGCGAACCTGTCTTCACCGCGCGTGGGCAGACGGCTGGATGTGCCGGTGCCTGAACGTGAGCTCGAATTCTTTAACGGCTTGGGCGGCTTCGCAGACGATGGGCGCGAATATGTCACGATTCTCGGCGAAGGTCTGCGGACCCCACGACCCTGGATTAATGTCGTTGCGAATCCGTTGTTTGGATTCCTCGTGTCGGAATCCGGTTCCGGGTTTACCTGGTCGTTGAACAGCCACGAGAATCAGCTGACGCCCTGGTCAAACGATCCTGTGTCTGATCCGTCGGGAGAGGTGCTCTATATCCGTGATGACGATTCCGGAGAAGTTTGGAGTCCGACAGCGCTGCCGATTCGTGACGATCCGGCACCCTATGTTGCTTGTCATGGACAGGGTTATAGCCGCTTTCATCATGGTTCGCACGGTGTCCTGGCCGAATTGCTGCAGTTTGTGCCGCCGGAAGATCCAATCAAAATCTCTCGACTGACGCTGCAGAATAAATCCGGCCGCTCGCGGCGCCTTTCAATCACGGCCTATGTTGAGTGGGTGCTAGGGAATGCCCGTAGTGAGGCCGCACCGTACATCATCACGGAGATCGATCCGGAAACCGGAGCGTTGTTTGCTCGCAGTATGCTGGGCGGCGAGTTCGCTGGACGCATCGCCTTTACCGATCTTGCCGGAACACACACATCGTGGACCGGTGATCGTACGGAATTCCTCGGCCGTAACGGGACCTTCGATCATCCTGTGGCGTTGGAAACAGGAGGTGCATTATCCGGAAAGGTCGGAGCAGGTCTCGATCCTTGTGGGGCCCTTCAACTGTCGATTAAGTTGGAGGCAGGCGAATGCGTCGAGATCATCTGGTTCCTTGGTCAGACAGGGGGGAGAGAGCAGGCGCGTCTCCTGCTCCATCGCTATCGTGGGGCGGACGTGAACGCGCTCTTGTGTGAGGTCACCCGCCGATGGGATGAACTGTTGGGTGTCGTACAGGTCCATACGCCGGAGCGCGCTATGGATATCTTCTTGAATCGCTGGGTGCTCTACCAGACGCTGGTGTGCCGTGTCTGGGCACGTGCGGCGTTCTATCAATTGAGCGGGGCCTACGGGTTTCGCGATCAACTTCAAGATGTCATGGCGCTGAGTATGGTGGCGCGCGATGTCACACGTGAGCATTTGCTGCGGACGGCCGCGCGGCAGTTTGTCGAGGGGGATGTCCAACATTGGTGGCATCCTCCGTCCGGACGCGGTGTGCGGACCCGCATTTCCGACGATCTGCTCTGGTTGCCGTACGCGGTGATCCAATTTCTTGAAGTGACCGGCGACATGACTGTCCTGGACGAAATGGTGCCTTTTCTAGAAGGCCCGACGTTGGCTGAGGGACAACATGAATCCTATTTTGAACCACGTGTGTCCCAGACATGCGCCACCCTTTTTGAACATTGTGCGCGTGCGTTGGACAGGAGCCTTGTCGTCGGCAGTCATGGCCTTCCACTCATGGGCACCGGAGACTGGAATGACGGGATGAACCGTGTCGGCCAACAGAGCAAAGGGGAAAGTGTCTGGCTCGGCTGGTTTCTGCATACTGTCCTCTGGGAGTTCGCCAAGGTGGCGGCTCAGCGCGGTGAGCGTGCTCGTGCTGAAACGTGGCGGCTCCATGTGAGTGCGTTGAAGGCCGCGATCGAGCGGGACGGGTGGGATGGAGAATGGTACCGCCGCGCGTACTTCGATGATGGGACGCCACTTGGTTCCGCTGCAGACCCGGAATGCTGCATCGATTCCATTGCTCAGTCCTGGGGGGTAATCAGCGGCGCCGCAGATCCGGACCGTGGCGCACGCGCCATGGCCGCGGTGGAACGGCATCTTGTGAACCGGCAGGACGGGCTGATCCGTCTGTTGACACCGCCCTTTGATCAGATGACGAGAGATCCCGGCTACATCAAAGGGTACGTCCCTGGCATTCGTGAAAACGGCGGCCAATACACCCATGCGGCCGTGTGGACCGTGCTGGCGTTCGCGGCGCTGGGTGAGGGAGACAAGGCCGGTGAGTTGTTCCGCATGTTAAATCCTGTTCATCGTATCTCTTCGCGAGCGAACGTTCAGCGCTACAAAGTCGAGCCTTACGTAGTAGCCGGTGATGTGTATGCCGAGCCGCCACATGTAGGACGTGGGGGATGGACCTGGTACAGCGGCGCGGCGGGTTGGCTCTACCGGGTCGGTATGGAATGGATGCTCGGTTTCCGCTTGCGCGGTACCATGCTCTCCCTCGATCCTTGTATTCCACATCACTGGTCGGGATATTCGATTCGTTTCCGGTATCATTCGGCGGTCTATAACATTACGGTTGAAAATCCATGGCATGTGAGCCGCGGCGTGACGCTGGCGGAACTTGATGGCAAACCATTGATCAGTCGCGACAATATCCCCCTCGTCAAAGACGGTGAGCACCACCTTCACATTGTGCTGGGGTGATGCTCGCACGAGGGGTAGTCACGAGCCATCATGGATAAGTCGTCGCCGTATACTGACTGCCGCGATCGGAATGGTGGGCAGGCCGAGTTTCGGCTGGTGCCGGTGAAGCGCTATCTGTAAGGCTCGCTGCGTCAGCTCCCCCATCAGCCGCGTCCCATCGCCCATCCAATCACCGCTCGCGAACAGAGATCGAGCAGCACGGCCAAATAGAGCCAGCCATCCGTGGTCCAGAGGTAGGTGAGGTTTCCTGCCCACACCTGATTCGGAGCGGCGATTTGCTAGATCGGTAGAAGTGACATCTGCTTTATGACGATTAACTAGAAATGATTAATGCGTCGCGTTAGAAATAGATTGAAGAAGAATCAGATTGACTATAAATAGTAAACTCTAGTAGTAAAATCGTGACGGGAGAATATGGCTCTCAGTGAAATACTCGCTGGTTCTTGGGCATCATGAAAGTTAGGAATGTTGGCATGTTTTCTCAAGCTCTGACGTCCCAGTTTCGCCGACTGTCCCATCCTTTGCGCTTCCCGCACCCTTCCTAGCGCGATCGATTCCTCAGTCTCCGCTGCATCAATGCCAGAG
This sequence comes from Nitrospira sp., assembly GCA_024998685.1. Taxonomy (GTDB): domain Bacteria; phylum Nitrospirota; class Nitrospiria; order Nitrospirales; family Nitrospiraceae; genus Nitrospira_D. Next base: position 18,954 of record JACOEH010000066.1, read on the forward strand.
TGCCGACGCAGTTCGACGGTCCGGTGAGCGTGCCCTCATAAACTAATCTTGGGACGTCAGTCTGTCACCGGCTGACAGAGGCGACCTCCCGGTCACAGATCGGGATCGTCTTCTGTCGAGGAGGTGATGGGGTGTTTAACGAAGGGGTGTTCATCATGAGACTCTTTACGATTACGATGACGGGACTCGTGTTGATCGGAATGACCGGGCTTGCCATGACGAATCCGGCGATGCTGCCCAGGCATCCGGGGTATCCGTCAAGCGGAGAGTTTGCGAACGATACAGGCCGAAAAACTTAACCTATCGTCAGTCTATCGAAGAGGCCGCGAAGTCCGGAGATACAACTATGGGCTCGATGCCGATTGATGCAAAGAATACCGGGATACTGGAACTCCAAGATGACGACCCATTAAAAGGGGCGGTTGAACAGTCGGTGAAACAGGGCCCAAAGAAATAATACGGGTTAAACACACGCTGGCCCTAAGAATTCATATTGTTGCAAGTGGAGGAATGGACAGGCGTTGGGCATGAGTCCGACCAGGAACTGGTAATTGTTGGTAGGCCGGCCGCTATGCAAATATTTCGAGGGGGCTCATTGGTGAGCGGAGTGAGTTGCGGGCCTTGCAGTCAAGCTCCTAATATCCTGGACCATACAGAGAGGAGATAACCATGACGAACAAGAATTCAACTTGAATCCGGCGTGACTCCATCGTGAGATCTTCCCTCCGACGCATTC
>JACOEH010000067.1 GCA_024998685.1 Nitrospira sp.
AAGCACAACACGATGGCGTTGTGAATCTAGAAAATTAATTGATGACACGCCCTAGCTGTCTGCCGATCCAGCATGGTTCGACGAGGCGAAGTTGACTTTACAGCAATTCTCTGCGGATGGTAATCGGCAGTTTGGCTTTCATCGATTGCTGGAATGAAACGAGGGCCCGTTGCTGTTTCTGCAACAGCATGTCATCCAATACCCGCTGCTTGGCTTCTGCTGCTTTCGCAGGGTCTGAATCTTGAGGCCTGGTCATGAGAGACTGTCCTTCGGCAATCTCCGCAGGCGTGAGGGCAACGGAGTCTCGTACGATCATGCGAGCCTTATTAGCCAGGACTTCCTGATGCTGGATCGACTCAAATGACGCCGGGGTGAGATGATTAGCCGCTAGAATACGGCGGTACAGTTCCGGGTCGAAGGCCCCGTTCTTCTGAAAGGCTGAAGTTTGCATGATCAGTTCGCGCAAATCGACATCGGGAACTCTCACGCCCATCTCTTCAGCCGCGATGATCCAGATGCGGCTATCGACGAGTTGTCCGACGACGAATTCCTTGAACTCTTCTTCTTTGAAATCAGTCTTGACGTTGTCTTTGTAGATGCGGCGCATATTTTCATAGGTGCGCTTGAATTCATCGATGGAAACCGATTGTTCTCCGACCTTGGCGACGGGTCCGCTGCCTTGTTCTCCGAATCCCCACCAGCCCATCGTAATCACAAAGGCAATAGCCAAGATCCCCATGATGGATTTGAGCAACCAAGGGTAGTTGTGTGCCGCGTCGCGCATTGTCTTGATCATGACACTCCTCTCCGTATGAACCAGCAGTGTACTGGTGGACCGGACAGAAGGCAAGGCCCGATAGGTTCAGCCTTATACGAATGTCTACAAGCGCCAGTTTTTGAGGGAGGCTGGCTCCTTCGCACTGCTTTCAGGAAGGGAAGAGACGGTTCGGTAAGATTCCAAAAAGAAACCAAGAAAAAAGGGCGGTCTTTATTTGTGCAAGTTGATGCGATTTGTTATACTTTGCAACTAATTAGAAGGAGAATCCTTGGCAGGGGAGGGGGCAACCTCGACGACGCTGGAAGCCAGAGTCTATCCGAAGGCCCATGTCCTGAATCGGTTCATCGCGAAATTAATCGATCTGTTCATTGTCGTCGCTGCCGGCGAAATCGCTCCTCCGGTCGGTTTTCTTTCCGGCTTGGCCTACATCTTGATTGCCGATGGATTTGCGGGTGGTAAAAGTATCGGCAAACGGTTGGTCGGTCTGCAAACCATGCGATTGGATGGCCGAGATACGGCCGGTTTCCGAGAGTCTATCATCCGGAATCTTCCGCTGGGGGGCGCACAGGTCGCGTATGCGATCCCATACATTGGGTGGCTTGTATCGCTTGTCATCTTAGCGTTTGAGAGTTTTTTGATCATTGGAAATGAGCAGGGGCATCGGCTTGGCGATGAAGTAGCGAGGACTCACGTATTAGACGCCGGTCAACTTGCGGTGCCGGATTAGGTAAGTCGTACACGAAGCACACAGGCTAGGCGCCGGATCGCCCGGCCAATATGAAGGGAGAGATGCCGTGGGGTTCCCAGGAGATGTATTCGGTTGGTTCTCCGATGACCTGGCGATTGATTTAGGCACTGCAACCACTCTCGTGTATGTCCACGGGAAGGGGATCGTTCTGAATGAGCCCTCCGTCGTCGCAGTCGAAAAGAAAAGCGAAAAAGTGCTGGCCGTCGGAGCCGAGGCGAAGAAAATGCTCGGTCGCACGCCCGGGAATATCGTCGCGGTTCGGCCGATGAAGGAAGGTGTGATCGCCGATTTCGAGATGGCCGAACAAATGCTGAAACATTTCATCCGGAAGGCCCACAATCGCAGCGCGTTTGTGCGACCGCGCATCATCATCGGCGTGCCGTCCCGCATCACGCAGGTAGAGCAACGCGCTGTACGCGATTCGGCCGAATTGGCCGGAGCCCGAGAAGTCTATTTGATCGAAGAGCCCGTCGCTGCAGCCATAGGGTCCGGATTGCCGATTACGGAGCCGTCCGGCAACATGGTTGTCGATGTGGGAGGCGGTACGACGGACATCGCCGTCATCTCGCTGGGTGGCATCGTGTACAGCGAGTCCGTCAAGGTCGCCGGTGATCGCATGGACGAAGCGATCATGAATTACATCAAGAAAAAGTACAATCTGCTCATCGGCGAGCATATGGCGGAGCGGATTAAATTTGAAATCGGGTCCGCCTATCCGTTCGAGGAGCGGAAGACCATGATGATCAAGGGGCGGGATTTGATTTCGGGCATTCCGCGCACGTTGGTCATCGATGACGCCGAGGTTCGTGAAGCATTGCAAGAACCCATCGGAACGATCGTGAACGCGATCAAGATCGCCTTGGAGAACACCCCGCCGGAGCTGGCCGGGGATATTATCGATCGCGGGATTGTATTGACGGGAGGAGGTTCCCTCCTGAAAGGGATGGACACACGATTTCGAGAGGAAACGAACCTACCGATCATTACGGTGGACGATCCGCTGACTTCTGTGGTGTTGGGGGTCGGCAAAATTTTGGATGAGCTGGATCTCCTCCGAAAGGTATCGGTCATGTCACAAGCAAACAACCTCCGGTAAGGTTCCATCCCCTCATGCGGATGGTCAATTTACGCGCACCGTACAGCGCTAGGCGTGTTGTCTTCGTTCTTGCCGTCATTCTCGTGCTCGGCTTCCTGCTTCTACCCAGCCAACTTCAAAGTGGCTTCCAATACATAGGCAGTCCTTTGGGATGGATCATCAGCTGGCCTCTCCAAGTCGTGGCTGGAATCCATGATCGGATCGCCGATGTCTGGGGACGATATGTGGCCCTCCAAGGGGTTGAAGAAGAAAATCAACAGTTGAAGAGAGAACTGGATCTTCTCAAAGAACAAAATGGACAGTTGCGAGAAGCCTCGGTGGCGACGGAGCGGCTCTCAGCGCTGCTGGAGTTTAAGAAGCAAGCTCTTCCCGCATCCGTGGCTGCGCAAGTAATCGGACGCGATACCGGCAATTGGTATAAGACGATCATTCTGAACAAGGGCGCATCCGACGGGCTTCAATCGGATCAGGGAGTGATTACACCGGCAGGTGTAGTGGGTCGTGTCGTCAAGACCACAGCCTCCACCGCTGTCGTCTTGCTCGTGACGGATCCCAATAATGCGATTGCCGGATTAATCCAGCGCACCAGAGATGAAGGAATCGTCGAAGGGACGACGCAGGGACAGGCTCGACTCAAGTATATTCCGCTGTTGTCCAACGCGCGGCCGGGCGATCACGTTGTCACGTCGGGATTGGTGGGAGGGTTCCCCCGGGGTATACCGATCGGCACGATCATAAGAATCGATAAGGAGGAGGAAGCGCTGTTCCAATCTGCGGAACTCTCTCCGGAGATCGATCCGAATCGGGTCGAGGAAGTGCTGGTTATTCAGTCTCCCTCTCTCCCGACCGAAGGAGAGCGTCTTGGCGTTCCAAAGCTCAAGCCATGAAAGCACTCCTCTATTTTATTGTGATCGTTGGTGTGGTGCCGATTCAGTCCGTTCTCCTGTCGCACATCAGCTTGTGGGACGTGAAGCCGGATCTCGGTTTTGTGGCGGCGTGCTTAGTCGGCCTCATAGCAGGAGAGCTGGATGGCTTGTTGGTCGGCCTCGCGCTCGGATGGGCGATGAGTCTGTTTTCCGCGCAGGATCTGATGTCCGGTACAATCATAAAGGGGGCCGTGGGATTCGTAGCGGGTCTCGCTGGCCGACAGGTGGTCTATCTGAGCCCTGTCGTCTTCGTGGCGGGTCTGCTGGTCGTATCCTGCTTGGTCGGCCTCATCACTCCGTTCGTTCTCAAGCTCAGTGTGCAACAGGATTGGTGGTGGGCTGTCTGGACCATAGTGCTGCCGCAAGCCTGTCTTGATGCGGTGATTGGAGGAGCGATCTACTGGCTCATGCGGAGTCGTATGAATATCGAGCAGTTGATGTCCGAGTCTCGAATGTAGGCGTTCACCATGGTAACAGGGTATTCTTCGGAATCAGAATTTGGCGACCTTCATCGACGGCTCTTCATTCTCCGTGTAGGACTCCTGTTGGTGGTGGCCTTGCTTGGTCTGCGGCTTTGGCATCTACAAATTCGCGAGGGGCCGTACTATCGAGACTTGTCGGAAAACAATCGGACCAGATTGGTATTGCTTGAACCGGCACGTGGCCTGATCTATGACCGGCATGGTGTCCTTCTGGCCAATAACGTACCGAGCTTCAGTCTTTACGTCACGCTCGAAGACGTGAAGGATCGCGAATTCTTGATTCAGCAGCTGACCGATTTGCTCGGTCTCGACACGGCGCTCGTTCGGAAAAAAATGACGACGAAAGGCAGCAAGCTGATTCCGCGCAAGATCAAAGACCGTATGACGCTGCGCGATGCTACGCTGGTTGAATCCCATCGTCTTGACATGCCCGGGGTCATGATTCAGGTCGAGTCCCAGCGCAATTATCCAGGTGGCGTGACGTCGGCCCATCTCCTCGGCTATGTAGGAGAAATTTCGGCGGATCAACTGGAGAAACCGGAGTTTCTCGACCTCCACCAAGGCAGCATCGTGGGGCAATATGGTGTGGAAAAGTCCTATGATCGGCACATGCGGGGAATGGCCGGTCAAAAGAGCGTGGAAGTCGATGCCCTCGGCCACGAGAAAAAGGCCTCGGTTGTCGAGAGGCCGCAAGCGGGGAACGACCTCTACCTTACCATTGATGTGCGGCTCCAAAAGGTTGCCGAAGATCTCCTGGGCGAAGAACAGGGCGCCATCGTCGCGCTCGATCCGAATAGCGGTGACATTCTGGCCATGGCCAGCCGTCCCGGCTTCGACCCCAACGTGCTCTCGCGAGAGCTGACCACGAAGCAATGGGTGGAAATCGTGCAGGACGAAGGGCGCCCGTTGAACAATCGCGCCTCACAAGGGCAGTATCCCCCTGGTTCCACCTTCAAGATCCCGATGGCGGTCGCCGCGTTGGAGACAAAAACCATGTCGCCTTCCAGTACCGTGTTCTGTAATGGAGGGTACCAGTTCGGCAAGCGGCTGTATCATGACTGGAAAGCCGGTGGTCATGGGTACGTCGATCTGCACAATGCCTTGGTCCATTCTTGCGATGTGTACTTTTATACGATCGGTCAACGGATGGGGATCGATGTGATGGCCGAGTTTGGGAAGGACTTCGGACTTGGGAAGGCCACTGGAGTGGAATTACCGTCGGAACGATCCGGTATCATGCCGTCAACCGCATGGAAGCAAAAAGCTAAGAACGAGCAGTGGTTGCCCGGCGAGACCATTTCGGCCGCCATCGGACAGGGGTATGTGACCGTGACACCGTTACAAATGGCGAGTCTCGTCGGCACAGTCGCCAACGACGGAGTCAACTATCGCCCTCGTCTGGTGCAGGCCGTCATGGATCGAACGTCGGGAAACCTTCAAGAATTGCCGGCCGTTCCGCGCGGAAAAATCAATGCGAAGCCGGAAACATTTCGCGTCATCAAGGATGCGCTCGCCGACGTCGTCACAAAGGGAACGGCGACGAAGGCGAAATCCTCCATGGTGACGATCGGCGGGAAAACGGGTACGGCTCAAGTAGCGGCGCTCCGGACGGGACCGGAAGAAAACATTCCCAAAAAGTTCCGAGACCATGCATGGTTCGTCGCCTTTGCGCCGGTGGAATCGCCGAAAATCGCCGTTGCCGTGCTCGTTGAACATATGGGGCATGGTGGGGCTGCCGCGGCTCCTCTTGCGAAAGAAGTCATTGAAACATATATGAAGCTTACCCCCCAGATACCGGCCGTCACCTCAGACCTTTCCGGTGGGAACTGGCCGGGGCGTTCAGCGAAAGATTCATGATCAATCGGTTGACCGAGCATCGGGGTCTCGATAGTTTCGATATCCGCTATGTGGCCTTGATCGTTGCCATCCTGGGAATCGGAGTATTGTCCATTTATAGTGTCACGCATGGGCACCAGAGTGGGACGGCGCCGTATTATCTCAAGCAGTTGATATGGATCGGCCTCGGCGCGGCGGCCTTCCTCGTCATGTGGGCATCGGACTACCATCATCTTGCGCGGTTTGCCTATCCAGCCTATGCCGTTATCTTGCTGATGCTGATCTTTGTGTTATTTGAAGGGCGAATGAGCAAAGGGGCTCAGCGATGGATTGCGTTGGGCCCGCTCAACTTTCAGCCTTCTGAATTCGCCAAGCTCGTCCTCATTTTGGTGTTGGCACACTACTACTCGAAAACCCCTCGTGTGGGATGGTTGCAGCGCGTCATCGTTCCGGGACTCTTGGTGCTGCCAGGCCTCCTTCTGATCCTCAAGCAACCCGATTTGGGGAGCGGACTCAGCTTTGTTGCGGTGTATGCCGCCATGCTCCTCATGGTGGGAGTTCGTTCGCAAGCCTTAGGGTTTATCCTGTTGTTCTCGATCATGTTGTTTCCGTTTGCCTGGGAAGGAGTGTGGGGGTCCTTGCATGATTATCAGCGACAGCGCATTATGGCGTTCGTCGATCCCGGTTATGACCCGGCAGGAAAGGGCTACCATGCCCTGCAATCGAAAATCGCGATTGGGTCGGGAGAATTGTTGGGTAAGGGGCTTTACGGAGGCACCCAAAGTCAGCTGAAGTTTTTGCCGGAGGGCCATACCGATTTTGTGTTCGCCGTCTTTGCGGAAGAGTGGGGATTTCTCGGCGTGCTGGTATTGTTGACGTTGTTTGTGGCGTTGATTTGGTTGTCGCTGGAAATCGCATCCAAGGCGAAGGATCAACTTGGGGCGCTGCTCGCCGTGGGGATCGTGGCCATGTTGTGTTTCTGCGTCGTGATCAATATCGGTATGACGGCGGGGATGTTTCCCATCGTCGGCATTCCCTTGCCTCTGGTGAGCTATGGCGGAAGCGCCACCATTATGACCATGGCGTCGTTGGGCTTGCTGTTGAACGTCAAGCGGAAGCGGTTAAGCCTGTTTTATTGAGTGATGACCGAACAGGCGGAACGCTCGGGTTCCGTTGTTCGGAGAAGATACTATGGAAAGCCGGTGGAGCCGGGGTGCGGAGTGAATGAGAAACCTGGGTGTGGACCCGCGTCAATCGCTCTCAGCCGGTTCTCACACGGCTTGTAGATCAAAGGAGTCAATATGGGAAGTGAGATTGCGATAACCGTCGCGCGGGAAGAAACCCGCGTGGCCGTGATCGATGGTGGAGTCGTCACCGATTTGTTCGGCGACCGCACGAAGCATAAGGATTTTGTCGGCAATATCTATAAGGGAAAGGTTGCCAAGGTGTTGCCGGGTATGCAAGCCGCGTTTGTGGATATCGGCCTGGAAAAGGCGGCGTTTATGCATGTTTCCGATCTCTTGGTGGATGCGGAGCCGGGAGACATGTTGGTTGAGGCCGAGGAAGACGAAAAAGATTCGGAGATGCTTCGTCCGAAGCGCCAGAGCGCGAAACCGATCGAACAACTGCTGAGTGAGGGCCAGGAGCTGATGGTCCAGATTTCGAAGGGCCCGATCGGCACCAAAGGGTCGCGAGTGACGACGTACGTCTCGCTCCCGGGACGCTATCTCGTCTTTATGCCCAACGTCGACCATATCGGTGTGTCTCGGCGGATTCCACGGGACGAAGAACGGGCCAGACTGAAAGAGATCATGCGCCGGATCAGGCGCCCCGGCTTCGGCTATATCGTGCGGACGGTCAGTGAAGGCGTCAAGGAAGATGAATTGAGATCCGACGTCGACTTTCTGCATGTCCTCTGGCAGGACATTTTGACGAAGCGGGAACAATTGCCGGCTCCGGCATTGCTGCATTCTGATTTGAGCTTGAGCTTCCGTGTCGTGAGGGATTTATTCGGCAAAAAGGTGGATCGATTGTGGATCGATTCGCGAGCGGAATACGAAGCCATTCGGGACTTCGTGCAGCGATTTTCCCCCGAGCAGACCTCGCGGATTCATTTCTACGATAAGGATGAGCCCTTGTTCGATCATCTGGGGGTGGAGCAGGAAATCGCGCGTGCATTGAGCCGGAAAGTCTGGCTCAAGTCGGGAGGCTATCTCGTGATCGATCATACCGAAGCGATGACGGTAATCGACGTCAATACGGGACGCTTTGTGGGCAAACGGGATCAGGAAGAGACCATCTTACGCAACAACCTCGAGGCGGCTAAAGAAGTCGCCTATCAGCTGAAACTGCGGGGCATCGGCGGGATCATCATTGTCGATTTCATCGACATGGAGCGGGAAAAGAATCGAGATAAGGTCTACCATGCGTTGGTGGACGCCATGGCGTCGGACAAGGCAAGAACGAGGATATCCAGGATTTCGGATCTCGGCTTGATCGAAATCTCCCGCGAACGGGTGCGGGAGGATCTGTTACGGTCGCTGTCGGAACCGTGCCGCTACTGCGAGGGTCGTGGATATACGAAATCTCCCACGACCGTCGCGTACGAAATTTTCCGCGAGATCCGAAGGATTGAACCGTCTGCGGATCAGCAACGGATTATCGTGGGAGCCCATCCGACGGTCGCAGAATTGCTGCAAGACGAAGAGCGCCACGGAGTGGAAGTATTGGAGCGAGATTGTTCAGCGAAAATCATCGTCACACCGGACAGTCAATTGCATCTTGAGCAGTACGATCTGGTGGTACTCTAGTCGAATGCCGCCACAGCCGCCCCTTTGTCGGGATTGATGATATGCCTACCGGACTCTTCTGCCGTTGAAACGAATTCCCTGCCGATGATCGAGAACGATCATGGATGAAGCATCCTTGACTTTCTGGCTCACGCTCCAAGCGATCGATGGTGTCGGGGATCGCACCCTTCTCAAGTTGATCCACGCATTTGGAGCACCCGATGCGGTGCTCGGCGCAATGACGGACGAATTGATCGCCGCCGGGTGCAGTCCTGAATTGGCGGAATCCATTCGGCGAGGGCCGGAGTCGAGCATCCGGCGGCACATCGATCGTCAAGTGAAGATTGTTGGACGCCTCAAGATTCAAACCATCACGCTGTTTGATCGATCCTATCCGGCCCGACTCAAAACCATTCCCGATCCGCCGCCGTTGTTGTATGTGAGCGGAAGCTTATCGCCGAAGGACGAGGTCGCGGTGGCGATTGTGGGTGGACGGCGGTCGACTCCATCCGGAAGGCTCATCACGGAAGAGATTGCGAGGGACCTGGCCGGATGCGGGGTGACGATCGTGAGCGGTCTGGCTCGGGGAATCGATGCGGCGGCGCACCGAGGAGCGCTGATGCGCAAGGGTCGCACGATCGCAGTGCTCGGTTGCGGCATCGATCGAACCTACCCCTCGGAGCATCACACACTCCGGCGGAACATTGAATCCCACGGCGCCGTGATCTCGGAGCTTCCAATCGGCGCTGCTCCTCAAAGTCACCACTTCCCGCGAAGGAATCGGATCATCAGCGGGCTTACGCTGGGTGTGCTGGTCGGCGAGGCCGCGACCGACAGCGGCTCATTGATCACCGCGAAACTGGCGTTGGAACAAGGTCGAGAGGTGTTCGCCGTCCCCGGTTCCGTCAAGGAAGAAGCCTGTCGCGGATCGAATCGCCTGATCAAAGAGGGGGCGAAGCTGATCGAAGGAGCCCAAGACATTCTCGATGAGATTCTTCCGCAAATCGATGCTCGGCAACGGGCGACGCTGCATCCCGATCGGGCATTGATGGAAGTGCGTGTGCCGCTGGGAAGAGAAGAGACAGTGGCGTACGAAGCGCTGTCCTATGAGGCCCGATCCATTGATACGGTGATCGAGAGCACCGGGCTGAGTGCCGCAGAGGTATCGGCGGCGTTGCTTTCATTGGAATTGAAGGGACAAATTCGTCAATTGCCGGGTCAGCAGTACATCCGTCGCTAGCATCGGCAAGACATCGAGTCTTGTCTCAACCGTCAAGCGTCCATCAGATGAGCATTAACGGCTCGTCCGCGTGAAGCACGTTTTCGCGTGTAACGAACATAGTCAGGAAGCCTTGTCATACAGGCACTTTTCTATCACCACCTATGGTTCCTAACGTCTTGCTGATGGTTGCCGACTGCCATTCTAGTTGCACGAATCTCCGATATTTGGTACGGATGATACAATTCCTGAGAGGTAAACGGAGTTGCCATGGGGAAATCGCTGATTATTGTTGAGTCGCCGACGAAGGCGAAAACGATTACGAAATATCTGGGCCGCGGATATACCGTCATGGCGTCGGTGGGACATGTCAAGGATCTTCCGACGAGCAAATTAGGCGTGGATCTCGAGAACGATTTCGAACCGCAGTACGTCACCATCAAAGGTAAGTCGAAGGTATTGGCCGAGATCAAGAAGAAGGCCGAGGAAGCCGACAAGGTTTTTCTCGCGCCGGATCCCGATCGTGAAGGAGAAGCGATCGCCTGGCACATCGAGCAAGAGCTGCTCGGAAAATCGAAGAAGAAAAAGAAAGACGGAAAAATCTTCCGAGTCCTCTTCAACGAAATCACGGAATCAGCCATCAAGCGCGCGCTCCAGTCACCGGGCGAGATCGACATGAAACTGGTGAACGCGCAGCAAGCCCGCCGCGTGTTGGATCGCATCGTCGGGTATCAAGGCAGTCAGTTGCTCTGGAACAAGGTCCGCCGTGGACTCAGCATGGGTCGGGTGCAGTCGGTGGCCATGCGGCTGATTTGCGAGCGGGAAGCGGAGCGGGAAGCGTTCCGATCAGAAGAGTACTGGTCGATCACCGCGCTGCTGGCCGGAATCAATCCCCCGGCCTTCGAAGCGAAGCTCCACAATATCAATGGGCAAGAGGCTTCGATTGAAAACGCCGAGCAAGCAGGCCGCATCGTCGGCGAGATTCAAGGAAAGACCTTCGTGGTCCAATCGATCGAACGCCGAGAAAAGAAGCGGAATCCCGTCGCGCCGTTCATTACGAGTCGGTTGCAGCAAGAAGCCTCGCGGAAGCTGCACTTCTCGCCGAAGAAAACGATGACACTGGCGCAGCAGTTGTATGAAGGGATCGAAATCGGCGCCGAGGGCGCGACCGGGTTGATCACCTATATGAGAACCGATTCGCCGCGCATTTCCAACGAGGCGACGGCCGACGCGCGCGAGGTGATCCAGTCGCGATTTGGGGCGGACTATCTTCCGGGCACGCCGAACGTTTACAAGACCTCGAAAGCGGCGCAGGAAGCGCACGAAGCCATCAGGCCGACCTCGGCGGGACGCGATCCTGAATCGATCCGCCAGTACTTGGATCACGATCAGTACAATCTCTACAAGTTGATCTGGAATCGGTTCATCGCGTCGCAGATGGTGCCGGCTATTTTGGACGTCACCCGCATCGATTCGACGCCCGTCGACACGAATGAACGGTATCTCTTCCGCTCGACCGGAACGGTCGTGAAATTCCCCGGCCATACCATCGTCTATATGGAAGGTGTCGACAAAGAATTGCCCTCGCAGAAACCGAAGGCTGATCAGGAAGCGGACGACGACGAACGTCAGCTCCCGGAACTGTCCGAAGGGGAACGGCTGCGCCTGGTGGAGCAGGATGGGCAGACGGTCCCCGGTATGGTATCAAAACAACATTTCACGCAGCCGCCGCCCCGGTATAACGAAGCGCTCTTGATCAAAGAGCTGGAGGAAAAAGGTATCGGGCGACCATCGACCTATGCCGCCATTATCTCCACGATCCAGGATCGCAAGTATGTGGAGAAGACCGAAGGGCGCTTAGTCCCGACGGAGACGGGTAAAACCGTGAACGATTTTCTGCTGAAAGGCTTCCCCGACCTCATCAACGTCGACTTCACGTCTCAGCTGGAAGAACAGCTGGATGAGGTAGAAGAGGGGAATAAGCAGTGGGTCGCGGCGGTGCGGGATTTTTACATGCCGTTTACGCGGGAAATGGAGCGGGCGAAAACCATTCCAGGGCCCAAAGACACGGTAGAGCCGCCGACCGACATTCCGTGCGAGAAGTGCGGACGGATGATGGAAATCAAGTGGGGCCGGAACGGCAAGTTCCTCGCCTGTCCGGCGTACAAAGACGATCCGCCGTGCAAGAATACGCAAAACTTCGAAAAGCTGCCGGACGGTACCATCAAGATCGTGCCCAAGCAGGAACTGACTACCGATCAGGTTTGCGATAAGTGCGGAAGTCCCATGGTGGTGAAGACCGGACGTTTCGGCAAGTTCATCGCCTGTTCAGGCTATCCGCAGTGTAAGACGACCAAACCTCTTGCTCTTGGCGTCAAATGTCCGCAGCCCGACTGCGGCGGCGATCTCGTCCAGAAGCGAACGCGCAAAGGCCGCTCGTTTTTCGCGTGTAGTAATTATCCCAAATGTGAATTTGCCCTTTGGGATCGTCCCGTACCCAAAGCCTGTCCGACGTGCCAGGCGCCCTTTTTGGTTGAAAAAGTCAGCAAGCAGGAAGGCCGAAGCGTACAATGCCGCAACCAAGATTGCGGCTATCGCGAAGCAGGGTGACGATTCATGGTGGTTCCCGTTCGGTTTCGCGCAGGCCATCGATCACCGTAGTCATTTCTTTATTTCCCCCAGACTGGCTGGAAGTCGCGTGAGGGCCCCGCGCTTCATGCGCAGGAGGTTCATGCTCGGCGCCTGGTCGAACCGCTCATCTTAATGCTTAGGGGCAACTCATGACGGATATACCTAGGATGTGTGCGGTGGCAGTCCTGCTCTGTGCAGGTGTGGCTTCGCTGCCACCGGTCGCGGCAGAGGAGCCGGTGTCTGCGCTGATCGGGACACAGACTGTCGGCATGATAGTCGGTGGAATGTTGCCGGTGCGAGTGATGGATGCGCAATCGTCTAAGTTAAACGGGGTGGCCGTGCATCCTTCGTGGCAGATCGCGTTGACCGATCCGATCGGCGACGGGTGGTGGCGTGGCTCAGTCGCCCTGGGGGTTGAAGCGGCGTTCTTAGGGATTGCGGAACCGACCAGTGCGTATGGGGTAGGTATCATGCCGAAATTGGTCTATACGCTCACCTCGTTCGGTTCGCTGAAGCCCTATCTCGAAGGCGGTGGCGGCCCGCTCTGGACAAATTTCAATGGCCGCATTCCCGAGCAAGGCACCGATTTCAATTTTCTGGTCTGGGGTGGGGCAGGCGCCACCTATCATCTGACCGCACGATGGGCGCTAAACGCCGGCATCCGCTTCAGTCACATCTCCAACGCCGACACCGGTTCTCCCAACAGTGGGCTCAATTACCTGCTGCCGTTTATGGGACTCTCCTCGAAGTTTTTCTAAGGGTTTAACCTCGAAGGCTTTGCGCCGGACTTACGTCAGGCATGTAGATTTTTTTAATCCACGAGCGACGGATCTCTTGCATCGAATATTGATTAAACAGCAACTGCCCTCTTATAGGCCTTTCAGCGATATCATGTCCTATTTTCCGATTTCTCTGCTGTTGCAGCGCCCAATGTGACTATCTCACTGGACAAAAACATCTTTTGAGTCGGCTATTTTGTCTGAGCTCGACTAGGATCATTCCGAGTCTTCCTTTCTCATCGAAACGTTTTATTGTTATCAGTGATAAGGAGAAGAGACGTGGAAGACGGCGGTGAACGTGAGAGACGGGGCTGGTATCTGATTTGCACCAGGGACTTTGGATTGCTCTGGTGGGGACAGATCATCTCTCAAATCGGAGAAGGTCTCAATAAAGTCGCTCTCCTCTGGTTCGTGTATACCCTCACCGGTTCGGCCTTAAAAATGACGATCGTCGGATTGATACAAACCGTTCCGCCGCTGCTGTTCGGTCCCATGATCGGGGTCTTTCTTGATCGCCTGCCGAAGAAGGCCGTGATGGTATGGGTGGACTTGATTCGTACCGTCATGACCTTTCTCATTCCGGCTTTATTCGCTCTCGATCTTCTCTCCCTTGAAGGCCTCTATGTCTTGATCTTCTTGACGTCGATCGTCTCGACCATCTTTGGGCCGGCTCTGGTGTCGGCTGTGCCGCGCTTGGTCCGTCCGGCTGAATTGGTGACGGCGAATGCCTTGATTCAAGGCACGAATAATATCGGGTTATTGCTGGGACCGGCAATCAGCGGCGTGCTCATCGCGATAATAGGCGCGGAGAACGTCTTGTATGTGAATTCTGCGACGTTCCTCGTGTCGGCTTTCTGTCTCATCCCCATGCGGTTTCATGAAACGATCAAGGTCGGCAAAGAGGCCCGCAACATTGCCGCCTCCGTGCTGGATGATTTGAAAGTAGGATTTCGATTTGTCTTCGGCGCGCAATCTACGGTTTTTCTCCTGGTCATTATCTCGGCCTTGTACAACTTGGGTGCGAGCGCCTTTGTGTTCATCCTGCCGGTGTATGCGAAAGAATTTCTCCAGGTCGGTCCGGTTCAACTGGGCTGGCTCTGGTCCGGCCTCGGAGTCGGTATGCTGGCGGTGTCCACCTGGCTCGCCTGGAGGCATCAGGGAGATCTGCAGAGCCGCTTGTGCCTGATCGTCCGTGGGATGACGGTAGGGGGACTGGCGGTCTGCAGTCTCAGCCTGCTCGACACACCGCTGGTCGCCGCTGCGGTGGTCATCGTAATCGGTGGGAGCACGGCGGTCATGAATCCCGTCGTGTGGGCGTTGCTGCAGGAAGCGACCCCGGAACACTTAATGGGACGCGTGCTTACAACATTCAGCACGGGATCGATGGCTACCGCCATGGCCGGCATGACCGGCTTTGGATGGATTGCGGACACCGTCGGTCCGGCGCAAAGTCTTATCGGACTCGGTCTGGTTCTGTTATTAACGGCAGCCGTCGCGATCCGGTTTATGCGTCAAGCGGTCACGACTCAACGGGTTACGGTCTAGACCTCGCGTTAGGTTGCGCTCCACTCGTTCTGCCCGCCGTTCCGCTTTTCTTGTCGGCCCCATTCCGATATAACGCGGTAAGCCGAGGTCACGTATGCGGGAGATAACCGGCATACGCATCCTATCAGACCGATCCCTCACGATGGATCAGGAAGAGAAGTTCTCTCGTATGGCGGATCGTCGAATTCTCCGTCGCAAGCAATGGCTTCTCACGCGCGATTTCAGCCTGGTGTGGTGGAGCCAGGTCCTGTCGCAGGTGGCCGACGGTGTCAGCAAACTGGCGCTCTTGTGGTTTGTCTATTCCATCACCGGTTCGGCGCTGAAAACGACGGTCATCGGCCTGCTGCAAACATTGCCCCCGATTGTCTTGGGCCCCGTGATCGGCGTGGTGGTCGATCGATTGCCCAAGAAAGCCATCCTGATCTGCAGCGACCTGGCCAGGGCCCTCTTGATCGGCTTGATCCCCTGCTGGGTATCCGTCGAATCGTTTACGATACAAGCGCTCTATGTGCTGACATTTCTCTACGGGATTGCCACCGCCATGTTCATCCCCACGCTGTCATCGTCTGTGCCGCTCATGGTGAAGAAGGAACAGTTGACCGCCGCCAATGCCCTCCTCCAAGGCACCACGAGCCTCGGCATTGTCATCGGCCCGGTCATCAGCGGACTGGGGATTGCCTTCTCCGGTTCACAGGACGTGCTCTGTATCAATGCGGTGACCTATCTGGCGTCCGCGGTATTCTTGTTTCCCCTCCGTCTATCGTCCGGCATGACGACGTCTCCCCCGGAGAGTCGCCGGACGACAGTGATTGAGGATGTGGTCGACGGTATTCGCTATACGTTGATATCTCGGCGCACCATCTTACTGTTGATCATGTTGGCCTCGCTCTATACATTCGGCAGCGGAGCCTTTACCACCCTGTTCCCTGTGTTCGGAAAGCAGCTTCTTTCACTCGGTCCGGTGGAGGTGGGATACCTCTGGTCTTGGCTCGGCGTGGGCCTACTCCTCGTATCGCTCGGTCTCGTGCGGCTCACCGAATGGGATCTTCGGCGCCGGATATCGATTATCATCTGGTCGAGCGCCGTCGGTGGGTTGGCTTTGTGCGGCTTGGTCTGGACGTCGAACATCACGGTGGCAACCCTGCTCGTCGTGTTGATCGGCATGGGGTTGGGAACCTGGACACCGATCGCGTGGGGGATTATTCAGGAAATCTCGCCCGCCCACATGGTGGGACGGGTCATGGCGCTCTACACGGCTATTGCCACGGCGACATCAATGGCCGGCATGACCTTCTTCGGATGGCTCATCGACGTATCCAGCGAGGCCGTGAGTCTGATCGGCATCGGTGCAGTCCTGATCGCCCTCGCAACGTCCACCCTGTGGTTTCGGCGACGCATCGAGGGAGAGCATCTTTCGGTCGGGTAGAGTCCTTCCTTCAGCCCATTCTCTCAATGCGGACACCACAGTTAAGTGAGCATCATACCGGACGTCGCTTCAGCTACATCTCCAAACGGCTGCATGGCGGGAAGGTGCGTCATGCGATGAGCGCTGCGCGGGGACAAGTCTGATAGGATGCGCCGACGATGAGCCAGCCACCGGCCACGACGGCACTGCGCCAAGCCGCGGTTCTCTTCATTCTCGTCACCGTCCTGCTCGACATGTTGTCGTTCGGCATCATCATTCCGGTGCTGCCGAAACTCGTCGAGGAATTTTTCTTCGGCAATACGGCGCAGGCGTCCGTGCTCTACGGGCTGATGGGGACGGCCTGGGCGTTCATGCAGTTTTTCTGTTCGCCGATCCAGGGCGCGTTGTCCGACCGGTTCGGCCGGAGACCGGTCGTCCTGCTGTCCAATCTGGGTCTGGGTCTCGACTACATCGTGATGGCGCTCGCACCGAATGTGGCCTGGCTTGTGGCGGGCCGTGTCATTTCCGGGATGGCCTCCTCCAGCTTCAGCACGGCCGGCGCTTATATCGCCGACGTGACGCCGCATGAGCAGCGGGCGGCGGCGTTCGGGAAGATCGGCATGGTCTTCGGGCTCGGCTTCATCTTCGGTCCCGCCTTGGGGGGCTGGCTCGGTGCGATCGATCCTCGACTGCCGTTCTGGGGCGCGGCGGCACTCAGTCTCCTGAACGCCTGTTACGGATTCTTCGTGCTCCCCGAATCCTTGCCGTCTGACAGACGGATGCCCTTCACCTGGGCCAGGGCTAATCCGGTCGGCTCGCTCAGGCTGTTGCGCTCACACCGTGAACTCTTCGGCCTCGCAACGGTTTCGTTTCTCGGCTATCTCGCCCATGCCGCGCTTCCAGGCGTGTCGGTCCTGTATATGGGCTATCGTTACGGGTGGGGAACGGCCAGCGTGGGACTGATGATGGCGGGCGTCGGCGTGGCCGCGACCATCGTGCAAGGAGGTTTGATCCGTCCCATCACCAATCGGTTCGGCGAACGCAGAACGGTGTTGATCGGGCTGCTCTGCGGAGCGGTCGGCTTTTTCGTCTATGGTACCGCGTCGGAGGGCTGGATCTTCTGTCTCGGCATTCCCGTGATGGCCTTCTGGGGACTC
Source organism: Nitrospira sp. (assembly GCA_024998685.1). Lineage (GTDB taxonomy): Bacteria > Nitrospirota > Nitrospiria > Nitrospirales > Nitrospiraceae > Nitrospira_D. The sequence goes on from JACOEH010000067.1 coordinate 17,392, forward strand.
GCCGGTCCGGCGACACAATCCCTCATGACGCGCCGCGTCAGCAGTGCGGAACAGGGCCAACTTCAGGGCGCCATCGCCGGCATCAACGGAATGACCGGCCTGATCGGGCCGACCCTCTTCACGCAGACCTTCGCCTATTTCATTCAGACCGACTCCTCTCTCAGCACTCAGTACTCAACGCTGGGCACTTCTTTTGAACTTCCCGGCGCACCGTTCATCCTCGCCTCGCTCATGCTCCTCGGCGCCGCCGTGATTGCGTGGCGAACGACGAAATCGGGTGGATCATAGATAAGCTGCGTCCGTTGACCCGTAACAAAGTATAGGTTGATGTGCGCAACGATCAGAAAAGACGCCCGATCCCTTACTTCGACGTTTTGAATGACCTTGCGGGCGAGTCGATTGCACTTCGCTATGAGTTTGAGTAAAGTCGGCTCGTGCTTGAACGTCTCCCCTGCATGCCGTGTGGTCGCTTCACGAGAACACGGCTATTCTGATCACGATTTATCGGCCAAATTCGAAGCTGTGGACGAACTGGCGCAAAAGAAAAGGGAGGCGGTCATGAAGTCCTGCCCGTTCTGCACAGCCCCGGTGAAGCGAAAAACGATCGAGGCATGTCCATCGGTGGGGGAAACGTCTGTTTCTGTTTAAGAACGTGCAGGCTGAGGTGTGCAGTCAGTGTGGGGAGACATTTCTTAAACCTGCGGTCCTTCGACTCATGGACCGATGTACTGCGACAGGAAAGGTTGGACGAGCGCGGGTGAGTATTCCCGTGATTAGCTTGCCGGACAAAGTCAGCGCGTAACAGCGTGGTTTTTTGAGCCAGCCGATTATTCCCAGCCTTCAACCTTCGCGCATGCCTGACGTCGGTAGCTCTCATTCAGGGCATTGGCCCATATGAAACCGAAGATCACCCGAGCCATCGGGAATATCTTCCGTGACCTGGGATTTCGTCGTAACGAGGCCGAGCATCTTCTGGTCCGCGCGGACCTCATGATTCAAATACAGAAGCTCATCGCGGCTCGCGGGCTCAAGCAGAAGTCTGCCGCCAAGACTCTGGGCGTCACGCAGCCGCGCATCAGCGATCTTCTCCGGGGGCGCATCGATCTCTTCAGTACCGACGCGCTTATCGATATACTTGCCCGCCTCGGCGCGACGGTTCGTCTGACCGTCAAAGTTCGTCGTGCGGCGTGATCTGGTTCTGGCACGACAGGCCTCATCATTGTCTCGATCTGCACGAAGCAAGGCGATCTGAAAAATACTCTCTGTGACTCTTGACAGAGAAGACAGTTGCTGGCCGCCAATTGTGATTGTATATCCGCCCCAGGTCACGACGCGCTGCGGCTTCCGAGGAATGTTACGACGTGACCTTGCAGAGCGCGAAACGCTGGAAGGTTAGGTCAGACGCGGGCTGTGTGATCTTGGTTTTTGATGAATTGGTCGCCATCAGAAAACAAGCTGACGTATAGAGCCGCTCCAGCACTAGGCGACGGCAGAGCAGTTCATATCTTCTGCTATACGACACCCCTTTATACCGTGGTCGTTCTTTGCTCTTGATGATCTCACCACGAAACTCCGGATCAGCTTGGAAATAGGGCTCTTTATTGACGACGGGGGTTTTCACATTGTCGCGATCTTCGAGGAGAAACAGATAGCCCAAGAACGGAGACGGAAATTGTCCGAAACGGCCTTCTCGAAATGCGGTCCAAATATCTTTCGCGCTGCCCACGGCTTCTTCGGAACGATTATTGACGTTGTTACCGATTGACTTGCCCGCTTGCGACTTGAATTCCATGGCTAAGACCAATGCGCCTTCAGACACCACGATGAGGTCCCATTTTTTCGTCGCTCTGAAATATCCCGGCAATTCAAGGGCGGTTCTTGTCCGGACATCGACCTTCTTGAGCCCTGACTCACAGAGGATATCCGAGACCAGGACTTCAAGCGCGCCCATTTGCGTACCGCCCGTGACCTCTCCACGCGTACCGGCATCGATCTTTCCCGACTGAACCTGTTTTTCTTTATTTGGCTCTTCTCCTTGGTGAGTGGGTAAACGAAGCAAGAGAAACGGCATTTCTTGA
>JACOEH010000003.1 GCA_024998685.1 Nitrospira sp.
CCGTCGGGGCGTAGCGCAGCCCGGTAGCGCGCCTGCTTTGGGAGCAGGATGTCGGAGGTTCAAATCCTCTCGCCCCGACCATAATGTGAAAATCCAATAGACCGTCGAGAGGATTTGAAGCGGCTGAGCGCCGACGGCTAGGAGGAAAAGGTCGCATTTCTTATGCGACCGTAAGCGAAGACGCCGGGCCGGAGGCCAAATCCTCTCGCCCCGACCAAACCAAGCTTGCTCGTACCGGCGGCTTGTCCGGCGAAGCCGCTCTTCTTTGCGCCGCCGGATAAACACCTCCAGTAATCTTTGTCTTTCTACCAAACCACACTTCGTGCGTACCGCCGGCTATTCATTGCTTTATCGTATTTGGTGCAGGCGGATAAGCCCTACAAGTAGTCTTCCAGCCCTTCTTCCATACAGAGCGTGCTCGACCCGGAGCCTAAAAAGTGAGGCGACGAGATGAAACCCGCCGCTCATAGGCCTGATGTAGGGTTCACGCCTTGCGCATCAGTATCGCAAACATCAGCACGGCAAAAAGTATCGCACCCGAAAGCGTCAACATAGCTATTTCATCGCTCATCATATTGGTACCCGTCCTTTCTATAATGCCTGAATTATTGTCCGGCAGAATAGGTGAGGAGGATCGTCGATCATCCTCGCTGCAAATGCCGGCGCATCAGGGACTCATGTGGAGCCCTACGGCAGTGAAGAGCATGGCCAACAGCATGATTGCGATGTATATGACGATCCAGATCGCCAGTATTGTGAGTTCTCCCCTCATACCCATGTCCTTCCTTTCAGCGTCAAACCAGTAGGGCGCACGTTTTATGTGTCGCGCAAGAGCATCGCCAACATGATAATGGCAATGTTTATTGCGACTGAGATCGTCAACATCGTCAGATCGCTCATCATATCCATACCCTTCCTTTCCGTATCTCCATCTGATTCATTCACATGGAGGTCAAGGCGTGGACTCAATCGGATGATAGAATCCACGTTCCACGTTGAACCATTCTGCGTCGAGGATCCTCCAGCGTTTCTTCATGACAAGCACTAAGCATTTCTTAGACCATAGAGGATCTGAACCTTAATCTGTGATATTTCCAGTACCTACACAGATGGGCTCATAGACGGGCGGCGTGCCTCTGAATCTAAATGGATTCCGGTTGAATCGAATTGGATGCAGAAAACTTGAGAAAAGGACGGCCGATGGTACCGGCAGGTGTTCTGAGAGACAGAACTACAAGGCGAAAATCCTTTGAGGACTACCGCCCATTCCTTCAGTCTGAAGCAGTAGGAGGTTTACCTGGGATCTGCTTCTGCCGGAGCAATTTGGTCAGGTAGGTCCGTTGCAGACCAAGCTCGGCTGCCGCCTTCGTCTGATTCCACCCATTCCGACGTAAGGCCGTCTCCAGCAGCTTCTGACTATAGGCGTCCATGCTCTGATGATAGGAGAAAAACAGGAGGTCGCTGTTGGGCTCCTGATGAACCGGGGGTGTGGAGGGAATTGAAGTAGGGAGAGCAGGCAATGAGAAGTGTTCCGGTTCGATCGTGTCGCCTGGGCATAGGATTAATGCGCGAGTGAGGATGTTCTCCAATTCCCGCACGTTGCCCGGCCAGTGGTAGCGTTGCAGCGCTTGGAATGCGTCGTCGCTGAGGGTCAAGTGTTTACACAACCCGACATTGCTGGGCCGGTTGAGGAAATGTTCGATGAGAGTGGAAAGATCCTCCATCCGTTCACGCAGCGGCGGCAGGGCGATGGTAATGACGGCAAGACGAAAGTACAGGTCTTCGCGGAACGTGCCTTGACGAATCGCCTGTTTCAGATCTTTGTTCGTGGCGGCGAGAAACCGGACGTTGGCCCGTACTTCTTGCGTGCCGCCGACACGGTAGAAGGTCCGATCGTGAAGCACCCGCAAGAGATGGCTTTGCATGGTGAACGGCATGTCGCCGATCTCGTCAAGGAACAGTGTGCCGCCCTCGGCGATCTCGATCTTGCCGGGCTCCCGCTTGGCGGCTCCGGTGAACGCGCCCTTTTCGTGTCCAAAGAGCTCGTTCTCCAAAAGATTTTCAGGGAAGGCGGCGCAATTGACGGCAATAAACGGTTTAGAGGAGCGAGGGCTCCAACGATGAATGGCGCGGGCGACCACTTCTTTCCCCGTCCCGGTTTCACCGAGCAACAAGACGGTCGCAGAGGAAGCCGCTGCCTGTTTGGCCACGGTCAGTTGATCGCTCATCCGCTTGGTGGTGGAGACAATCGGCTCGAACTGGGCATCGACTTCCTTACGGAGCGTCTCGACGTGGCGGTGCAGGGCGACCGTATCGAGAGCCTTGTTGATGACCACGGTGAGATGGTCGGCGGTGAACGGCTTCGGCACAAAATCGAAGGCGCCGAGTTGCATGGCCTGGACGGCGAGTTCGATGGTTCCATACGCCGTGAGTATGACGATCAACGGGGTGGTGTAAGGAGTGGTCTGGGTTGTCTCCTCGTTTTGAGGTCGGCTCGGAACTGATGCTGCACCGACCTGCTTCAACACCTCAAGCCCGGTGATATCGGGGATTTTTAAATCCAGTAAGACAAGATCCGGCTCCTCTTCCCCGATCAAGCGCAAGGCCTCCTTGCCGTTCGTCGCCGTCAAGGGTTCGTGTCCCATAAAACTGACACGATTCTGCAGGCTCAGGAGGATATCAGGGTCGTCATCGACAATAAGAATCTTCGCGCGCATAGGATGTCTCCTTTTCCGGATATCCGATTCTTTTCACACACTCTCTGAAGCGATAAGCTTATTATATTGTCCGGCCTGGTTCATCCTGTGACCCGGCGACCGGCAGCGTGAAGTAAAAACGTGAGCCAGCCTCCGGTCGGCTTTCCACCCAAATTCGGCCCTGGTGCATAGTCACCAGGGCCTTGGTGATGCACAGTCCAAGTTGAGCGCCTTGCGACGCCGGCATAGGCGACGGCACTCTGGAAAACTCCTCAAAAATATTCGGGAGATGGGACGGATCGATCCCGCAGCCGGTATCGGCGACGCAAGTCTGGACGAATCCAGGTGATGACCCGCAAAACTCCACCGTTATGTGCCCACCAGGCGGCGTGAACTTGATCGCGTTCCCAAGGAGATTCACCAGAATCTGCTCCAACTTGTCGCGGTCGCCATGCACGAGCGGAAGCGACTCGATCGGGGCGATGCTGAGTGACACATTCTTCTCCGCAGCGACCATCTGTAAGCTGTCCATGGCGATTGTCGCGATCCGGCAGATGCAGACCTCTTCCACGCGAAGTTCGACTTTCTTGGTATCAAGACGCGACCAATCGAGCAGTTGGACGATGATTCTTCCAAGCCTGGAAACATTATGCTGGATACGTGTGAGATAGGTGTGTTGCAGGTCGGTCAGGGGGCCGGTGACGCCATCGAGCATGTTTTCCGCGAAGCTCCGAATCGCCGTCATGGGAGTGCGTAACTCGTGCGAGACGACGGAGAGAAACGTCGAGCGCCGACGGTCATGTTCCTGCAGTTGAGCGTTGGCTTGAGACAGTTCCTCTGTACGCTGCTCAATGCGCTCCTCGAGATGCTGGGTCAGTTCGGTCAGATCGGAGTAGGCCTTCGCATTATCGATGGCGGCTGCGACATGTCCGGCAATCGTGAGGAGAATATGAAGATCATCTTCGCTGCACTGACGAGGGCCGCGGTCACCTGCTATGTATCCGAGGACCTTGCCATGACTCTGAAGCGGCACGGCGACGAATGATCGAACGCCGGAGCGGCGTATCAGTTCGAGTGTCGGCGGGTACATGCGATGTGCGATAGTTTCGATGTCATGGATCAGCAAGGGCTTGCGTTGAGTGATTATATCTGCTCCGATAGTGCCGCTGACGATAGGTATGTCGAATCGATACGCTGCCTCTGCAAGCTCCGGCGGAACCCCAATGATCTTGGCGAAGGAGGTACAGTTCCTCTCTGGATTGTTAAGCATGACCGCCATCCGTGAAAAATCAAGATTTTCGGCCAATAGCTGGAGAACGGCATCCAACAACCCGTCCATGTCGCGCATGCTGGCACTTGCGATCGCGGCGCTGGCCTGATGCACCGTGGTCAATTGTCGGACCTGACGCCTGATCGTGTCGAGATTCTGGGTAATCGCTTGATTCCGATCGTACAGGGACTGCGTCATGGCGTTGAACACCTGTGTCAGCTCACCGACCTCATCGTGGGTGGAGGCCACGAGCGGAACCGGCGCATCATTTCCTTGTGTGAGCTGCTTGGCGGCCGAGGCGAGGTTTCGTAACGGCGTCGTAATGCGCGACGTGAGCAGAAGAGCGCTGAAGATGCCCGCCGTGATAAGGAGGGTCGTGAAGAACGACACATTGCGGACGATGACCGAGAGGGTCTCTTTAGCCTGCGCGTCCGTGATCCCGATGCGTACGAGGCCGATGACCGGAGAACTGTTTGTCGGCAGGGGGAAACTCCTCTCTTCCAATTCGACCGAAAGCTGCGGCAAGGGAGTCTCTGCCGACGATTCCCGGAGAACGGGCATGGCGAAGTCGTACAGGGTTTCTTTTCGTATGAGGAAGGAGAGGAGCCAGTCCGAGGATTCGTCTTGAGGAATAAGCGTCTGCTCCGAAGAAAACACGAGCTTCGTCATGAGCGGGGCGGTCAGCGGAGCCTGCAGCAGCGATTCTGAAATTCCGTCATGTGGATAGATCGGTTGTGGGACCGGTAGAGGAGCTCGATCGGACGGCTTCTGCGTTCGCTTGCTCTGCCGATCCAGAATGCGGCCATCGGACGCGGCGATCACCACATAGACGACGTGATCGACGGCCATGAGGCTTTCCACGAATTCATCGAGCGTGATGCGATCTTCAAGCACGACCCCCGCAATCCGAAAATGATCATTCCGCACGGTATTGGTCAACAAGATGGTTCCAAGTTCTTCCAGGTTGTCGGTCATGGCCCGGCGTCTGGTTTCGATGAAATACCAGCTCAAGGTTGAACAGGTCACGATGAGAATGAGGCTGAACAGGATGACGAACTTCAAGCGAAGGCCGAGGAACCGCGTCGCCGGTCGTGATCCAAGGTCCCGTCTTGCCTGGTGTGAAATGTCCATGGAACGGTCGGTCAATAGGTTTCGTCGATCATGCCGTCGAGCTCTTTAGGAATCGGGATGCCCAAATACCGCGCCGTCTTTTGGTTGACGGTGATTCTGATTCGCTGGACTGAGACCGGTTTGAGCCGCAACGGTTGTTCACCGTTCAAAATGCGCCTGGCGAGCACGCCGGCTTCACGGCCGATTTCACCGTAATCAATCGACATGCTGAGCAGCGCGCCCAGGCGTGTCAGCTCCGATGAGAATCCGAAGACGGGAACCTGTTTGGCCAGCGCCGATTCGAGGATGAAACGTATGGATTCGTCCGTCAGCACCGTGGAGTCCGGAATGAGCCAGAGGGCTTCCGATTCGGACAAGAGCGCCCGCAATTGTTGCGGGACCTCCTTTTCATCTCCGACCGCGAACCCCCGCAATTGGAACTCGTGAACGGCGGCGCGCGGTTCCGCCTCCTTCAGCTTGGCGGCGGTCTTGTCGGGATCATAGAGCGTGCCGATCCTTCGCACGGCAGGCAGAAATGTACGCATAACCGTGAGTTGTCGGTCCGTCGGAATCTCAAGCAGGACGCCGGTCATGTTCGCGGCGGCGAGGTGATGCTTCATGGGGTCGAGGATCATCATGTAAAGAATCGGGATATCCGCGATCTCCAACTGAGCCGCCAGTGCCGCCTTCAAGCCGACGGCGACCACGAGAGAAGCGCCTGAGGTACGAATCTTTCCGGCCAGCCGTTTTCCCCGTTCCGGATCGCCACGCAGGTCATACTCGGTGTAGACGGCAGCCCCGGGTGCAGCTGTCTTGAATCCTTCTACCGCCTCATTATAGGCCTTGAGGTCGGATGATTTGAGAATGGCGATCTCGACTGCAGCAGCTTCAACCGGAACAGTGTACGTGCTGCAGAGAAAGATGAAGAAGAGAGTCAGCCAGTGGGTTGGAGAGTGTCTCCATATCTCTTCCTCGCTTATGCCGGTAAGGTGGATCACGATCGCGTCGATTGAGCTGCGTCCATAGTCTTTGTCACAAAAGAATCAGAATGATCGATCGAGGCTTGTGAATCACGGGGGTTAGAAGCGGGCGATGAGTAATACATGTTGCTCTGCGGCCTGTCTCATTGGAATGATGGCCGGTCCGAGTGGATGACAGATCCCGCTACCGTACAATTGTGATACAGCAATTTCCGTACCGTCAGGATCGTGTGCGTGATGTCGTTCAAACCCCAGCGCTATGCCGCAATAGAGCGATCGGGCAGTGAATCAAAATAGATTCAGGCTGAATCAAAATGGATTCAGCCGATATGACCATCAGGATTCCAGTGAGAAGGCAAGCAGCTACTTCGTGCTGCTCTGAATGGAGCGGAGATCCCAGTCCGCTACTCCATTGAGCCCCACCTGCCTCAGGAGGGCCGCGCGAAGCCTTCGGAGCGACTGATCTTTTGGATCTTTCTCAATCAATGAGCAGACACATCCCATCGCATCGTACCAGAACCCGATGAGCGCATTGGTGCGCACGCTTTCAGGGTCACAGGTCAGGTTCACCGGGGTGATCGTCAGACATTCGCTGAACTCGCATCGCTCGATCATTCCGCCGGCGACCACATCCCTGGAGGGAGACTCTGGATTGGGGCTGGCCGATACAAACCAGCGGTATTGGATATTCGGTTCCAGTGTAAGTCCAAGGCTCTTGAGATCGATGGATTGGACCCCTACCTCTGTTGGAGTAGGGATGGAACCTTCATAGATCGGCCGAATTTTTTGCGTGTCGTTGAGCGTGAACCGCAAGGGATAGGTCGTCGGTTTGGAGAGATACCAATTCAACGTCGGCGTTTGTTTCACGGTCAAACCCACATGGTCAGGCACCAAGGCGACGAGTTCCGGTTCATTCCCTTCCGTTCCCCGTAACGTGCCGCCGACTCGCGCGCGAGGAGTCAGTTTCTTCGGCGGGGTGTAGATGGGGTCATCCTGTTGGGCGGCCTTTGCAGCCGGCGCTTTGTCTGCGGCGATCAGGGTATTCATGCCCGAGACGGTCAGGAGTAGACTCAACCCTAAGATCACGACATGTCTCACGGTGATTTCTCCTTCTTCTCAAAGCCAATTATTGAGCAACAGAAAGGGCGACCAGTAGGCCGGATGTTCATAAATCCTGTCGTGCAACAGCTTCAACTGCGCGCGCTGGAGCGCCATGGCTTTCGAGAGGGCGGGATTGCGCAGTTGCCGGTAAAATTCAGAGATCAAAGTCGCCGACGCTTCATCGTTGATGAACCACAGAGTGGCCAATGCGCTGCGGGCGCCGGCCTTGAGGGCCACCCCGGCCAGGCCGAGTGCCGCGCGATCATCACCGACGCCGGTTTGGCAAGCGCTCAACGTCAACAGTTCGAGCGGCTCTTGCCGGAACCGAAAGAGGCCGACCAACTGATCGAGCGCCTGCATCGTCAATTTCCCATCGAACGTCAGCAGAAACGAATCGTTCACGTCGGTCGAAAACTTGCCATGTGTCCCGATATGCAGGACTCCATACCCTCCATCACGCAATTCTTGTTCCAGCCTCGGCGTCCGAAAGGCGTCGTTGATGAGTTGATCACCTTTGTAGAGATGCTCGATGGAGGCCATCTCTTCTGCGACATAGGGAAGGGCGGGAAATCCCTGCACGGATTTTGTGAGGCCGGCCGTGAGGAATCGGAGCTTGTCGCGATTGAGTGGACGTGGATCGGTCAACGTCAAGCCGGGTGTCATGGCGAGCGCGAACTTGTTGATCAGGAATGATGAGCCGTCATGGAGCGCCGCCAGCGGGATCGTTCGAATGGCGCTGTCCGGCACAAACACTAACGTCGTGATCTGCGGCGGCGAGAGGTGAGGTTCCAGGGGGCGCACGAGCCAGTCGTACAGCTGCTGCGCATGGGGCAAATATTCACGGGTCGTACGCTTTTCCACCAGGCGGCGAAACTCCCGGATTTCCTGCGTCAATCGATCAGCCGTCACCGGCACCGAAACACGCGTGAGCCCGGTCGGCACGCTCAGGAGCAGTTCCAACCGGGAACTGAACATGATGGGGTAGATGACGGCGGTGTCCGACGACAGCCGATCCAACGTGGTAAGGCTGGACCGTACGGCGTCGACACAATCGTCCTTGAAATAGTCCCGCAACTCGGCCGTTTTATAGGCTTCGATTGCATCGCGAGCTGCCAGCAGATACCTTTCCGCTGCATTTCCGTCCTCAGTGAGTGATGCCCGCTGCAGCAAAAGGTCGGCCAGCTCGAAGTACATCGGCTTCATGGTTTCTTGGCCGGCGAGTGGACTCTCGGAAGGGGCGCGCATCACCTCAATCCGGATCGGTTGGAGCGTGGTTGCCGCTTGTCGGTAGGAGGCGATGGCCTCGTCAAGCCGGCCGGTTGCGGCCAGCTGCCGCCCCAATTGCCATTGCCATCGGTACAGCGATTCCGGTGCATCCACTGATTGGGCGATGAACAATGCCCGTCTGGTGAGTTGCAACGCTTCGTCCATGCGGAATTCTGTTTCGTAGAGATGGCCGAGATAGCCGAGGGCATAGGACAGGGTTCTCTTGTCTCCCTGCTCCTCCGCGACCGTGACAGCTTCCTGAAGGACGCCCGCGGTCCGCAAGAGAAGCGGATCTCTTTCTTGAGGCAGTTGAGAAAGGAGTCGCTGATAGGCCAGCGCAATGCCGATCAATCCGTGGGACTTGTTCCGAGATGGCGGCACATCCTTCAACTGATGGAGTGCCGCGTCGAGGGTGAAGCGGCTATTAGCCGGTTGGTCGAGTTGGAGGAAGGTCCGCGCGGCATTGGTGCGGGCTGTCGCCGCGAGCAGGGAGAGGGCGGCATTGTGGGCATGGGTCACACTTTCCTGAAATGCGTCCAGCGCCTCTTTGTCCTGTTGTTTCAACGCGAAAAGAATGCCGAGATCGTTCAGCGTGGCGGCGAGGAGCGGCGAGGCGTTGTGTGTCCGCGCCGTCGCCGCCGCTTGCTGAAGATAGTCCGATGCCTCGGGAAGTTGCCGGAGCGTCAGGTATGTCCGTCCCAGATGTCCGAGCAGGGAAGCCTCCACAAGCGGCTCACCGCTTTTTTGCGCCAGCGCGAGCGCCAGTTCGAGGGACTGAAGCGCCTGTTTGGATTGTCCCAATCCCATTGCGGCTTGAGATGAGAAGACGAGCGCCTCGACCTGTGCCGGACTGTTCCCGGTCCTTTTATAAAACTCTGCGGCCTGCTTCCAATGGGCCAAGGCCCCGCCAAAATCGCTCCGTTCGAACGCCTGCCCGCCTTGCTGCACCAGGGAGTCTCCGGGAGACGACGTTTGATGCGATTCCGATCGCGTGACGGTGAAGAGTTGAACCGTCGCCGACAAGAGGACACAGATGGTCAACACCCTGTATCTCATCACAAAGCCTGCACGACGACCTGAAGATGAATCCCATGGTCTTGGAGGTTGCCGGCAGGATGGGGTACATGATTGAGCGGCACTCCCCAGTAGAGTTCGAACCTGGCTCGGTCTCGGGGCAGCACGTTCCAGCGCATGCCGAGACCGACGCTGGCCAGTGTCTCGGGGGCGGGGGTGCTGGTGCGTGACAGCCAGGCTCGTCCCAGGTCGACGAATTGGGCGAACTGAAGCATATCCTCACCGCCGGCGAACTTAAGGAGGGGAATCCGGCTTTCCAGCGAAGCAAGGAAGCCGTTATCCCGCACCAGCGTGTTTTCCCGATAGCCGCGCACGCTGAACCGCCCGCCCACCGGAATCTGCTCAAGTGGAAACAACCGATTGTTGCTCAACTGAAGATCGAGCCGTCCCAGAATCTGCCATCCGCCCAAATAGTCCAGCCGTTTCACCGCCTGCGCTTGTCCGAGCCACGATACAAAGCGGCCGCTCGGCAACGGCTCACCGCCGGCAGTGGTCGCATCGCGCGAGTTGATCGTCGCGCCCAGCACATCGATACCGACACTGACGCGGGAACGGAGAGCGATCACGGACGAAGCAGTCCGGTGCTGGTATTCTTGGATGAACCGGAGCGCGCTGACGGCGCTCACGCCGGTATCGGACGATCCGGGAATAAATCGGAACGGTTGGCCGGGTAAGTCGAAGGCCGAGGTGATCTTGTTGTACAAATGCTCGCCGGTGATCGCGACCGCCAGTTCGTCGGTCAGGCTTCGATAGATCGGATGCCGCAGTGTGAAGCTGAAGATTTCCGATTCAGAATTCAAATCCAGCGCTCGAAATTGGTCGGAGACGACGACAAATTCATTCCGTCGATAAGAGGCGGTGAAGGTCGTGTCGTACCGGTTCAACGGCAGGGTATAGGACGTGTCGATGATCGGGTGCACCCCGCGCGATCCTCCGTAGGTGATGCTGAAGGGATCTCCATGGCCTGTGACATTTTGATGGGCGAGGGTGATCAGGCCGCGCTCCGCGCCGACAATCGGCGTCTGGTAGTTATTGAAATCCAACCAGACCTTCCAGGGGCGGGCCTCTCGCATTTTCACGGTTAAGATGCTCTCGCCACGCTGGTCGCCGGGACGGAGATCGGCGTTGATCCGTTCGATGCGGGCATCTCGCTGCAGCAGTTGCAGTCGCTCTTGGAGAGGCTCGATCTTCAGCGGAGGCCCCGCGCCCAGCATGAGGCGATCGCCCAAGTAGCTGCGTCGAAACCAGTTATTGCCCTCGACGTCGATGCGCGACAGTGCTCCCTCGATGATCTGTATCTGAATCACCCCATCTTTCACGTCCTGATCGGGAATGACGGCGCCGGAGGTGATATAGCCGTTGTTGATGTACAAGAGCGTGAGCGCGAGCCGGAGCCGCTCTAAATCCTCAGTGGTCAACGTGCGATTTTCATAAGGCGTGGTCACTGCCTTGATCTCCGAGTCCGGGAATACGGTATTTCCGGTGACCTGGATCGCATTGACAAATACGCGTACCTGGCCGAGTTCCTTCTGAACGTCACCCTCCGGCGGCGCCGGCACCGGTGGGAGTGTGAGACTAGGCGGAGGTGTCGGCGGCTTGAATTCTTTCTTCAGCGGCGCACGCGGTTCACCGGATCGGAGTGTGGGGTCGAAAATTGGGGGAACCGCTTGTGCGAACAGTGGTGAAGGTTGTGGGATACTCGTCATGACGAGTCCTGCGAGGAAAAAGGCGATGAAGCGACGCCGGTCCCATGGTGCCGCACCGCCGACCTTTATTCTCATGAGCGGCAGCTTGTGAGCCGATCAATCCCAAACGTCCGAACCAAGAATCCGGGCGGCGTCAGCCGTCGCAGTGACAGGACCGCTGTCTCGGTCTGAGGTGCGACCATCGGCGGCGACCCATTTAACTCTTTCCTTCTCACCATCGGACCAGACGCATGTTCCGTATCCTCTCCCGTCCAGTGTTCCATCGACACCGGGCTACTGAGCCACCCCCCTGGTTCGGAGGGGAGTGCGTCGCGTCCGGCAACAATAAAGGTGCTCTGCTCCCCGCCGGCCAGCGCGACGCAACGGCTTTGCAACAAGGCCTGAATTTCGCTCGGTTTCGACGCGAGCTGTGCGACCGTGCCGCTCAGATTCGAGGTCGAGGATTGAATCGATACCCTCCCGCTCTGGCCAAACTGTGATGACGCATTGATGAGACTGGTCGAATCCTGTAAGAACCGAGGGGTCGTAATCGTGATATCTCCGCCATTTCCTCGCACAGCCTGTGCAAAAATCTTGCTGTTGTTTTGGACAATAACTTCGTTCGGATCAATCGAGATTCTTCCGCTGTCTCCTGAACCATCGAGCACCGATGTGCTGATACGGCCATTCGCGAGTTGAATCCGATCCTTTGCTATGACTTCGATGTTGCCGCCTCTCGCTGTCATTGCCTCTGTTGTAATCTTGCTGTCTTGTACGCTGAGTTGCTTGCCAGCGTCGATCTTGATATTGCCTGCGTTTGCCGGTCCTGTGCTGCTGGCTGTGATCGAACCGCCATTGGTCAGCGCCACCTGATCCGTCGCGTTCACAGTGATCGAGCCGCCTATTGCGCGCGAATCGGTCCCTGTTGTTGAGGCCGAGATGATTCCGCCATTTTGAATCGTGAGAGTTTTTGCCGACAGATTGATCGATCCACCAACGCCTGTGCCTTCCGTGTTGGCGAAGATTCCGCTCCCTTGGCCATCGATCATTACGGAACTTTTAGAATCTAGGCCTTGAATAGTAATGTCTCCTCCAGGGCCAGTGGGAATGATTCCCTGGGGAAGTTTTCCGAGAGGAGGAGCAAAAGCACTTCCGCTCTTGATTTGGCTCCCGTCCAATAGTTGGAGCGTGTCAGTAAAAATCTTGAGCTGTCCACCGGTCCCTGCGGAGAAGGTTTCGCTGCTGATGAGGCTTCCTTGAGTCGCAACAATATTTTTAGCCGTGAGCGTAATGTCTCCAGCCTGAGCCGTAGTAATAGGACTGAGAGCGCTGGTGACAAATAAGGAACCTCCTAAGGAACTTCCTGACATCGTCAAATTGTCAGAAAGTGCTACCGTGATACCGTCTGGCTTGAACCGGCTAAAATTATCAATACCTAGTAATCCACTCTTCGTGAGCAAGTTCCGAGCTGTAATTTGGACGTGACCGCCTCCACTACTTTGAGATCCTACACGACTGAAAACACCTGCCACATCCAGGGTGATATCTCCTTCTGGGGCCGACGCGGTGACGGCACCTGTCTTTCCACTGCTGTTCCATGTTTGAGATGATGCCCAGGTAGAAAGCCCAGTCATCAGAATGTTACCGTGCGCGCTTGTCAGTTCCACATGACCTGCGTTCCCTGGCGCGAGGATAGGCGAAGCCTCAGTTCCATCAAGGGTAGCCCCAGAAGTTGACTCAATTTGTACCTGGTTAATCAGTTGGAGATCGCCCGTTGTTCGTAGAGCAATATTGCCTGCATCACCGCTCCCGTTTGTCCGAGCCCAAACATTCACTGGGACTCCTGTCTGCGTCTGAGAAAGTGGATCAGCGTCCCCTATGAGTTGTAGGCGATCGGCAACAAGCTGGATGTCAGGACCCCGATCCGCTGAGAAGGTTCGGCTGACGATCGAACTGCCTGGGGCTAGAAGAATGGTATCTTGGTTTGATGCGACGGCACTAGGGGACAGGTGCATTGTAGTATCAAGGACCGCGGTTTGAACTTCTAGAACCAATTGGCCACCACGGATTGATATCTTCCCATTCCCAGTTTGGCTGAAATCCACTGTTGAGCCTGATGTGAAGTGGGCGGATCCGTACGACCTAAACGACGTGCCATTGATGTTTGGTGCAGCCGTAAGGTCCTGTAGAAATTCGCCAGGAGACTTTGCGGTCGCTAGGTTGATTTGCCCGTTCGGCGTTGAAAGGTGAGCGGGTTGGATCGTTCCATTCTCCAGCGCTCCGTTCTGAATCGTAATATTGCCGCCGATGAGCGAGATCCCTTGTCCTTCTGGCACCGTTAGCTGGCCGCCTTGGACAGTGATAGCTGCAGGACTCGCCCCGAGGAACCCAAAGGCGTCTACGGGAGCGCTCGTCAATAGGCTTGTCTGCGCCGGATTTGCATGGAAAATGCCCGCGTTGGAACCGCCAATTTTGTCCAGGCGCAAATAGTCGGCCGTTGTAAAGGTGACTGACCCTCCGACGTTCAGTGATGCAGTGGGGCCAAAGACAATGCCAGCCGGATTCATCAGAAACAGGTTGGCATTGCCAAACCCCGTGGTTTGAATGGTGCCGAAAATATTTGAGACGTTTCCGCCAGTGACACGACCGAGGATATTAGAGGTGGCCGAGCCTGAATCATTTAAAAAGTTCGCGATGTTGTTATTGGGGACACCGAACTCACCGAAGCTGTGGAACAAGTTTGTTCCCGATCTGGTTCCTCCTGTGATGTTGTACTGTACGCTTCCATGAGGGGGAGTGGCAGAAATGTTGACATGTGTATTGAGTCCTGATGGTGTAATGAGAGCTGCGGCCTGGATCAAGCCTGGAGGAATGCAAAAAACTGTTACCGAGAAAACCGTGCAGATGACCCACCTGATGATCATTGGTCTACACACATGAACCTGTAAGTCTGAGCACGTATGTAAATTTCCCTGCCTTTTACTGACAGAGGCAGAAATCTATCAGAATCAAGCTGCGCATCTTCTCTGTTCATATTGCATTGGCAAACGACGTATCGTCTGAAGACCATTTCATCAATATCGAGTGCGGGCACCCACGCGGTGGAACAGTGCGTCTTGTAATGCGCAGGTGTGGATTTTTGCTATTTCACGCATCACAGTCTACCGAGAAACTTAAGGAGGCCTTGCTCATGCTCCAGCATTTATTTGAGAACCCCGGCATTTACATCTATTATTTGGGATATAGTGTCCTCTATTGTGCGCTTAGACCGCTGCGCGTCCTTGAGGGCTAACTCCTTGAGCGCTCGTGTTTCGAATACCTCATTGTATGCGGATATCCCGTATCGTGACGTCGTAGGCTTTTCTGTATCAACCACAGGGTGCCGATGAAAAGAGATGAAATCCATGACCATCGAATCTACCAGATTCGGCCGTCCT
The DNA here is from genome assembly GCA_024998685.1 of Nitrospira sp. Taxonomy (GTDB): domain Bacteria; phylum Nitrospirota; class Nitrospiria; order Nitrospirales; family Nitrospiraceae; genus Nitrospira_D. Next base: position 14,620 of record JACOEH010000003.1, read on the forward strand.
GGCCTCACAATGATCAACCCATAGTGCTGAGTCTTGCCTTTGGGCTGATACTCGGCTTCTTTCTCTAAGACCTGCCTCGCATAATCGTCTACGGCACATTCAAAATACTTTTGACGTTTCTCGAGTTCATAAGTGATGATACGTGCCTTATACTCACCTTCCTCTTTTTTCCCATTCTTAGGAAGTTTTATTAGTGTAATAGAACCTTCAACAACCGAATTGATAGCGAAGGGTTTCTCTCGTTTTCCCTCTCCCTCGTACCATCTCCATATCGAACATCCCATCGCAACACCTCCTTGTTAAGAGTTCTGAACCCGGTGAAAATTCTACCCATCTTGTCCGCTCCAATGCTCACCCGTCGAATCACATTGGCCAATGTGACCTGTGTGGAAGCATTCCGTCTTGCCAAGCCCACGATGCTTGTAAGACTTCCGTCTACACGCTCCGAGCGCGTAGTATTCTTGTTGCTTATTTTGCGCAATACCCCTTTCCGGTGATTCCGGTTTCCTTCATCGTCCCGTGCGGAAAGTTCTAACTAATATGACCCAGCAGGCCAAGATTCCATATTGTTCTGCTTGGCTATGTCGGACTTGGTTCATTTCAACCAGCACAACCACATATTTGTCCCTAAGTTAAGACTACTGCAGCAATGTCACTGAGCTTATGCCGGGCACTGCGTTCAAGAAAATGATGACTAACATCCACATGATGCCTGCCCTTCCTGCCATCCTCACAATCACGGGACTGATTGGCCCTACTGCTCTGCTCGCACCAGCAAAAGACGGGCCACCAACGGCAACATTGATGTATGCACTCACAGAAACAGGCGCTAGTGCTTGATCAGTGCGCCGATGCCGTGTTTGATGTGTCCGAAAAAAAGTCCTATATGTGTTTGAGAGAAGGAGGTGGGGTGAATCTAAAGAGATTCACCATGAATCTAATTCGATTCACCGATGGTCTCTATCCAAACATGCGCGCATGGGTTGGGGTAAGTAATTTTGGTGAATATTTCCTTGCACGGTCAATCTAGGAGCGAAGCCGCATTGTCTTTTAGCATAGTCGGCATGATTCATGCTGGGTACCGTTCCCGCTTAGTGTTGGCATTGACAGAGGGCGCCTCATTAAGTTTTGGTGTCACCAGCGCATCATGGCTCTGCATGTTCGCTTTCGCATGTCTCCGCCACTCCTGGAGCGATGTGTTTTCGATGTATTGAACGAACGGAGGTCAAACATGACACATGGAAACAAGCCGTTACGCGGACTGGAAAGTGCTGCGCAATCTTCGATCCAAACCGGAAAATTCGGACGTCTGTTTCGCTGGCTGCCCTCTTCCTTCCAGCCGACTAATACCAAAGAAGAAAAGGAAGTCGAGGAACTCTTGGATGAATTAGCGCACGTGATGGTGTCGGCTGAATTCGACGATAGACTCGACAAGGACAACGAAAAAACCCCGGACGCCGACATCAATACGCATGAGGACGAGGACGAGAATCGCGACATTCCTGCCGGCTATACGTACTTGGGACAGTTCATCGACCACGACATTACGTTCGATCCCGCCTCCTCGCTACAACAACAAAATGACCCGGACGCGCTTGAAGACTTTCGCACCCCGCGCCTCGACCTCGACAGCCTCTACGGCCGCGGGCCCGATGACCAGCCATATTTCTACGAACTGCGGGGAAAAGACCGACCGCAGGAACGAGTCAAGTTTCTCCTAGGCCCCAACTGCGGCGTGAACGACCAGTATCGCCCGGACCTGCTGCGCACCGAGGATAAGACAGCCTTGATTGGCGACAAGCGCAACGACGAAAACAAGATCGTCAGCCAGATCCACGCGCTGTTTTTGAGGTTTCACAATAAAGTATTTGATGACCTCGGTCGACTTTCCTCGCCGGCTGAGCCGCCGCGCTTTAGCAATGATCACAGTCGGTTCTTGGAAGCGCAGCGTATCGTGCGCTGGTGCTACCAGTGGATTGTGTTGCACGATTACTTGCCGAAGATCTGCCGTGATGACATCGTGAACAGCATCATGCCGAGTAAAGATGGACGGCGGCCGCACTTCAAGTTCTATGAAGCAAAGTCCGGTGAAGCCTTCATGCCGGTGGAGTTCTCAGTCGCGGCTTTCCGATTCGGCCATTCGATGGTAAGGCCAACTTACAGCTTGAACGACGTCACCCTCAAGAGCGATACGAACCCTGAATTCACTTCGAAACAAGGTAAGAAACGTAAGTTTGCCCGAATTCCAATCTTCGTGGCGCAATCTCAGCATGATAAAGACGCACTGAATGGTTTTGGCCAACCGCTGCCCTTAAACTGGGGCATCGATTGGAGCTTCTTCTTCGGTGACATACCGAGGGAGCCGAAAAAAGGGAGACAGGTGCCGCAGCCGAGTTACCGCATCGACGCTACGTTGGTGGACCCACTCGGGAAGCTGCCGGAGTTCGTCCAAGGCCTCGGTCCCGACTCGCCGTTCATCTCGCTGGCATTCCGCAATTTGATGCGCGGCTTCCGTATGGGCTTGCCTTCAGGACAAGCGGTCGCTCGCATGATGGCCGTTGACGAGTTGAGTACTGAGGAGCTTTGGTTCACTAAGGGGGCAGGTGATGGAACAGAAGAGTGGAAGCAGGGCAAAAAATTCTTTGAAAATAATAAGAACAAGCGATGGCTCGAGGATCGTGCTCCCTTATGGTTCTATATCCTCAAAGAAGCCGAGTTGCATGAAAATGGTCATCGGCTCGGCAGAGTGGGGAGCCGTATCGTCGCGGAGACGTTGATTGGCCTGGCTTGGTTTGATCACTATTCCTATCTGTTTCAAGCGCCGCGTTGGAACCCGAGCATGGAAGGAATCGACGGGTTGGACGAAGATTTGGACATGCTCAAGCTGACGAAGTATGTAGACTTGAGCAGTGTCTGAGTCGAGCCGGTCGTTTCGGCGGTGGGTCTGTATGGGCCGGACATTAAGACTTGGTTAGTCAGGTCTTCGTCGTCATGTTGGTCGATGAGATGAGGAGCCGGTAGTAGAGTCCAAGAGAGGGAGCCGCGGAGTTAGGCCGTCACGTGGCGCTTGAGCCTTCGGCGCTCCTGTTCAAGACGATCTAAGCGAAAGGGCGAAAGGGAAGGAGGAGAATCATCGCAGACCGCGTCCTATCGCACGGACGCGCTGCCGATAGTCTGTGAGGGACACAACCTTGACGAGCCGTTCATCATCGGTGATCAAGTCGACATCTTCGAGTTCGGCCAAGGCAAGATAGGGACAGTCATACACCGGATGGTTCAGATGATTTGCGAGAGCATAGGCACGAACGACCAGCGCATCCGACTGAACGAGCCGATCAAAATAGAGCGGCAGCGCGCGCACCATCGCCTCGCCTTGTTCCCGCGTCATCTCTTTGCGCCGCACCTTTTTCCAAGCCGTGTTACTCGTTTCGACCAAAATCAAGTCCGGCGCCAGGAGTGTTTCGCCTTTAGAGAGCACCGTGCGGGCAGCCGTCGAACCGCGCTCCTCGACAAACCACTTCACAGCGATGCTGGCATCGACGACGCAGGTCATCGATCCCTGTCCTTCCGAATCAAGACAGTCGAATCCGTCTGACGACGCTTCGGTGTCAACGCACGAATTCGGTCGGCCAGTGCGATCCGTTCCTGCGCATTAGGCGAGGCGGCTTTCGAAAGAATGGTGCGCAATTCCTGCTCAAGCGATTGCCCGTGCAACTCCGCCTTAGCCTTCAGGGCAGCGATAACATGATCATCGAGGTTACGCACGATGACTTGTCCCATGGCTACCTCCAATGCTATCACGAACGATAGCATTGTTTCGCTCAGTGGTAAAGCCGTTTCCACGGGTGGAATGAATCCGGTTGGATCATTAGGACGGCGATCCGATGGTCGACATGTGAATTCGGGATTGGTTGTGTTATGGAAGGGCGTTCGCTCTCCGATTACCTGCTTGAGGAAAGCCGACGCGCAGCCGATCGACCAACTCTTGCTGAAATGCCGAACGTTTTCAGCATCGTACAAAAGCGACTCCAAAGCCTTCTCCCGAGGAAGCCGTTCGAGCTGAGCGAGACCGATAGTGATCGTGCTCGCATGGTTCGATCACTATTTCTATCTGTTTTAAGCGCCGCGTTCGAACCCGAGCATGGAAGGAATCGGCGGGTTGGACAAGGAATTGGATATGCTCAAATTGACAAAGTACGTAGGCGAGCAGGGGCAACTTGTAAGTGTCGTGACATGCCGCGTGATCAAGACAATGTCATGACAGTCAAGCAAAGCCTTGGCATTACATCTTTTTCACATTGACATGCATGCTATGAGGAGCGCTTTCTGAAGATCTCGTACATTCGACCCTGAGGAACCGGCACTCCGTACTTTAGGGGACACGCCTTGCAGGGATGTATGCAATGGACTATAGCGGTCATATCGAAAAGTACGAAGGGTCGATTAGGACAATCATCACCAGATACCCCTCCTTGGAGTCGCGAGGGTTCAGGTTTGTGTATTGCCCTTGTCGGTTGCTGGGGGTGGCGTGAGGTAGGATTAGGATAAAGGGCCACTACACCGTCCACTACTTTGGATCCCTGGCTAATAACAAGGCGTTCGCCGGAGACCTCTTGAAGTTCCCCCCTTTAACTTTAGAAAATACACTTCATCAGAGGATTCTGACCCCCATGCCTAACCTTTCTAGATTGCTCACCAGGTGCGTGATGATGGTTGCATCCCTTTCCATGATGAACTGCGCAGGATCGCCCCAAATAGATCAAAAATACTACTCCTCGCGTCTCTATCCATTGCCTTATGAACGAGTGTTTAATGCCGTGCACGCTCGTGTGGCTGAGTACCCAATGGGCATCGCGGAGGCTAATCAGACCGATGGGATCGTCAAGAGCCGCATCGGCGAGACAGCGCCAGGCAGCAGCGCGACCGTTGGCTACCAAGTCACCGTGATCGTATCGGAGGCAGGGAAGCAGACACGAGTGACCCCGGACTGGCAAATGAATGTCTCATCAGAGCCGGCAAAGACTCATCTGGTTCCCGTCAGTATCGACGAGCGGCCACGGCTCTATATGGACTTCTTTGAGGAACTCGATAAGTACTTCAAGAAGTGAGGAATCCCCGGAAGACTCGTACAGCCGCCGGCACCCTTTACCTTGTGCATTACGGTGCATTACGCGGAGGTTTGATCCTCCAACAAAAACGCCGAAAGTGCGCTACGTGACAGTTGATTCAGGCAGCTAAGGAACAGATCCAAAATGCCAAGGCCAGGACGGCGGAAGAAATTGCTGAGCTGCAAGCCATGCTACATTCCAATAGGACAGGACATAGTTGACCGACTGACCCATAAAATGGCACAAAATGCTAAATCGAGCGCTTTAAGACGCAAACCTCCACAGAATTGAATTCCTTGCACGCGCCCGTAGCTCAGTCGGATAGAGCATCAGCCTTCTAAGCTGAGGGTCGCTGGTTCGATTCCAGCCGGGCGCACCAAACCAAGCTTGCTCGTGCCGACGCCTTTTGATCGCTGTATCGAAATAAGGCGTCGGACAAACCCCGCCAGTATTCTCTATTCTTAATTCTTATGGGCTTCGCGTGTACCACAAGTTATTCAGGCGTAGCGTTCTTCTATTGCCGCCCGAGGATAAACTCCTTCACCGGTTCGTGTTCTTTCCTGGTATCGGCTTGGCTGTTGCTATCAGCGACATATTCCTTAATAACTTTCATAACCGGAGAGCGATCTCCCAGTAGACATTCAACGCTCGCGTCCCCTATAGTTCAGGTAAGATGTGATTTTTTCATCTTCGTCTTCGAAGGGTCTGATATTCCATGCGCCGGATTCTCCGACCCCGAGTGCTGGCAGGGATATTGGCAGGGCTGCTTGCCCTCTACGCGCTTGTTGGATTTTTTCTCCTGCCCTATCTGATTAAATCATACGTTATTCCCACCGTCTCGGATCAGATCAAGCATCCCATCGTTCTTCGCGAAGCCGCCTTCAATCCCTTTGCGCTCTCTCTTCGTCTGACCGGTTTGGAAGTGCGGGAACAGAACCAAGCGGCGATGCTGGGTTTTGAGGAGCTGTTCGTGAATCTGCGCGCCACCACGCTGTTCTTTCAAAAAGTCGCGTTCGACGAGATCCGCATCGTCATGCCGTTCGTGTCGGCAAGGGTGAGCCACGAAGGAAAGATGAACCTGCTGTCGTTGGCTCCACCACCGGACGAAACCGGGCAGCAACCGGCCCCACCATCGGGGGAACCCAAAAAAATGATGCCGCTGGAGATCGATCTGCTGGAGATCACCCGAGGCATTCTGGAATACACCGATGAGTCGAAGCCGAAGCCGGTGTTGCTCGATGTCGTGCCGATTCAGCTCGTGCTACGGGACTTCAGCACCATTCCGAGCCAAGGAAGCGAGAATGCCTATGCCTTCACGGCTGAGATCGAGACGGGCGGAAAAGTGGAATGGGAGGGGACTATCTCGCTGGAACCAGTGGAGTCCGACGGCAAGGTGAGTGTATCCGGAATCAGGCTGCGGACTTTGTATCAGGCGGTGCGCGATCAGTTTCAGTTCGATATCCCACGGGGCGAGCTCGGCTTGTCTGCCTCGTATCACTTTGATTTACGTGAGCAGGCTCCTCGCGCGACGGTCAAGAATGGAAGAGTGTCGGTTCGGAAGCTGGCCATCATGGAACGGGGAGGGATCGAGCCGGTCGTTGATATTCCAATTTTTGATGTGGAGGGGATTCATCTGGATTTAGAGAAGCAGGCGATCAATGTCGCCGGGGTGCATTCAGCCGATGCCCGCTTCGACGCCTGGATGGATCCTGACGGCACGCTCAACTATCAACAGCTCTTCGCGCCGGTCGGCGGAAGGGGAGCAGAGGAAAAACTTCCAGCCGCGACCGCCAAGCCGGAAAAATCGGCGAAGCCATGGTCCATCGGTGTCGACAAAGTCGAAATTAAGAACTATGGCGCGTCATTCGAGGACCGAACGCTGGGACGTCCAGGACATGTGGATGTGGAGGCGATGAATGTCACCGTAAAAGATATTCAGATCCCGTTTAAAAAATCGCTTCCCATCGACCTGTCGTTGAAACTGAATGAGACCGGATCCATCAAAGTGAAGGGAAAAGTGGCGGCCGAACCTCCGACCGCCGATACGGAGCTGAATCTGGAACATATCGACATCCGTCCCTTTCAGCCCTATCTGGATCGGTTCCTCAACGCCGATGTATTGGACGGCGCGATCGATCTGAACGGAACCGTGCGTTTTGCCAAGGAGCACGCGAACGAGCCCATGCTGCGATTTCAGGGCAATCTTGCGGTCAATCGGCTGGCGGTCGCGGATCGCAAAGAACTCGACAATGTGTTGACATGGAAAGCGTTGAACGTGCGGCAAATTGCCCTGGATATCGAGCCGACGGCGGTGAAGATCGGAGAAATTGTCTGGCAAGAACCGACTGCTCACATGGTGGTGGACTCCGAAGGACAACTCAACCTTTCGCGTCTTGCCGTCTCGCCTCCGCCCGGTGATCAGACGGCGGCTCCTAAAAAGCCTGAAGGTGAGAACTCGCACGCTACGGCAAAGGATCCCGTGCCCGTCACCATCGGCCAGGTCAAGCTGGCGAAATTGGCCGCAACGTTTCAGGATTTATCGATCGAGCCACACGTGAGAACCAGCCTCACGGAATTCGGCGGAACCATCAAAGGACTGTCGTCGAAGCAGCTGAAGAAAGCCGACGTCAACTTGAAGGGCAAAGTTGGAAGAGCCGCTCCCCTCAAAATAGTTGGAAAGATCAATCCGCTGAGCGGAGATGCCTTCACCGATCTGATCGTGACCCTTGGCGCGATGGATTTGACACCGGCCGGGCCCTACAGCGGTAAATATGCCGGCTATGGACTGTCGAAGGGAAAGCTGTCGCTCGATTTGAAGTACAAGGTGTCGCAGAAAGTATTGGAAGCGGAAAATCTGGTGCGCGTCGATCAATTGACGTTCGGTGAGAAGACGAATAGCCCGGACGCCACGTCGCTGCCCGTTCCGTTGATCGTGGGGCTGCTACAAGATCGGAAGGGCCTCATCGAAATCGATATGCCGATTCGCGGCGATCTCAAGGATCCGGATTTCCAGTACGGCAAGGTGGTCATTTCGACGTTGCTCAATCTGCTCGGAAAGGTCGTCGCGTCGCCGTTTGCGCTCATGGGCAAACTCGTGCCCGGCGGCGGCGAGGAAGACCTGCAATTTATCGAATTTTCACCAGGGACCGCCGCATTGGCTGATACGGAACTGACCAAGCTCGAGGCGCTGGAAAAGGCGTTGGATGAGCGGGCGGCCCTCCGGCTCGATATCAAAGGAACGACCGATTCGACGCTGGATGTGGCGGCGCTTCAAAGAATGAAACTTCGAAATCAGCTGTTCGCGATGAACGGCGGGACAAAACCCGATCAGGAAGAGTTGTCGCCGAAAGAGGAGCAACGGCTCGTGGAAAAACTCTATGCAAAACTGCCTACGCCCGATCCATCCGTGACACCGGCCGAACCTACGCAGCCGACCGTGGCGGAAATGAAGCAGAAACTCGAGGCGGCCATCCAGATTTCTACGAGCGACTTAGAAGCGCTGGCCCGCCAACGCGCTGAGGCGATCCGCCGCCGCCTTCTGGAAGGTGGAAAGCTCGCAGAGGAACGAGTCGCGCTTCTCGATACCGACGTTGCTGAGTCCGGTCATGAAAAGGTACGGACTCAGTTGTCCCTCTCTGCCGGGTTGCCGGATCATCCAGCGTCAAGTCCTGAGATGCCTTGAAGTCCTATCGGTTTGCTTTTTGGAAGGGGGCTGGAAGGCGGCGACCTGTCGTTCTAAGCGAGAACGGGAGAAACCCCGTTACTTTGGGCTGTACCGCATCCGCGTCCCGTGGAGAAGAGACAGCTCAATCTCAGAAGCGCTCAGCTCAGCGGGGAAGAGAACGCCGGAAACTTTGCACGCATTGATACTGGCTCCGTCCAATCTGGCCTTGCTCAAGTCGACGCCACGGAGATCGGATTGCCGGAAATAACAGTCGCTGAAATCCAGCCCGTCGGCATCTAGACCTCGAAGGTCTAGACCGCGCAGATCACATCCGCGAAGATCGCATGTGTCGCCTGAAGCTTTCTTGGCGTTGAACTCTTTGATGCAGCCTTCACGCAGCATGAGGTACATCGGGTCCTTTGAAATATGGAGTTTTGTGCGCGAGGCGTCCATGCCGGCCATGGTGGGCTCCAGATAAAGGATCTCATGGGCCGTATCGGCAAGGCCATGGAGAATCTTGAGTCGGGACGTTCATGCTGCCACATTGTCGACAGTCACTACCGTTGCTCGCCATGTGATGTCATGCGGCTCATGTTTTCACATGCGACCTCTTGAACTTGTCTGTTTGGGCACAGTATTGTACGACGATAGTAGAAATCTTGTCGTAAGTGATCGCGATACAAGGAGGTATCCCATGGCAATACGATTGGGCGACGATGCGCCGAATTTTACGGCAGACACGACGGAAGGGACGATCAATTTTCACGAGTGGCTGGGCAACAGTTGGGGGATTCTCTTTTCACACCCCAAGGACTACACCCCGGTGTGTACGACCGAGTTGGGCACGGTGGCCAAAATCTCGCCGGAGTTCAAAAAGCGGGGCGTCAAAGTGATTGCCGTCAGCGTGGATCCGATGGATTCCCACAAAGGCTGGATCAACGACATCAACGAAACGCAAAAGACGACGATGAACTACCCCATCATCGCCGATCCGGATAAGAAGGTCGCCACGCTGTACGATATGATTCATCCCAACGCCATCGACAACATGACGGTGCGATCGGTCTTTGTGATCGGTCCGGACAAGAAGGTCAAACTCACGTTGACCTATCCCGCTTCCTGCGGTCGAAACTTCGATGAGTTGTTGAGAGTGATCGACTCTCTTCAACTGACATCGAAGTTCAAGGTCGCGACTCCGGCGAACTGGAAAGAGGGCGAGGATTGCATCATTACTCCAGCGGTCGGCGACGCGGAAGCGAAGCAACTCTTTCCGAAAGGGTTCACAACCGTCAAGCCGTATCTCCGCTATACCCCGCAGCCGAATCGGTAATCATCGAATCATTCCCGCTTCAATGGGCAGAAGGTGCGGCAGCACCTTCTGCCGCTTCCCCTACCAGAGACTGATGTCCCCACCCGCGTCTGACCCGATACACATTCCTGTTCACATTTATTCGTTCTCCTGGACAGAAGGATACTTGATGAGTAATCTTACGTGGTGACATAGGGAGGTGAAAAAATTTTCTTGCCATGTTTCGACGACTTAGGCATACTCGCCGCCGACCTCGTCGGCGCGAACGTTTTTGAACATAGGCGCAGGTGGGCAGTGGTTTCTTATTACTCACAAGGGAGGGCATGAGTATGAAGGGACATGTTGCGAGGCGGTGGAAACAATTTGTAGTTGCTGGGGCCATGACGGCGCTGGTGGCTGGAATGGGATCCACGCTGCCGAGTGCCTATGCCGGTGGGACGATCAAGGCCGATGACGACAAGTGGATCTCCATCGGCATGGGTATTCGCACCAGCTTCAATTCCATCGAGAATGGTGCGGCAAACGGTCAGGCCTACAGCAATGAGTTCACGATCAACAACGCTCGTATTTACATCAATGGGCAGGTCCACAAGTACGTGAAGTTTGAGTTCAACACGGACTGCTTCAACTGTAATGTTGTCGGCACGTCGAGTATTAACAGTGGGACTGGTTTTTTTGGAGGTAACTCCACGATCGGCTTGCTCGATGCGATCGGCAAGTTTGAGTTCAATGAAATGGTCAATATCTGGGTCGGGCGCATGTTGCTCCCGAGCGAGCGCGGTGAGTTGAACGGTCCTTTCTACCATGCGACCTTCGATGGTTTCAGGACCCCGTTGTTTCCCGCCGACTTCAGCGGCAATTTTAACGCTGGGGGCGGTGGTGGAGCCGGTCTCTATGGTCGTGATAATGCGGCGACCTTCTGGGGCAAGATTCACCCCTTCGGCACCCATTTATTGTATGTTGCGACTGTGTCTCAAGGATTGCGGAACGGACCCAATACGACGAACACCCTGATGTACACGGGACGTTTGCAGTGGAATCTGTTGAACGATGAACCGAGCCCAGGCTATTACACGGCCGGTACCTATTATGGGACCGCCGGAGATATCTTTGCGATTGCCGGAAACGTGCAGCACCAAAAGGACGGAGCAGGAAATCAAATCACCGGTAATACATCGGATTTCACCGGGCTGTCCGTCGATCTGTTGTTCGAAAAGGTCCTCCCGAACAACATGGGTGTGTTTACGTTCAACGGCGAATTCAAGCGGTTTTTCGCCAACTATGGGACCGGCGCCTTTACTGGGGCAACAACATGCTTCTGCGTGTTCAATGGCCACTCCTGGACGGCCTACGGCCTGTACCTCATTCCAAATGAGATCGGCATCGGGCGGTTCCAACCCTATGTGCGGTTCACGAGCGTCAGTCCACTGTACAGCTCCATGCGGCAGGAATTTGAGTATGGCGTGAACTACATCATCTCGGGCCACAATGCTCGTATCTCTGCCTACGGTCGATACGGCGATATCGAAACCAAGGGTGTCTTTGGTAACTATGGGCCAAATGCGCAAGGGAACAAGGTTGATTCGTTCCACGTGGCGTTGCAGCTACAGTACTAAGCAGCTCACGTAAACGAGATCGTCTCTTCTTCACCAAGAGCCGGAATCCAGCATGCTGGATTCCGGCTCTTGGTTTTTGCTCTCCTAAACACAGTTCGCGGCAAGTAGCAAGATCGGCAAGTTACACAAGCACGAGACCTGCGTCGCGGGTCTTTTTCCACGAAGAAGTGGTCAGGAAGACGTTGAATGTTGATTCACTTCCTGGAAACTGTCGGCAGGCCTCCCGCATATGTGGATAGGTCTGCAATGCCTGCTGTGGGGTGGCGTCTCTAATCAATTGCTCCAACCATCGAGCCTCCGGTTCCGGGAGTGTGATGGCGTGATCCTGCCCGGAGCCGGTAACCCTGAGGGTTGCTTTCTTTCCAATCGGCTCACAAGCCACTGCTCCACCCAACCAGACCAAACGCCGTTCTAAGTCTGAACGGTCATCGATCGTCCGCTTCTTGAGCAAGCGTCTGAGCCATGTGGAAGGTACCTGAGAGAGCGGGACTTCCTCATCGAACCACTGGCGGACATCGAGTTCGAGCCCCCGCCGTTCAAGGTAGTTCAGGAGCGATCTCCGCAGTCCTTCGCCGAGCCAGATCGGCGTTTCCACTCGGTCATCATGATGCAGCAGGTCATTCTCTGCGAAGCCTTGAAATTCCGGCCCGAGAACGCGCACGCCATAAGCAGTGGGGTCCAGCCCCACCGGGCTGTGAGCGGTGACTGTAAAACGATGCCAAAAGGCCGATTGAAGCAGATTTTCCGCGACAAGCTGGCGGACTCGTTCGAGTGAATCGATGGTTTCCTGAATCGTCTCCGATGGACAACCATACATGAGGTAGGCGTGGATCAGGATTCCGGCTTCCTTGAACCCGGCGGCGACCAGCGCGGTCTGATCGACGGTAATGCCTTTCTTCATATTGTCCAGTAACCGGTCTGAGGCGGCTTCGAGCCCCGCCGTCACCGCGATACAACCGGAGGCGGACAAAAGGCGGCAAAGGTCCGGTGAAAAAGCGGTCTCAAAACGGATATTCCCCCACCAGGTGATATCGATCCGCCGCTCCAAGAGGGCAAGCGCGAGCGCCTTCAAGGCTGCCGGAGGTGCGGCCTCATCAACGAAGTGGAACCCTCGTCGGCCCGTCTCGGCGGCAAGTTGCTCGATCTGCTGGATGAGCCGCTCGGTCGGTGTCGTCTCGTACCGACTGATATAGGTGAGCCCTATATCGCAGAAGGTGCATTGTTTCCAATAGCAGCCGTGTGCCACGGTGAGTTTATTCCAATGACCTTCCGACCAGAGGCGATGCATCGGATTGGTGCTGTCGAGAATGGTCAGGTAGCGATCCAATCCCAAGCCGCGGTAGGTGGGGCAACCGATATCGTTCATCGTGAAGTCGCGTGACAAGGGATCATCGGCGTAGACCACATGATCGTGTCGGCGATACATCGTACGGCACAGCGACCGGAGCGGACGCAAACCGGAAAGATGTTCAATCAAGGAGAGGAGCGGCCGTTCACCGTTGTCGAACGTCATAAAGTCGACATAATCGAACACGCGAGGGTCGGCCACCCGGCGCAATTCGGTATTCACATAGCCGCCGCCGATCACCACCGGCAGGTCGGGGTGGTGCCGCTTGAGCGCCTTTGCAATGAAGAAGGCCCCATAGAGATTACCCGGAAACGGAATGGAGAGACCGACCAGCGAGGGATTGACGCGGTTGAACTGTTCCCAGAATGAATCCAGGAGCCATCCATCGGTCAGACTCGCCGGCTCCGCCAACGCTGCGGCGATCTGATCAAACGATGAGGCGCTGCGCCCGATCTGCTCGGCATATCGGCTCAAGGCAAAGTGCGGCGTAATAGTGGCTTGTACCAAATCGGCGAGATCTTCGAGGAAGAACGTGGCCCATTGTTTGGCCCTATCGGTCACTGATACGGAGCGCGGAAATTTCCTGCGACCTCGGAATCGCGGGCCCTGGGGCAATATTCCGGGTTGGATCAAGCGGGCGGCGATCTCGGGAGTGTTCCCCTGTAAGAAGGCGACGACCGGTCCGATCATGTCCACGTAGGTCTGTTCGTTTCTCATCATGCCGAGGGCTTCCTTGGGGAGAGTATCCTCCTGACCGTGAAGTTGTCGGAAGACAGTTCGTAACCCCTCGGGGCTGAAGAGGCGCAACACCATCTCGATGCCCAAGTCGGCTTGCTCTGCCTCGATTCCACGAGAGTGAAGAAACCCTGTTAAATAGGCGGTGGATGGGTAGGGAGTGTTCAGCTGAGTCAAGGGAGGAATGATCAACAAGACACGAGGCCAACCCATGGCCTCGACATAGCATACGGATCGGAGGGAAAGCTATGTCTCAGAATGATGAAGAGTCACCCAATCGGCAAGTGGTACATGAAAAGAGACATCGGCCACGTTCAAAAGATAGCCGACTTTCTGAGTGCTGCAGAACGGCGTGTGACGAACTGCGGTGGTCGACTACTTCTTTATGTCCAGGATGCTGCCGAGTAAGGCATCTCCCGTCCGTAAGGTCTGGAGGTTCGCTTCAAAGCTACGTTGAGCCGAGATCTGTTGCGCCACTTCCTCACCCAGATCGACGTTCGAGAGCTCGACCATGGTCTGATGGCCGCCGGTATCGCGAAGAACGGCCGGACCGGATGAGTCGTCCTTCTCAACAACGGGGAGGACACCATCGCTCGGGATTTCGACGAACTCTGTCTTGGATTTCTTGAACCCGTCGGTATTGACGTTGGCGATGTTCTGTGCAACGACCTCGATCTGTTTGGCGACGGCAGTGAGGCCAGAGAGCGCTGTATGGATAGCTGAAATCATGCGGCACCTCCATTCAGTTGAAACTGGAATTCAGAGGAAGGTACCGGGGGATGGGAGGAAGATGACTGGTCAGATCATTCATTGTGTGGCAGCTAGGCTGACCCTGGAACATGTTCCGTCCCTGTTAAGGTCCCTCGGCTTTGCGTCCCACCCTCTCAGGTGGTTTGCCTTTTTCACTCTGTCGAAAACTGTATCGGCCGTTCGATCTCAGACTTGAGCGCACGATTGATGGGAGTGCAACAGAGACAAATCAATGGTAACGGCGAACGACTGCCATGAACCGGCAGAATCGAGCGCGAAAAATGCCGTTCGGATTGATCCAGCCGACCGCCAATGGCGTATCGCTCGGGGGCGCTTACAGCATGACCTTTCCATGATTTTTAATTCAGAATATACACCTAGGTACCGATAAGGCATGACTGAGAGATCGTCTTCTTTGTGTCGGTGAGGTGGCGGCGATGCAGGTCGATGTATGACGGTTCCCACCATACCCATTCCCGATCATCCTTCCAATGGTTCTCCGGCTTGGCTGCCGACCCAAGAGGATATCTCCCTCATTCTCAGGACTTCGACGGAAGCGATTTTTATTACCGACCCAAAAGGTCGCATCTTATTTCTCAATTCCACAGCGCAACAACTTGTCGGCAGAACATGTGATGTCATCGGACGGGGATTTCACGACCTTACTGGTTGCCTGACGTCAGGCGAGAGTGAGGTTGTCCAATGCCCGTTCACTCGGATGGTGAACACGGGGGAGCCTGTCGTGATCCCTTCCCATTTTTGGAATCGAGAAGATGCGACTCTGTTCGAGTTGTCGCTCACATTCTGGCCGAGGACACGACAAGGACTGCCGATCGGTGGCCTGGTGATTGTCCGTGATCTGACCGATGCAATGGAGATTCAGAAAGAGGTACAACGCGCCGCGCGGTTGGCCGAGGATGCGCCAAATCCTATTGTAGAGTTTGACGCGACGGGTGCCATGCTCTATGCCAATACCGGCATGCTCAATGTGATGGCTCGATGCGGATTACTCGAAGCGGGGATCGAGGTGATGTTTCCTGCTGCTCTATCAGGCGTGCTTCAGGAATGCCTTACGACCAATTCCACGCTGTTGCAGGTTGAACATGTCGTGGCGGATCGGGTTATCGCATGGTCGTTCTTTCCCCTGAGAGAGTTGGAACTCGTCCGCGCATATGGGTTCGATATCACCTCGGATGTGGCCTTGCGTCGTGCGAAAGCAGCAGCTGAAGAATCTGCGAGGGCGAAGGGGATCTTTCTCGCCACGATGAGCCATGAGCTTCGAACTCCGATGAATGGAGTGCTGGGATGCACACAGCTCCTCAAGGACACATCACTGACCGATCAGCAGCGGGAACTGATAGAGACGATGCATCGCTCTGCAGAGTCATTGTTGACGTTGGTGAACGACATCCTCGATTTTTCAAAAATCGAAGCGGGCAAGCTGACCCTGGAGGTGGCCGATGTCAATCTGCCGACACTGATCCGAGACGTCACGACGTTGGCGGAGGGGTTGGCTTCCCCAAAAGGTCTCACTATTTCTGTCAAGATCGATGCCGATGTCCCGGAGGAATTCCGTGGCGATCCGATCAGGCTGAGGCAGATTCTCTTCAATCTCGTGGGAAATGCGATTAAGTTCACAAAACAGGGAGGGGTTACGATCGCCATCGCGTTAAAGCGGGATGCGATCGACGAACCTGACGTGGTGGTTTTGCAGTGGAGCGTGCAAGATACGGGAATCGGATTAACTCCTGAGCAACAAGCCCATCTGTTTAAGGCATACGTACAAGCCGACGCTTCGACGGCGAGGCGATTTGGGGGAACAGGCCTCGGACTCATGATCTGCCGCCAACTCGTCGAGTTGATGGGAGGGACGATCTCTGTCCACAGCCGGTTCGGTCACGGCAGTACGTTCTCCTATACCACCAATCTTCTTCCCGCCATTCATCGAGAACCCGCCGCCTCTTCGCTTGGCATGGATCAATGTGCGGGAGAATCGGTGGGCCCGCTGCGCGTCCTGGTCGCGGATGACAATGAAATCAATCAAGTCGTCGCCTGTAAGTTTTTACAGAAACTTGGCTGTCAGGTCGAAGTTGCTCGCACGGGTTGTGAAGCGTTGGAGGCCATCAGCCGAACAGCGTATGACGTTGTGTTAATGGACTGTGAGATGCCCGAGATGGATGGTTATGAAGCCGCCCGAAAGGTTCGTCACCGCGAGGAAGGAACGCCGAACCATCTGCCTATTGTGGCCCTCACCGGTCATACGTCCGACGAAGAAGTCCAGAAGTGTCACCAGGCCGGCATGGATCGGGTCGTGACGAAGCCGGTCACGTTGACCGTGCTCCGTGCGAATCTTCAAGAATTGTTACGCAACGCCGACTCCTGATGCGGTCTTGCGCTCCGGTCTTTCTCGCTTTGCCGATGGGGTAGACTCCATCCCGCCACTTCGGTAAAGTGATGTCATGACGATTACTCCTGCCGACGGTAAATTTATTCTCTACGGCGATTTCAACTGTCCATTCTGTTACGCGCTGCACGAACGGTTGCACGACTTGAGCCTTATCGACCGGTGTGAGTGGCGTGGAGTGCAGCATGCGCCGCAGTTGCCTCGTCCCATGAAGCCGTGGAGCGGCTCGTTGGGAGCGGAACTCCGGCACGAAGTCGCGATGGTGCAGCGATTGGCTCCAGGGTTACCGATCGCGTTGCCGCCTGGAAAGCCGAATACTCTGCCGGCGATTGAACAAGGAGTTGGGCTCTTACGAAAGGATCCGCAGTACGGGATGGACTTTGTTCAGCGGACGTACCGTGCCTTCTGGTGCGATGGTCGAGACATTTCTGATCCATTGATTGTGAAGGAGTTGGCGGGAGAATATTTTGCCGAAGACAGTGACGGACAACACCAGCTCATCGCACAGAAATGGGAAACTGCTTGGCATGCGACAGGTCAAAATGGAGTTCCTTTACTTGTGTCTCCCGAGGGTGATCTGCTCGTCGGATGTGTGCCCGAGGAACAGGTCCGACAGTTCTTTCTGTAGCCGATTTATATCAGGAGTCGAGAAGGAGTTCTGTCAGGGAACGTCAATTCTGCAACGGCTGATTTATCCAGATCCCCTTTCCCCAATTGCATCAAGCGTCGGTATTGGCCCAAGGTTGCGAGCGCAACGGGAAGCGAGAGACCGGCCTTCTGCGCCAAGTCGAGCGCGATGGCCGAGTCTTTCTCGGCATGGGCTGCCGAAAAATAACAGTCGTGTGCGCGGATCTGCATATCTTCTCCGTCCGTTTCCAATACTCGCGAAGCAGCTCCGGTCTGGCTGAATACCTCACGCAGGAGAGTCAGATCGATTCCCAGCGCCGCCCCCAGTCCCAACCCTTCGGCCAAGGCGGCAGTATTGCTGTTCATCACCATGTTGACGAGCGCTTTGACTTTTGCAGCCTCTCCGGCTGAGCCGATATATCGTACCGTTGTCCCGAGGCTGTCCAGCACCGGGCGAGCCCTGTTGAATACGTCCTGTCTGCCTCCGCACATGAGATACAGAGTCCCTTGGCGCGCTTGAGTTATGCTGCTCGCCATGCAGGCTTCAAGGGCCATGCCGCCGTGCCGTTCAACCGCCTGTTCGATGTCGATGTGGAGCGCCGGCGTGAGAGTCGCACAGTTGATGAACAGCCGATTTTTCGCGTGAGCCATCAAGCCGGTGGGATCCTGTTCAGCATAAATGTCCCGCATTGCGGCGTCATCCGATACGACGGTGATGACGATATTCGATAGTTCAGCAACGCGTGCCGGTGAGGCGGCCGCTTCCGAGTCCAGTTCGTGTGCCAAGGATTCCGATACTTCGGTATGGCGATCCTGAACCGCCGCGATGCGGTAGTTCTGATCCTTCAATCGCCTGGCCATATTGGCCCCCATCCGACCTACCCCGACGAACCCGATGCGAGTGTCTGTGTCCGACATGGGAAAGCATCCTTTTCGAAGCCATACGACCCAACGATGGAATCCGTTAAAGCTGGCTGTTCTCTGTCTGTTCTGAACGAAATTGGGTCCATCGAAGGTTGGTCTTTCCATCGGTCGTAGTAAATCCACGGTCATGGAAAGCGATGATACTGACGCGTTGTTGCTTCTTTTGAAGCGGTCGAAGCTGGGGAATGCCGTCTTTAGTTTGCACAGTCCCGCGAAGTGTATCGACAATCAGCAAGTCGGTCGCAGCGGTGGATTTAATTGCCCATACGAAGGCGGCGGAACCTCCGGCATACGTGCCGGATCCCTCCCATTGGCCGACTAAGCCGGGATCGACCGTCTTGAGTTGGAAAACAGGTACGCTGGTTGCTTCGCGTCGGAGTTTCCACAGTTCTGCTGGAATGCGCGTTGGGTTTTGATCGATGGAAAGCTTCTTCCAGGTCGCCTGAACACTGCCGGTGCTGGAAAACGTATTCGGCGTCGTCTTACGGTAAGTCCCTTTCCATCCAAGACCCTTGAACGTGTTCGCTCGTTCGAGCGACCACAGACCTGCTTCGGCGTTCAAGATGCCGTCAAACTGCATCATCGATGAGAGCGACCACGTGAGATTAGGCTGAATGATGAGGAGCATGTCATGCTGGGTCGTACCCTGTGCGACATGGGCATGCCAGGCTCCTATCAGGCTTGTCGGATCAAACGATGCGGCTTTTTGAGGCCCGGCTTGGATATCAGAAGGGGCGGAAAGTGTTTGTGTGAGAGTTACCGAGGCCGGCGAAACAATGGTCTCAGTGTGGGTTCCACGGCCGGTCATGGGGGGCGAGGTGGAGGCTGTGGTTGTAGATGGAGGGAGAGTCGCTGTTAAGGAGGCTCCATACCGAGTGGCGGCTGCCCTGCCCAGTTGGGTGACAGATTCGCCGAGCTGTTTCTGTTTAGTCGAAGAAACGATCACGGTCACAAACGCGTCTTTATGCATGAAGGTCAGTCGGGACAGAGTCGGAGAGGAGTCAATTCTCACCGCTCCGTCGCCCAGGCCAGGAATGAGATAACTGTCACGGCGCAGACGCTCTTTATTGAACCATGTCCGCCGGTCCTTCACAGGTGTCTCGTCAAGCTGGACTGTGACGGCGTTCCCTTCATGACGGCGAGCTTTGAAGATACAGGTTGCCGAATCGGCCAGCATCCCGTCCTGAACCGGTTCTCCGAGCGCTCGTTCTGCGTCTGCAACACTCATCAAGGAACAAGGGGATGTCTTCGAGCCGAAAAGGCCGGACGACTCGTTGCACGAAAGAAGCAACGGAATCAGTCCAAGAAATGTGTAGGGTAGTATGCGTGAGAACACCGTGACGTTGCCTCGATGATCCGTGGTTACGGATTGTACCGTGAATGAGTCGAGGAGTGCCAGTGCTCGATCGCGGTATGAGCGGTGCTCTGTGTCTGTTGGTACAGGAGTCTTGATCGTTGAGAAAGAATGGTGACGACCCCTCAGTCATCAGCCGGCCACGAATTTCAAGGCTATGCCGTTGATGCAGTAACGGAGCCCAGTAGGCCGTGGCCCATCCTTAAACACGTGGCCCTGGTGGCCTTCACATCGCGCGCAGTGTACTTCCGTTCTGGGCATGAAGAGTTTGAAATCGGTTCGAGTCTCGATGACACGCGGATCGATCGGCTGCCAGAAGCTGGGCCAACCGGTACGGCTGTCGAACTTGTGCTCAGATGAGAAGAGCGGCAGATCACAGCCGGCGCAATAATAGATCCCTGATTGATGATTCTCATGCAGTGGGTTGACAAATGGTCTCTCCGTATCCTCGTGCCGCAAGACACGATAGGCGGCAGCCGGCAGCTGTTTCTTCCATTCTTCATCGGTCTTCGTGACCTTGACGACGGAGTCGATATGAATAGTAGGCGGCATCGGATTTCTCCTTCATCGGTGGTGTGATTACTGTTTAGTCAGGAGGCGCGCCGAAGTCTTACCAGGTTCCTAAAGAGGCACAGTCGCCCCTCTGATAATAAAATGGTACGGTTCAGAAACCTGGAATGCAAGGGCTCAAAATGAGACCTTTGAGCGAGGTACGGTGGGGGCAAATATATCTATCGAGCGATGTCGGAGATCGCAACAGTTCGATCTTGAGAGCCTCCATCATTCATCCGACACGGCTCATAGTCACCTGGTCAATCATCTGCGGGAGTTCTGCGAAGCAGTTTCCACATTTCTCTGAACGATGGGTGGGGCTCCGTCAATTCCGGGTGAGAAAGGTCGATCTGAACGTCATAGAGAGCAGTGTTCACGTTTTTGATTTGGGCGACCGGGTACCAACATTCATACCGTTGTTCCCATCGGTCGCGATACGCAAGCCGCAAATAGCATCTGCTCAATGCTTTCATGCGAATTGGCGCATCTTGGCCCAGGACGATAGGAACAGAGTGCCGTTGATACCGAGGACCTTTAGGGTGAATGCGTTGGACCGCAAAACGACCCTCCCATCCTGCCAATTGGACGATGCAATCATGGGCTGCTCCACGGCCCACGTTTTCTACCTCAGGTGTCAATGTAATTACCTCGCCTGCATTCATCGCCGACATGTTGGTGATGCGAAGCATGGGTAGATGGCGTTGAAACTCGCGCTTGATCTTACCGGCGAATCTATACAGCGCGAAGCCGCCGGCGCCTCCGACGGCGAATACAACAAGCAAGGCGATCAGCAAGAGCCAGTCCATGATGACGTTGTCCCAAGGAAGTGCATGTCTCTTTATTGGAAACGAGAAACCCTACGTGGAGGAGAGTCGGGTGTCAACTAACGGTCTGCGTGCAGAAGCTCAGATCACATGGACAGCCCGTGGGAGCCTCGATCCGATTCGCTTCTGAAGGTCGTTCTAGGAGTTTTGGACAAGCTGCAAGAGGGAGAGCCGGTGTTTCGCCACAGATGTCGGTCGTTAAAAGGTTCACCACATTCATCTGGTTACTTTTTTACACATTCGATCAGTACTGCAGGAGGGTGAGCGAGGTAATCCGACCAGAATGTTCCATCATCCACACCTTGCGGATGCGGAGAGACCTCCGGCACATGAACCTCGAAATCGTGGAATCCTGCCTCAATAAACGCGGTCTCGTACGCCTCCATGGGTAAATAGTAATTCTCGATCTCGAATGAGGAATCGTCCAGATAGACCGTCCAGACGATGGGAGCTCCTTCATATGCGCAGTCCGTGAGCGTAATACTGAAACCATACTTCCGGTAATCGGCATGTGTGAAGGCGTAGAGATCGGGATTCCCTGTGAAGGTGAGGAACCGTCCACCCGGCTTCAAACGGCTCGCGAGCCCACGGCACATGGCCAAGAGCTCGTCCTGGCTCCGCGCGTAGACCAAGAGCCAGGCCGACACCGCGAGATCGAACTCCTGCCGAGCGCTTTCTGTACGAGCATCTTCGACACGGTATGCAATGCCCAACGGATGACGTGATTCCTGATCGAGGGCTAAACGGATCATGGCCTCGGAGCGATCAATGCCTACGACTTCACACGCACCGCATTGCCGAAGTTTGCGTGCATAGAAACCTTCACCACAGGCGACATCAAGGACCTTTTTCCCTTCAAGATTCCCGAGGCGCTTCATTATTGAGTACGTCTCGATCCGCGCACGCCACGGATGCTCTTTACATTGCTTATACTGCTCTGCAATCACGTTGTAATCAGTCGTCATGCGTTTTCATCCGGTTGTCCAACACTCGGCGACTTCCAGTCAAGATACAAAAAGAGGCCTAAGCTGCAGTTTAGCCGGCGTTCCAGCAGAAAAGACGAACATTGCTGAGAATATATGGCGGAGGGGGCGAGATTTGAACTCGCGGATGAGTTACCCCATCTCCGGTTTTCAAGACCGGCACGTTCGGCCGCTCCGTCACCCCTCCAAACCAACCCTCGGTTGACCCGGCGACTATTCATCGCTTTTTCGTTATGGAGTCGCCGGATAAAACACTTAGTGCCTTAACCATTAACCAAGCTCGCTCGATCCGGAGCCAATCTGATTGTTCTTGGCGCGTCACGGCAAACTGAGCGGTATCCGGGATCACGTCGTTGAGCCTGCTGCCTTGCGCGCTTGAGAAAATCCCCGGACGGCAGTATACGGGTTCCGTTGGCCTTGGTAAACACCCATTCGATTTTCTTCGGGAGTCGTTGTAGGACTTCGCGTACGATCGAGTTCATCGGGGTCACCCTCGGCTTGAAATTTTTCTCATAGGCCGCTTGGACGCATATCACTCCTCGACACATGGCTAGTCACTCGGAGTGCGATGATTACCGGGCTTCCTCAGATGTCTTTATCCGAATATGCGGGGAAGCAGCGGTGGCTATCGGATCTACAGGTTAGATGGTCGCTCTGAAAGGATCACGTGAGAGGATCAAGCCTTCGTTTCAAGATTCACAGTGAGAATGCATCCGGGCATCAGGGCTTCGACAACGTCATGCTTCTCTGTTGGGAGTGCGATGGTTTCTACCTCGGGTGGCAACACGATATCTGAAAACGGCAGTGCACAGCGAGAAAAATTCAAGAATAAAACCTGCAGTTCTTCGGGTACGATGGGATTACTCGCTAACTCTTCGATTATTGTGAGCATCATTCGACTTGGGAGCACAATTTGGTCGCTCGCAGTCCGACCAAATTGAATAGGTGATGGCTTCCGTCGAAGCTCATCATCATATGGGTCTGCCGGCAAAGGTGAAACGAGTAACAACGAGACCGCAGGACTATGGGACGGAAGTAAGATGAATCGACCCAAGATAACATCGCCATTATTATTTACATGGCCTTGAAACTGCAGAAGATTCATCACGTCACCGGCGAAGGCCTCCGCATCGTCCTGAGGTTCCACAAGGCCGTGTTCCACCATAATCTCGGCCATGTGTGCAAACATCTCTCCCATAGCAGAGTTACTGTATGGAATCATTTTCCGACCTTTGCTTGCCATCCTCGACTCCTTTATTGCCGATCTAACAAGCATACGGTGGAGTGTCAAGCCAACAGTCCTCGTTTCCATAATTCGCGCTCAATCAAGATCTTGCCCGTGGATAAATCAACCTCCATACGGCGTGCCGATGTGCTTGTCCAACCAAGACCGAGACACCGCAGACGGAATTGCTGTGGTCATCGTGATCACCGGATGCATGGTCAATTTAGGAGTCGCGGGGTTTCGAGGTTTTTCTCGGAGTGCGAGGGTTCGCGCTTCGGGATTTTTCAAGACCGGCACGTTCGGCCGCTCCGTCACCCCCTCCGTGTGCACGTTCTTTACAATTTCATGCGGTCGCTGACCTGTCTTTTTTCGGATGCCATCTTCCTCTATAGTGGGGCCGAAGTATGTGATGGAGCTGACTCAGCTTGAAGACAAAAATCGGCGATTGAAACAGATGGTGGTGGATCAAGCGCCGGACCTCCACACGCTGAAAGCGGTCACCTTAAAAAACTGGCAGGGCGGAGATCGAGCGTCTGCTCCTCAAGCGCACAATTGTGGCCGCTTCCGAGATTTCCCATAACTCCTAAGAACTATAGTCGAAAGCTCTAGGAGCTCTACATAATCTCCACATTATTCAGCTTCTCGGCGCCAGACTATCAGCCCACTCTAAAGTTTAAACTTCAAGCCATGAAAGAGCATGAGCCATGACTGACTCGACAGCCGATCAAAAGGACTTTGCAAAAGACGATTCCGACAGAAGTACAGCGCGTCCGTGGAATCCCTTGTCGGTCGATCCAGTGGCAAGCCGGTTTTCGAGTTATGCGGCATTCAACGGAACGTCGGTCACGAGACCCTTCGTCCCCCAACTGTCAATTGATCCCGCACTCATCGACGCCCATGAACAGCTACGGCAACAAATTGTGGGCCAGTTTTTCCCATGTACCGGCGCAGTTTCGGCGTTCAGTCAAAAACACTATCGTTTCGGACTCTATCCCGAATTAGCTTGCGACAGTGCCGTAGGCGCCGTTTGCCATGATCTGTACGATTTCTGCCATGAATTCCCAGTCGTTGATGACCACTTCATTACCTTCGTCGCGATGTTTCGAGGGCCAGTCATCGAGTCAGAACAGCACTTCGAAGATCTGCTGTGGAATCAACTTCAGGCCATGCACTTGTGTGACTCGAAGTTCTTCGTCTGGGACAACAACGTTGATCCAGACCCTCAGAGCCATCATTTTTCGTTTAGCATCGGCGGACGAGCCATGTATGTCATCGGGATGCATCCCAAAGCTTCGCGTTTAGCGCGCACCCGTCCGTATCCGACCATGGTCTTCAACTTGCACGAACAATTCGATCGCTTACGGGCTCGCGGAAAATTCGAAACCATGAAACAGACGATCCGAGCCCGCGATATGAGCTTCCAAGGCTCGATTAACCCAATGCTGGCGAGTTTTGGGGAAAACTCTGAGGCGCGGCAATATTCGGGTCGAGCCGTTCCAGAAAACTGGACTTG
Organism: Nitrospira sp.; assembly: GCA_024998685.1. Classification (GTDB taxonomy): domain Bacteria; phylum Nitrospirota; class Nitrospiria; order Nitrospirales; family Nitrospiraceae; genus Nitrospira_D. The sequence goes on from JACOEH010000003.1 coordinate 39,556, forward strand.
CCCTTTTCACCCCCAGAAGGACGACACAAGGTAACTATCCCTCATATGATCGTAGACCGCCCCGCCGCAGCGTGGTCGCTCGTTTAAGTTCAAGCAGGACCAAATATTTATGGGTTATCGACCCTCTAGGAGCTTCAGGAACGCGACAAACAGCGGGGCTTAGATCAGGATAAGTCTCATTCTCTTGTAATTCTTTCCAATCTTCCCATGTATGGGCGCAGTACGGAAGGTATCTGAACCGAGCCGTCAGGCTGCTGGAAATTTTCCAAGATAGCCACTACGGTTCGTCCGACGGCCAGGCCGGATCCATTGAGAGTGTGGACAAAGTCGGTCTTCGCCTCTTTCTTCCCTCCGGTTGGGCGATACTTAATGCTCGCTCGTCTGGCCTGAAATGATTCGAAATTGCTGCAAGACGAGATCTCTCGATATTGTTGCTGAGACGGCAGCCACACCTCAATGTCGTAGGTCTTGGCAGCGGAAAACCCCATATCTCCGGTGCAGAGTGTGATGACGCGATAGGGAAGGTTCAAACCCTGCAAGATCGATTCGGCATGACCCGTCAACCGCTCTAGCTCTTCGTAGGAACGATCCGGTGTCGTAAATGCCACGAGCTCCACTTTGTTGAATTGGTGGAGCCGGATCAGGCCTCTTGTGTCTTTTCCATACGACCCCGCCTCTCGTCTGAAGCAAGGAGTGTAGGCCGTGTAGCGGAGCGGTAAGCAGTCTCCGCTGAGGATCTCCTCACGATGTAAGTTGGTTACCGGCACTTCGGCGGTCGGGATCAAGAAGTACTCTTCATCCCGCAGGCGAAAGAGATCGTCTTCGAATTTGGGAAGCTGGCCGGTTCCGGTCATCGTTGGACGATTCACCAAGAAAGGAGGAATAACTTCTCGATATCCGTGCTGGGTTGTATGCAGATCAAGCATGTAGTTGATCAGCGCTCGTTCCAGCTTGGCACCGACCCCGGTTATGACGGAAAACCTGGCTCCTGCAATCTTCGCGGCTCGGTCGAAATCCAGGATGCCGAGGTTCTCTCCGATTTCCCAGTGAGGTTTGGGAGGGCTCGAAAAAGACGGGATGGTCCCCCATCGACGGATCTCGATATTCTCCGACGCATCAGCCCCTACGGGGACCGAGGCATGTGGGAGATTGGGGATGCGAAGCGCGACATCGGTGAGCGCCTCCTCGATTTTTCGCAGGGCCCCCTCGGTGTCTTTAATACGATCACCCAACTGTTTCATTGCCGCCATGGCCTCTTCAGCCGGTTCTTTGGCTCGTCGCAGCCGAGCTACCTCTTCTGAGCCCTTATTGAGTTCATACCTGAACTGCTCGACTTGCGTCGTAACGGCTCGGCGTTCTTCGCTCAAATTTTGGATGTCGGCCCACGGGACGTCGTTCCCGCGTCGTCCAAGAGAGGTGCGGATGTGGTCGAGGTTTTCGCGGAGATATTTGAGATCGTACACGAATCACACTTTGCAAAGGCGGATGGAATCTAGCATCTGGGTTCCAGAGAGTCAACGAACCCGATAGGCTGCCGCATCATGACCATACGACCCGGTATAGAACATTGACATCGATCGGGCATGAGGAAGAGGATAGGCCGATGCGCCAAATCTCCAATCTCCCAAACCCATTTGAGTCACAGCATCGGGACTTGCTTGAACCAGCCGGCACAGCCGAACTGGAACTCTATGTGGACGACAGTCGAGAGATTTTGAGCCGTAACGACAGCCCGGATTTGCCGTTTCGATGGAGCGTGAATCCCTATCGAGGTTGCTTTCATGCCTGTGCCTATTGTTATGCGCGTCCTTCTCATGAGTATTGGGGGTTCGGGTCGGGAACTGATTTCGAGAGCAAGATCGTGGTGAAGAAGGATGCGCCGCGCTTGCTGCGGCGTGCCTTTGACAAACAATCATGGCCTGGAGAACTGATCGTCTTTTCCGGAAACACGGACTGTTACCAGCCGCTCGAGGCTGAGTACGGATTGACCCGTGCTTGTTTGGAGGTCTGCGCCGATTATCGGAACCCAGTCGGTATCATCACGAAGGGTTCGTTGGTGCTTCGCGACCTCAATGTGCTGGTTCGATTGAAGCGAGAGACTTCGGTGCTGGTATATTTCAGTATCCCATTTTCCTCGGACGATGTGGCACGCAAGGTAGAGCCGCATGTGCCGTCGATCACCAAGCGGTTTGCAGCCATGAAAATCCTATCCGATGCAGGTATTCCGACCGGTATCTCGATCGCACCGGTCATTCCAGGCCTGAATGAAGATGATATTCCTGAATTGCTGGATCGCGCGTATTGTGCGGGAGCCTGTACGGCGACCTACAGCTTATTGCGACTGTCCGGCAGTCTGGAATCGGTGTTTTTGGAGCGGATAGGGGAGGCGTTTCCGGAACGGATCGGCAAAATCATCAATCGGCTCCGAGAGGTCAGGGGCGGGACGCTGACAGAGAGCCGATTTTTCAAGCGACAGGCGGGACAGGGACCTTATTGGGAGTTGATCGAGCAGTTATTCGCTCTTGCGAAGCGGAGAGCAGGATTTCCTAAAGATGACATGAACGCCACCCCTCGAACGTTTCGCCGTCCGGGTGTCGAACAGGTGTCGCTCTTTTGAAGAAAAGGAGGAACCATGAAACATAATTCGGGGTTCTTGCAACTTGTCGAACAGGCGAGGCGACGTGTCAAGGAGTGTAGCGTGACTGAGGTGAAGGCTCGTTTCGACCGGGGAGAGCCGTTCCATTTCATCGACGTTCGGGAAGATCATGAATTCGCCAAAGACCATGCTCGAGGCGCTCGACATCTTGGAAAGGGGATCATTGAGCGGGATATCGAGTCGGTAGTTCCTGATAAGCAGGATTCAATCGTGCTCTATTGCGGCGGAGGGTATCGATCGGCGCTGGCGGCCGATGCCTTACAACAGATGGGGTACGGAAATGTGATCTCGATGGATGGAGGAATTCGTGCGTGGCGGGAGGCCGGTTATCCGCTGGAATAACCGACTGCGCCGCATTACTTGTTCGTCCGATCGAACTCCTTAATCACCTGCTCGGTGAGATCGATCGTATCTTTGTTGTAGATCACGATCTTGACGGTCTGCTCGCTTCCTTTGTCGACGACGATTGAAACCCCTCCTTTTTCAGCGACTGCTTGTGTCGCGACGGAGATTTTCTTCATGTACTCGTCGACCAACTCCTTCTGCTTTTTTTGGAGTTCCATGTTGAATTCCTGCGCACGCTTCTGGAAGTCCTGGACCTTCGTCCGGAATTGCCCCTCCTTGTCCTTCTTTTCCGCGTCGGTCCACTTGGGAGCTTGCTCCTTCAGTTGCTTCTCATAATTGCGAAGGTCTTCCTCATCTTTGGCAAGGAGTTTCTGCCTGGTCGAGACATATTCCTTCAGTCCTTCGAGTGCTCGCTTACCCGCCTTGGATTTTTCTAAGACGGACTGTGGGTCGACCACTCCCATTTTAAATTCCGCGGCTTGGACTGATGTCGCCACGAGCAAAACAAGCGGAGAGAGGAGCGCTGTAAAGCATAGGGTTCGCAAAGCAGGAATACGCATATTGTCTCTTGTGCCTCCTGACCAGAATGGGAAACCGAGGCAGAATAACCGCGCACTGTGGGTCTGTCAAGCGATCAGATGATTACCACGAATCGAAACTGATCGATTCTTCTGCAATCCAGACCTCGACGCCGTAGTGCCATTTGAGGCGTCGTGCGACCGCTCTCATCGCGTACTCATCCGCGTGCCTTGGATCGAATGGGTTCTGAATTTTTTGCAGTTTTTCCTTTTTGAACGGAGGAGAGTACCCGAGGTCCTTCATAGCGAGCGCCAATATGTTGAGCTGAAAGATACGCGGCGTTTGGTTCAGCTCTCCTAGCGTGACTTCCGCCGATCCATTTGAAGAGCGGTGTGTTTGGAACAATTCAATAACTCGGCCTTTCAATTGAGTGCGTTGCGATTCGGTGAGTTCGGGAATGGCTAACTCTACTAAGAGCGCGTTCGTAGCGCCATTGAACGATGGCATGTCGAAAAGTCTGCTTAGAAATCCCATCTGAATCCTCGCTGCAAGATCGTGAAGCCGAGATGCGGCAGTCTTTCTACTGGCGAAGCGGCTGAGAGTTTCTGAAGAGTGTACTGAAACAGGCAGCGATTTTCCAGACTGCAAAAAGAGGGGGATGATGAATGAGAGCCGGTCAAAATTAGACTATTATTCGGTTATTTAAGGAGACCTTTGATCGTCCGGGTCGCGGTTCCCATCCCTTTCTGGGTGGTCTTGCCCACGGTGTCCAGGCTGAACGAAGCTACGGATGTGCTGACCTGCTGAATGACTGGACACTCATGCTGACGGTACCTTTTTGATGTATAGATGCTCGATGACGAGTTTCTTGTCGGATTCCGAGTCCTGAGTTGTCTTCTTGTTGCCACGCTCTTGGCCAGTTGATCGCTCAATGTTGTGTTGGAGCATGTCAAGGTTGCTTCAGCCGGACGCACGCTCGTAGGTGACCTCCGGTTTATCATCTATAGCATTCAGCAAGGTGAGGTCGAAATGTAGACAGGAAAGATTGGAGTGCAGGCTTTCAAACGATTCTCCTTCTTCCCAATAATCGGGATAGTCTTGCAGATAGCCCAACCACTGCCCCTCCTCTTCCAAGTAGTAATAGTTGATTGCTTTCACGGGGTTACCTCCTCAGCAGATAAAGAGTCCGAAGCACGAAAAGGGAACGAGAATCTTTGATGAGAAGACCCGCAAGGTCTGTACCAAGAACGAAAGGAAGGTCGCAGCTGATTTTTCAGGAACATACGAACGGATGGAAGATTCGGGGCACAAGATCCTGTAAGGGAACTGTATCTGAAACAATTTACGCCTGAATCAAAAGAGATCCTAAGATCGGATTACACTGGACGCAGAAGCTGATCTCTCCTGGTGAACGAAGGGGGAACTTTAACGCCATGTTGATTTTTGCGATGCGGTGTCGCTAGTGAGGGGGGCGAGCGATCCCAGCATCCACGTGGATCGACAATGGCGAGGGGAGAGCCCGAGCTGCCATTTCCCGTGTCTAACAGATTGCCGACAAAGTTCACCAATAGAATATTGCCTTCTCCATTGGCTTGACCTTCATTTCCAGCGGCACCTATAATCCCGCTATCTATAGCCTGCAACATACTGATTCAATGAACAAAATGGCTGAATTCACACACTTCAACGAGGCTGGTCGTGCTCGGATGGTCGATATATCCGCCAAGGATTCGACTGAACGGCTTGCCACGGCTCAAGCGAGAGTCTTTCTGCTTCCTGAAACCCTTGAAAAGATTCAACGAGGCAAGATTGCCAAGGGCGATGTCTTGGCGGTCGCGCAGGTTGCCGGTGTGATGGGCGCGAAGAAGACGCCGGATCTGATTCCCATGTGCCATCCGATTTTACTTGCCAGCGTGGACATCTCGTTTAAAGAGGAACCACAGCCGAATTCGGAAGGGCGATGCTCGATTACCATTACAGCAACGGCAAAGACGACAGCCCCTACGGGAGTGGAAATGGAGGCCATGACTGCGGCCACAGTAGCAGCGCTGACCATTTACGATATGTGTAAAGCGGTGGATCGCGGGATGAGTTTCAGCGATGTTTTCCTGCTTTCTAAATCGGGTGGAAAGTCAGGGACGTATTCCAGGAAGGATTCAGCGGAAGGTACGGCTGAGGGACGATGATCACGGTTCGATTGTTTGGTATGACAAAAATGCTGGCAGGGAATCAGAGCTCCCTGTCGTTGAATATGACCGATGGTCGGCATGTTAAAGATCTGGTCGGGCTTATCGAAACTCGCTATCCCGCGATCGGCGAACTGATTCACAAGAAGAAGGTACTGGTGTCGGTGAATCAGGAAATCGCGCACGAAGAGACGATTATTAAGGATAACGACGAGATTGCGCTGCTTCCGCCGTTTGCAGGCGGCGCTGAGCTGGAACTGATGAACGACGATCAATTCGTTCGTGTGCAGCGGGAGAATTTCTCCGTTGATCAAGAGCTCGATCGCGTCCGAAGCCGATCCAAACGAATCGGCGGCATTGCCACGTTTTTGGGCATCGCGCGGGATCGGTCTCGCGGGCGGGATGTCGATGGCATTACGTTCGAGCACTACGAAGGGATGGCGCAGAAGAAGCTGTGTGAAATTCGAGAACGGGCCTTGAAAGATTTCGATGTTTTAGAGTTGCTCATCATCCACCGGTACGGAGAAATTGCGATCGGTGAAAATATTGTGCTGATCATTGTCGGCGCGGAGCACCGCTCCGACGCGTTCCGGGCCTGCAAATGGGCGATCGATGAGTTAAAGCAAATCACGCCGATTTGGAAGCTGGAGCATACGTCGGATGGGGAGGTCTGGGTGGAGGAACATCCCTAGAGGATGGTGAAAATGGCGTCCGGCTGCGTTCTCACGGGACACTGCCGCCTCACCATCTCGGCGGCGTTCACAAGCTTGCCGCGCTTTATTCAGCGCGGCGTGAACCTCAGAGGCTCGACGTACCAAACAATGTACGACTTGCCCCTCGGACACTGGGTGCTCACGATCTCACGCTGTCCGCACACGTGATGCTCCTTATCCGTCGCGGATGTCGCTGCGGCCTTGTTCGGTGCAATGCGCGTCTTGGCGCGCTGGGGTGAGTGAGAACGATAGCCATTTTGACCATCCTCATGAGAGGCAGATGAAAGAAAATTCTCCTCATGATCTTGCGGGAGGCGTAACCGATACATTCGGACGGTCGTTGAAGAGTTTGCGATTGTCCGTCACTGATCGTTGTAACCTCCGTTGCAAGTACTGCATGCCGGAGCCGGAGTATGCCTGGCTGCCACGCGAGGATATCCTCAGCTTGGAGGAAATGGCGACGCTCGTGGGATACTTCACTGATCTGGGAGTCGATAAGGTCAGATTGACCGGTGGCGAGCCATTGTTGCGGCGAGACCTCGCGCGGCTGGTACGACTGCTCCTACAGAATCGGCGGATCAACGAAGTGGCGTTGACGACGAACGGCGTGCTATTGGCCGAATACGCGCAGGAGCTCTACGATGCGGGGCTCAATCGAATAACGGTCAGCTTAGATACCCTGAGGCCGGAGCGATTTCGACGCCTGACTGGACGGGATGAATTTGCACGAGTTCTGGAAGGGATTGAATCAGTCGGGAAAACAGGTTTCACCAATTTGAAGCTCGATACGGTGGCCATTCGTGGGTTCAATGAGGATGAAGTGAGCCCATTGATCGAGTTTGCCAAACACTATCAGGCCGAGGTCCGTTTCATTGAGTATATGGACGTCGGTGGAGCGAACGAGTGGAGAATGGACAAAGTCCTTTCCCAGGATATGATTCTCGATACCCTTGCCCGGCGGTACGGTCGAATCATAGCGCTTCCCGAACGGGGGGCAGCTCCCGCCCAACGATTTTGCTTGCCGGACGGCACGATCTTTGGAATTATTCCGTCAACGACGGTGCCGTTTTGTGCGCAGTGCGACCGCAGTCGTCTCACCGCCGACGGGTTGTGGTATCTTTGTTTGTACGCCGGATCGGGAGTTGATCTCCGCAAGCCGCTTCGCGCGAACGAGTACCCAGGACAAATACGGGATATCATTCGATCGGGGTGGGCTGCTCGCCGCGATCGTGGAGCGGAGGAGCGTAAGGCATTGGAGCGAGTCGGGCTTCGAGCCGGGGGGTTAATCGATATTGAGCGGCTGCGAGCAGATCCACATCTGGAAATGCATGCGCGTGGCGGGTAACTACGTATAGCCGGACTCCTCATCTTATCTTGTTCTTGACTCGGTGCTCGGATGTGCTCATTGTTTTGACTTGCGGGATCGTCGTTTCATGCCTTGAGTTTCTTAAGCGATCATGTCTGAAACGCAATTCATGACATTGTGGGGAGTCGGTTTCTTGCTCGGGCTCCGACATGCCCTGGATACGGACCATCTTGCCGCAGTCTCGACGGTGCTTGCCGAACGGCCGTCGTTTCTGGCGTCCAGTGCCGTCGGGCTCTGTTGGGGCGTCGGACATACGCTCACGCTGCTGTTGGTCGGATCGATTGTCCTCGTCTCTGGGTTTCACATCTCTGATGAATTTGAACTCATTGCAGAATCGGGTGTAGGGATTCTCCTGATCGTCCTGGGCGTCTCCTTGGCACGGAAACTCTACCGTGAGCAGTGGCATATGCATAGCCATCGCCACGATGGAGCGCCGCATATCCACCTCCACAGTCATCAACGACAAGACGATCATGGCCATCGGCATTGGATGATCAATTCGATTCGCCCGCTTTGTATCGGCATGGCGCACGGATTGGCCGGATCAGCGGCACTCATGCTGATGATCCTTGCCCAGACAACGGGCGTGGCTGCAGGACTTTTGTCGATTTTCATCTTCGGCCTTGGATCAATCGTCGGTATGATGGTCATCGGTATGACGATCAGTATTCCCGTGATTTGGTCGCGTTCCGTCAGTCGGCGATTGTTTGTGGGAGTGCAAGGTTTTGCCAGTCTTGCCAGTGTTTTGGTCGGAGTGTGGATGTTGGTAAAGCTGGTCCCCTCGATTATCTGGCACTGAGGCTGTCTGGTGTCTCAGGTACGATGCGTAGGAGGTGCATCGGGGATAAGCCTGTGCTATCCTGCGCTGATTTGTGTAGATCAATGCATTGAATAGGGTACGGCTGCATTACGGCGACAACCATGGCATGGTTCAAGAAAGAGAAGCCGACAGAATCAGTTCAGCCGCCTCGTTCGAAGGGCAGCGAGGGAATGTGGCTCAAGTGCAACCATTGCCGGGAGATCGTCTATCGGAAGGAAGTGGACCGGAACAGCAAAGTGTGCCCGAAATGCGAATATCACTTCCCGATCTCGGTCACCGAGCGAATCGGACTCCTGATCGACCTTGGTACCTTCAAAGAATGGGATGCCGAACTAGAAGCCCAAGATCCCTTGACCTTCCAAGACACCAAGTCCTATCGAGATCGCATGCAGGCTCATCAAGAAAAGACCGGCCGGAAGGATGCCCTCGTCATCGGCGAAGGCATGGTCGACGGGCGCCGTGTGGTGCTCTGTGTCTTCGATTTCAGCTTTATGGGCGGTAGTATGGGATCTGTGGTCGGGGAAAAACTCTGCCGCGCGATCGATCGGGCGTTGGAACTGAAACTGCCGGTCATCCTGGTCACCGCTTCCGGAGGTGCGCGGATGCAGGAGGGCATTCTCTCGTTGATGCAGATGGCCAAGACCTCGACTGCGGTCGCGAAGTTGGGCGAGGCCAAACTGCCGTTCATCTCGATCCTTTCCGATCCTACGTTCGGCGGCGTCACGGCCAGCGTGGCGATGTTGGGAGATGTCATCATTGCCGAGCCGAAAGCGCTGATCGGGTTTGCCGGACCTCGTGTCATCGAACAAACCATCAAGCAACAGTTGCCGGATCAGTTCCAACGGGCCGAATTTCTCCTCGAACACGGCATGATCGATATGATCGTCGAGCGCAAGCGCCTCAAGGAGACGGTCGGTACCCTCGTGAATCACTTTTAGGCCTCTGCGTCCTCCCGGCTTGTTTTGATGAGCTACTCCTCCGTCATTGAGTACCTCTACGCGCTTCAGAAGCACGGCATCAAGCTGGGTTTGGAGACGATGCGGATTCTGTTGAACAGGATCGGCAATCCCCATCGCTCGCTCCGCATCCTTCATATCGGAGGAACCAACGGCAAGGGTTCGACGGCGGCGATGGTTGCATCGGTCCTTCAGCATTCTGGTCGACGCGTCGGGCTGTATACGTCTCCGCACCTCGTCGAATTTCGAGAGCGGATTCGTGTCAACGGGTGCATGATTACGGAGAATCAAGTCGAGGAGTTGATCGCGCGCGTACGGGCCGCCATAAAAGATAGTCTGGAACCGACCTTTTTTGAGATGACCACGGCACTGGCATTCCTCTATTTCGCGGATTCGGAAGTCGATGTCGCCGTACTGGAAGTCGGGTTGGGCGGACGGTTCGACGCAACCAACGTTGTGGAGCAACCCCTGGCCACTGCGATCACGACGATCGGCTTGGATCATCAGGAATACTTGGGGCACACGGAGGAAGCCATCGCATTTGAAAAAGGGGGAATCATCAAGCCCTTCGTACCGGTCGTGATCGGACGAATGGGACAGGAGGCCGAACAGGTTCTGCGTCGAATTGCGCGGGATCGGTCAGCTCCTGTATGGCAACTTGGCCGGGACTTTGCCATGGATGGAAATCGCCCCGAGGGACTGACGTATCGTGGAGTGACCCGCGTGTTTGAGGACCTAACATGTGGTTTGGCAGGACATCACCAGTGGGATAATGCCGCTTGTGCGTTGGCGCTTCTTGAAGCGGCCGGTCGAGCAGGGATTGAGACGGGGGAGGCAGCCGTTCGTGATGGTTTGCGTACGGTCTCATGGGAAGGTCGTTTGGAGTCGATTGACGAGTATCCCAAGATCCTGCTCGACGGCGCCCACAATCCTGCCGCCGCGCATGCACTTGCCGGATATTTCAAGGACTTTTGTGTCAATCATCCCTCCTCTCGGATTCTTCTCGTATGGGGCATGATGCGGGACAAAGATCGACAGGGATTTATCGCTCCACTGGTACCCTTTGTGTCGGAAATCGTGCTGACGCAGGCGACCCTCGCACGGTCTGCTACGGTCGAAGAACTCCGTGCAACGCTGCACGAATGGCATGGGCCGGTGCATGAGGCCGTCCTTCCCATGGACGCGATGACAGTCGCCAGAAGACGAGCCTTGCCTCACGATCTCATCTGTATTGCCGGATCATTGATGCTCCTAGGGGATATCAAAGCGGCAGTGCGTGGCTGTGGGCTATCACCGATTCGTGACTAGCGTGGCGAGTCCTTTCGCGCGGATCCGCTGGCGGCGCTTTCTTGCCGTCGCCGTCCTCTCTCTCGTTCCATTTCCTGGAGCAGCGGCGGACAACCCGGGGGGCACGGGAACGTCACCCACGGGGTCTGCTCCTCTCGATATCACGGCAGACCGTATCGACTATCGCCAGGATCAGGACATCTATGAAGCAAACGGATCGGTCGTCATTCAGCAGGGAGCGATCAAGCTGACGGCGGACCACGCCACCATTCAAGCCTTGCCGGGGATCCTTACTGCCGTCGGCCATGTCCATTTAACAGATCCCCAGGCTGATGTGACGGCTGAGCGAATGGAACTCAATGTCAATACTGAGGCCGGTGTCGTGACACATGGCCGGCTCTACGTTCCGACGACAAACTCATCAATCTCCGGCCGTCTCATGCAGAGATTTTCCGAATACCATTACCGAGCCAAAGAGGGCAGCTTCACGAATTGTGATGCGCAAGATGGAGAAGTGCCGGCTTGGCGTTTTCAGTTTAAGGATCTGGAGATGACCCTGGGGGATACGTTGAGATTCAAGGGCGGATGGTTCTGCATATTAGACGTGCCCACGATTCCATTACCCACGTTCTCTTATCCGATGATCAAACGGCGAACCGGATTTCTGATGCCTATCCCGAGCTACGACAATCGATTCGGATTCCACGTGAAACAGGGCTTTTTTTGGGCTATCAATCCGAGTCATGACCTGACGGTGACGCCATCATATTACAGTGATCTAGGGTATGGGTCTGATTTTGAGTATCGGTATGCCTTGGACCGTCGATCTCGCGGCAAGTGGTATGTGAGCTATCTACAACAGACGCAGCTTCCCAACGTCGCCGGCGTCATCGATACCGGGCAAAATGCCGAGAAGGCACGTGCGGCACTCATCGGTAGCCATACGCAATACTTCACCGATACGTTACTGCTCCGTGCCAACGCAAATTTAGTCACAGACCCCAACTATTTCCAACAACTGAGCAATTCGGGGATACTCCGTGCCTTACCGAGCACTGAATCAAATCTCTTGATGACTCAGCGCTTGCCCTACGGCAACCTCTATCTCGTGGGCCTCTATTTGCAACCGTTACAAGCCGGTGGAAAGGATACGTTCCAGCGTCTTCCGGAGGCCGGCTATAGCCTTCCCTATACCTCGCTGTTCAATTCGCCTGTGTTGCTCGGTATGAATGGGGATTACGTGAATTTCTATCGAGATCAAGGATTTACGCTTAATCGGCTCGATATGGTTCCGGGTATTTCGACGGATGTGATTCACCTCGGGCATGTCATTGGTATCCGGCCGCAAGCGAAGTTCCGTGAAGTCTATTACACCAGGGGGGCGCAATCGGATGAAGGGCAGCATCGAGAGACTTTTTGGGTGGGAGTGGAAGCCACGTCGAAAGTGACACGCCGATTCAGACTCTCTGAAGGGAATAGCCTTCTTCATACGGTCGAACCGAAGATTACCTATGAGTACGTCCCAAAGACCGACCAATCGAAATTGACGCAAATCGACCAAGTCGATGACTTACCAGCGAAGAATTTGCTGACCTATATGCTGCGCAGTCGGGTATTGGAATCAGGCAAGCAAACTGCGTTCAACTGGCTTGATCTCACGGTGGCTCAGAGCTATCATGTCGGCTACGTGCAGACGATGGCCAGGGATTTCACACCTGGTGTCCTCCCCTTTCTAGGATCACCCACCCAGCCGCTCCAACCGGCCACCATGCCCATCCAGGGGAAAAGGTTTTCTGATATCTGGATGCGGGCCGTGATCGGCAACAACCTACCGACACTGATGTCCACGACGTGGTTGGATGCTCCGGTCGTCGGACGCGCAGCGCAGGCATGGGCGCTTCGGCCGCCGATCAACCGGTATCTGACGGTCGACGCATTCTTTGATCCCTATCGCCTTGAAATGAGCCAATTCAACACAGACCTTCGATTTCAAGAGGGAACTAATTGGTATGTGGAAGTGGGACAACGGTATACAAGAAATGGTAATCGGGTTAGGCGAGGCGACCTGTGGAACCCGATCTCATTTAACGAGGTGTTTGCCCCGACGGAGGAAATTCAGTTTGTGACTATGGGCGGCGCGTTCCGTACCCCTTGGGGTTGGACATTCGGCGCCAAAGCCTACTACGACGTCAAACATGGGAGAAGTCCGGAATTGGACGCAGTCGCTCTCTATCAGAACCCTTGCAAGTGTTGGTCAGTGGGGCTGTATTACTTGAAGTTCCCGGATCGCGAGCAATACAGCTTTATGTTGAGTCTCACTGGAGTCGGGTGGACCGAAAGCGCCGGGACTGCCGTCATGCGGGCTCTCTTGAATCCGCTTCTGTGGGGTGAACGTGGCCTGCCTTGGGCGACACTGGGTGGGTCCTATGGTATTCCTCCGCAGACATCCGAGACAGGGGCTCCGCAATCGACCCCGTAGACCTGTGCTCTCCCACTGTGCTCTCCCACCTAGGGGTACTCCGAGGCAGGGCGGTGCCTCCTGAGGTTCAAACCAGACGGTGATCCGTGTTTGACACTAAAAACAGTGGTGGGGTACCATGCCTTGCAATGACTCTTAATGATCTCAATCCTGAAGGAGGGTGCAGACGTGGCTGGTGACGCCTTGAAAGTTGAAGATTCCAGTTGGGATACCGAAGTCATGAAGGCTTCCGAACTCGTCATGGTCGATTTTTGGGCCGTGTGGTGTGGCCCCTGCCAAATGGTGGCTCCCATTGTCGACGAGCTGGCGCAAGAATATGCCGGAAAGCTGAAGGTTCGAAAACTGAACACCGACGAAAATCCCGAGGTTGCTGGGCGTTACCAGGTCATGAGTATCCCCACCATTCTTTTCTTCAAAAACGGCCAGCCGGTCGAGAAGCTGGTGGGGGCCAGACCAAAACGCCAATTCAAAGAAATGATCGATTCACTGCTGGCTCAGCATGCCGGGACTGCCTAAGATGCTGAAAACGGCCGCCACCCTCGTTCTCGCATCGTTCAGAGGCTCAACGTACCGCCGGGAACGAGCTGCGAGGGCAGCTCGGTGAGCTGGGTGAGAAAGGTTATGCCTCACTAAGACACGGCCGGATCACCGTCTCGCCGACGCGCACAGACGTGGCGCTCGTTCTTCATCGCGTCGTACGCTTCGATGCGGTCTCGCTAGACAGCTGTGTTGCCATTGTGCCCGCTGTCGCTGATGCGTTTCAGCTGACACGGGTCCTTTTGAATGCCCATATGTGTCTTCTGCAGCTAGTTTGGTCTTGCCGCTGTTGCAGCCATGCTGACTGAGCTGCGTATCACAAATTTTGCTGTGATCGAACGGCTGAGTCTGACCATTGACTCAGGATTTACCGTGTTGACCGGGGAGACGGGGACCGGTAAGTCTTTATTGATCGATGCGGTGACCCTTCTTGTAGGCGGACGGGCCTCCAGCGACCAGATTCGATTCGGCGAAGAGGAAGCTCAACTAGAAGCATCGTTCGAGATTCCGCTCACGTATCCCCTCCTTCAACGGCTGCGGGCCCAAGAGATCCTTGGACCGCAAGATTTTCAACTCATCATTCGGCGCATCATTGCTCGTTCAGGAAGAAACCGGGTTTACCTGAACGGAGTCTTAAGTCCGGTCCACGTGCTGGAAGAATTCGCAGGGACGCTCATCGATATCCATGGCCAGCACGACCAGCAATCGCTCCTGTCGACCTCCGCTCAACTGGAGGTATTGGATGCCTTCGGCAGGTTGTCGGAACTGCGGTCTCAATATCGATCGACCCATCGTGATTGGGTACGTTTCCGTGAAGAACGCGCTGAGCTTGCCGCCAGGTTGCAACAGCGGGCCCAGCAGGAAGACGTGTTGCGTTTTCAACAGCAGGAATTGGATGAGGCTGCCTGCCGTATTGGAGAGGAAGAGTTGCTGCAAGCCGAGCGCCATCGGTTGGGGGCGTCGCGGCGTCTGGCTGAGTTGACATCGGAAGCTCAAGAACAAATTCAGGGCGATGCTCATGGTATCTTGGAGAATCTGGTGTCGATGGAGCGCGTGTTGGAAGAGCTGGCTCAGATCGACCCGGAAATGCAAGGCACCCTTCGATTTGCATCAGAGGCCAAGGTGCTTCTGAAAGAAGTCGCCGATTCCCTTCGCGGTTATGCCGAGGGGTTGGACGCCGACCCCATGCGACTCGGTACGATCGAAGATCGCTTGGCCGTCATTCACAAGATGAAAAAGAAATATGGAGGGACGATCGAATCCGTTCTGGAAACCCATGATCGAGTGAAATACGAATTGGAGCAACTTCGTGTGACGGACAGCGAGCTGGATCGGTATGATCGACTTATTGAGGAACAACGACGGAACGTGTCGGTGCTGGCCCGATCGCTCTCGGAAAAGCGAGCGGACGCAGCTCAACGGTTGACCCAACTGGTGGGCAAAGAGCTCAACGCGTTGAAAATGGGATCCGTACGGTTTCTGGTCCAAGTCATGCCGAGCGGGCCTGAAGAAATCTACGGTCTTGATGGAGCCGATCGCGTGGAGTTTCTGCTGTCGGCCAATGCCGGCGAGCCGTTGAAACCGATGCCTCGTGTGGCATCCGGCGGCGAGCTATCGCGGATTATGTTGGCATTGAAATCCGTCCTTGCTGATGTCGATCATGTGCCGGTCCTCATCTTCGATGAGATTGATACCGGAGTCGGAGGGGCGGTCGCAGCCACGATCGGGAAACGGCTAAGGGAATTGGGCCGATACCATCAAGTATTGTGCATTACGCATCTTCCGCAGGTCGCCTCTCAAGCTCAGCATCATTTCTCTGTCGAAAAGTCGGAAGTGAAGGGGCAGACAGTGGTGACGGTGCGTTCATTGACCGGTGTGAGTCGCGAGGGTGAAATTGCGCGCATGCTCGGAGGGGAGCGAATCACTCAAAAGACACGATCAGCGGCGGCAGAACTGATCGCTGGAGCGCCTGAATAGATTAAGCGGCGGGAGCGATGTCCATGGCGGGAGACGAAATGGGCGAGTCCTTCACGACTTGAATGAAGAATTCCAGCAACAGCGGGTCGAAATGCGTATGAGATTGAAGCGAGAGGTGGTGGATTGCGACATCCAGCGGGAGGGCGATGCGCCCAGGTGCGTCGGCGGTCAAATGATCAAATGTTTGGGCGATGCCGACGATGCGAGCCGGTAATGGAATCTCCATGCCTCGGAGTCCATGAGGGTAGCCTTGTCCATCCCAGCGCTCGTGGTGGGATGTGACGATTTGCCCCACCTCAATCGGTAAATCCAACGGCGCAATCATCCGGGCGCCTTTGTCGGAATGCTCTCTACAGAAAGATGCTTCACCGGATGGAACGATCTGGTCTTCTGAAAATCTATACGATGGCAAGCTGGTTTTCCCTATGTCATGCAAAAAGGCTCCCAAGGCCAATGATTTTTGTTCGGAGGCGGTAAGATTGAGTCGGCTGGCCATCAGCGTGGCATGGAAACTCACTCGGCTGGAATGATTGAGTAATTGACAATCTGTGGCTTCCAGAATATCGGATAAGAGTGGAAGTAGGTTCATATCGTCTTGCTGCAAAGCGGCATCGCCTTGTGCGTTGGAGAGTGAAGTATATCCTGCCTTGACCTTATCCCATGCGCATGCGCTCTGTTCCTCTGAGCCCCAAAGGTCCGGTAGTGTCCGAAGACAGTGGCGAAGAAAATCCAGTCGGCGTTTCTTGTCCATCGTCTGCTGAATGAGGGTAGTCAATTCGCTCACGTTGAAAGGTTTAAGCAAATAGCCGGCGGCTCCCTGGCGGATACCCTCCATGGCAGACTTCAGGCTTCCGTATCCCGTGACGATAATGACCTCTACGTCGGGACGATGGTGCTTGATGTCTTTGAGCAAGTCGAGTCCGTGACGATCCGGAAGCTTTTGATCGAGCGTGATCACATCAATGGGTTCCTGATAGAGGACTTCAAGAGCTGTCTTGGCGTTTTCTGCTGAACGAACGGTGCAGAAGGTGCGAAGGATCACGTTAAGGGCATCGCGGGGCCCCGCTTCATCGTCAATGACGAGGACTGTCGGTTTGATTCCGGGCTGACAAGAAGCCGTAACCATGCTTGTTGCTTACTCCAAACCGCGTCATAAGCAAGCAATTCTCATTCCTTTTCATAAGCTTACAGGGTATTTCAATATAAAGTGGTGGTAGGAAGGATGGGCATCTATACGTAGTTTACAATAACAATAGGGTGCCTAATATTATAGTAAGATGAAGGGGATATATGTGCATAAATGTGACATTCTTGTGCATAAGTGTGTCATTCTTGCATGGTTTGGTCGGACTCTTGGACGGTAGAATTGTCGGGGCGACCAATGCCGAGTGTGTCCATTCTGTATTTCAGCATCCGGCGACTGATTCCCAATAGGTTCGCGGCGTGGGTTTGTACATAATTGGTTCGTTTCAACGCATCAAGAATAATTTCTCGTTCAAACTCCATCACGGCTTTTTCAAGCGACAGACGACCGGCGAGAGTATCGTCTCGAAGCGACGTTGAACGGGAGTCGCTCTTGATCATCGTGGGAAAATGCTCCGGAGTGATTTGCGCGGCATGTTGGGACCAGATGAACGCTTGCTCGACGAAGTTTTCCAGCTCCCGAACATTGCCCGGCCAAGAATAACGAGTCAGAAGCTCCAGTGCCTCTTTCCCGAATTCGATCTGGGGACGTCGTTCCTCTTCCAGCCGTTTCTCGAGGAAATGTTTGGCCAGGAGGGGGATATCTTCACCACGCTCACGGAGTGGAGGGAGAAAAAGCGCAATGACGTTGATGCGGTAGTAGAGGTCTTCTCGGAACTGTCCTTTTCGAACGAGGTCGTCAAGATTCTTGTTCGTCGCTGCCACAATACGGACATCGACCTTGATGGACTGAACCCCACCGATTCTCGTAAATTCGCGTTCTTGGATGACGCGCAGGAGCTTGGCCTGGGTGACAGGACTTAAATCGCCGATTTCGTCCAGGAACAACGTTCCGGTGTTCGCCAACTCGAACTGTCCGACGCGTCGAGCCGTGGCATCCGTGAACGACCCCTTTTCGTGGCCGAAGAGTTCGCTTTCGATGAGCGTTTCGGGTAGCGCCGCGCAGTTCAGCGCAATGAAGGGGCGTTCGCGCCGGGCACTGTTGTAGTGCAAGGCTCTCGCTACCAATTCCTTTCCCGTGCCGCTTTCTCCCGTAATGAGCACAGTGGTACGGCTGTCGGCGACCTGCTCGATCTTTGAATAGATCTCCTGCATGCCCTGGCTCTTCCCGATGAGATTATGAAAGGCATAGCGCTGGACCACTTGTGCCCGCAGTTGCTTGACCTCTCGTTCCAATTCGGAGGAGTTCAGTACGCGATCAATAACGATGCGGAGCTCATCGACGTCGAACGGTTTCGAGAGATAGTCGGCGGCACCGAGCTTCATGGCGTCGACGGCTGTTTTGACGGATTTGGTGCCTGTGAGCATAATGACGGGGGTCGTCTTGCTCTCCATGCGAAGCGTTTGAAGTACGGCGAGTCCGTCTGTTCCCGGCAGAATGACGTCGAGGAGGATGAGGTCGGGCTCATCCTTCCGAAACACATCGAGCCCCTCATGCGCATCACTAGCTTGAAAAATGTCATAGAGAGGTTCGAGAACCATTTTGAGAGAGGCACGGACTCGGGGATCGTCATCGATCAACAGAATTCGTTTCCGAACAACCGAGCTTTCCACAAGCGCTCCTTGTATTCTAATTCCGATGGGAGGGAAGATTGATGCGGAAGGTCGTTCCGATCCCTTCTGTGCTCTGAACTTGAATCTCTCCTCGATGCTCCCGAATGATCTGATGAGCAATGGTCAGTCCCAACCCCGTTCCTTCATTCACGGCGCTCGCATGTTTGGTGGTAAAGAACGGGTCAAAGATGTGGTCAAGATTGTCGGATGAGATGCCGTGCCCCGTATCTTCGATTTCCACCTGAGTCCACACCTCACCGTCCGTTTTTAGGAGCCTGGTAGTCCGTACTCGAAGAGTTCCGATTTTTTCGCTCATGGCATCCATGGCATTCAAGAGCAGGTTTAAAAGGACCTGTTTAATTTGTTGCCGATCTAACATGCCACGGGGAAGCTCAGGCGCCAAATCTTTTTCAATCTTGATCCCGCGACTGTCGGCTTTCACTTGGATGAAGTACAAACACGACGAGACGATTTCATTCAGATCCTCATCGGTCAACCGAGGTTCCATGTACCGAGCGTAGTCGAGAATTTCCTGAATCAACCGTTCAATTCGATTGACGTCATCGAGCACTATTCGGCTGAATTCATTGATAAATTGACTGTCATCCTTACGTTCCGGAGCCAGCTGAATGAAGGTCTTGATCGACGTTAAAGGATTTCGGATTTCATGAGCGAAACCTCCGGCAATGGTTTCCAAAGAACGCAATCGATCGGTGCGTCGCATGAGGGCTTGGGACTGCCGCTGATCCTCATACAGCAGGAAAGAATCGAGCGCGTTGGCGGCATTCTGGGCCATCACAGCCAGAAGTTCCTTCGTATGGGAGGGAATGACCGTGGAACCTATCCGGGATTGAAGCAACACGAAGGCGATCAGCTTTTCTCGATTCAGCAGTGGAATGGCCAGATTGATGGGAAGAGTGGCGAGCTGAGCACCCGCCGTATTGTCCAACGATGCACTGTATAGGGAATCGGTCAACGCGGACGAGTCGAGGATGTCTTGGTGGTGAGTCAATTGTTGAACAAGGGGATGATTGAGGGAAACGATGGGAGATGCTGTCGTCGAAGAGATCTGCCCTTGTGAAACGACCTGGCAAAAACATTCGCGTTCGCGATCAAATAGATAGAGAACCCCGTGAGACAGCTGGGATACTTCGGAGAGGCCGGAAAGAATGCGTTCTGCGATGATGGGAAGGCTTGTCGGGTGCCCCATGTCTCGCGCGAATTGCGTGAGTCGTTGCAACGATGCTGTGCCTGATTGACAAGGGGACGATTGCGGAGCCGTACGATCCGTCATGAGCGTAGTGTATGAGGTCTTATGTGCCTGCGTAGTTTGTCGTGGGGGAAATGGGTATACGTATCATCACTAGGTGAAAAGTATACACCCGAGGAGCTGTTTCATCCAACGGATTTGGTCTTCCGTGCAACGGCGAGTAGAAGTCGTTGTCGAAGGCGGAGAAAAACCGGATGGGAACCCGTGTCGGGATGAGCCGGCAGACGGGCTCGCTCATCCCGTTCATGGTTTGCAATAAGCCCTGGTGGACGGGCTGAGGATGGTAGGAAAAGTGCGGACCGCTCGCAGGCCTTGTCGGATGGTTTCTACCGACAGGCCTGCGAGGAAAGATCAGTAGGCGGCTGCGGTCTTGCCCCGCTCCGAGCAGGCACCGGGCGTCATATAGAGCAGGTAATTGCCCATGCCATGTTGGAATTCGGTTTTCTGTAGAGAATGGTGGTACACCATCACCATCTCATAGTCATCGTCCTTCGAGATTGGAAACCCCTGGCCGTCTTTATAGACTTGATGAGGGAGGAATTCGCGAAGAGTACCGTCCGCCTCTACATCCGGCACTGTACGGAGGAGTGTCTGTTTTTGGGTCTTATTCTCCAATGCAATGAGGAGCAATTCATCGTGGCCGTGCGGATATGCGTACTTAACGCAACCGTCCATGCTGAACTTCAATGGTGCCGTACGGACTTGGACACCCGGCCCGATTTCGATCCCCTCATCTGTCTGATCCGCAGGCCGATCGCCGAATTTGGTAAAGCAGACGATGTTGACGCCGACCTGATAGATCTCCATCGCTTTGACGGGTTTGGCCTTTGGTGCAAAATACATCGTGAACGTTGCGATGACGTCTTTGGTGGGCGGGGCGCCGTGATAGAACGCGACGACCGTCATTAGTTTGTCGGTTGCCGACAGCTTCACGCCGTATCCGTCGGGGAATTGTGTTTCGGACATTTCGAGACCGGCTCCACCGAAGAAGAGCGGCTCACCGGGGCACGACACGCTTGGCTTGGTGTTGTTGATCATCAAAATATGATGCAGGTAATTTCTCGGCAATTCCTTCCCGTCGACCGTGGAAAGAGCGGACTTGAAGCCGATCAAATACTTGTCTTCAGGTAACTGGAAATTGAACCGGGGCATGGAGTCACCCATATCGCCTTCACCGTGGCCGGTTGGAAGATCGATAGGACCGAAAGTCAGCGTCGCGGTGTTCTCTCCATACGTAATCTTTGAGCCCACGTGCTTTTTCAGCGTGGGAACTGCATGGTGATCATGGCTCCCATCGGCATAGGCCGATGAGGCCAGGAGAAACACGGAGAGCGGAAGAATAAGGAATCTGCGCATAAGACCTCCCAGAGGAAGTGAAGCAGTGACTGGAACCGGACTCCGACTTGGTGGCATGGTTGAATAAGCGAACTGGCTCATTGGGCGCTGGCGGGGGTCGGCGAGAGCCGTTTCCATTGATAGGTACCGCCGTGTTCGTGCGGAGGAATATTTTTATGCGTGCCCACGCGGGTGTACCACCACACGCCTTTGGCCTGATTGCCGTCTTCGGAGAGGAGGACTTCAAAACCTCCCTCACGATCGTTACCGGGTTGTTGCCACGTGCCTTGCCACAGACGATCAGCAATCTTGGTGGTGACGAAGCGTCCGCCATGTTGGGTGTACGGCCCATTGCCGTTCTTGTCCAGCGTAGCCTTGTAGCGCTTTTCGTCCTCGACTTCGAGAATATCCCATTCCCCGCTCACGTCAGGCATCGTGGCGGAAGCATCATTGCTGACGAGCTTTTGCGATCCTTCGGCCATTGATGATGAGGCGAGCGAACCTCCTAATTGAGCGGATCGAAATGACTCGTGCCACGACAACAGCTGCCAACGGCCGGCGCGGCGTTCGAGGACACCGGTTTCCCTCAAGGGAAGCACGGTCCGTTTCACCTCGGCCCCCTCGCCGACGTAACGGGTATAGTCGAGCTCCATCGTAAACCAGGCCAGGTCGCCTTTCGTCCAGACCTTGAGTTCATTGATCGGAATCTCAATTTTCTGGGCGTTGATGAATTCCTCACGCATTTCCCGCTCGAACTCCGGCCAGCCGACGTATTTGCGACCTCCCACCGAGTAACTGACGATATCGGCATCGTGAGCCATGAGACGGGACAACGTCGGGAGATCCTTTTCCGCATTGGCCCGGACCATTTGACGAACGGCTGCTTCCGGGTCGTGAGGTTCACTGGCACTCGCAATCG
Organism: Nitrospira sp.; assembly: GCA_024998685.1. GTDB lineage: Bacteria > Nitrospirota > Nitrospiria > Nitrospirales > Nitrospiraceae > Nitrospira_D. The sequence continues at coordinate 61,678 of JACOEH010000003.1, forward strand.
TCGTAAGGCCGATGAGAAGGAATAGGCTCCTACAGACAATCGATCCGCAACGGGGCATAAGGGTCTCCATGTACGTGACAAAGTTCAAATGAGCAGGAAAGCTACACGGCCTGATGAGCCATGTCAACAACGAAGTAAAATTATGACGAACGGGGAGCGACCACCACCACAGTGACATTGTCTTCGCCGCCACGATCGAGCGCCGCGTTGACGAGGCGATTGCAGACCTGAGTCGGGTCGATCTCGCCGGCAGCGCACACCGTTCGGATATCCTGGTCCTCCAGCATCTTCGTCAGTCCATCCGAGCAGAGCAGGACCAGGTCTTCCGGCAGTATGGGGAAGGCCGTGATGGTAGGTTTCACCGTCTCGCCTATCCCCAAGGCACGCGTCAACACATGCCGTTCCGGATGAGTTTTCGCCGATTCTGCCGTGAGGATGCCGCGTTCCAGATACTTTTCGATCAACGAATGGTCTTTGGTCAGAGGGGTCAGCGTGCCTGATCGAAACCGATAGGCGCGACTGTCGCCGACATGGGCGATGTAAGCGATCGGAGCAGGACCGGAAATGATCGCCAGCAGCACCACGGTCGTGCCCATGCCTTTCAGCTTCGATTTTGATCGAGATCGATTGAGGATTGCGTCATGTGCCCGGCTGATCAGGTCCGTCAGCACATCCGTGGGAGATGTCTGACCGTGACCAAGCAGGCGGCTTGATGTTGCAGCCTCGGCCCGCACCGTGGCGATGGCTGTCTGAGCGGCGACTTCGCCACCGACATGACCGCCCATTCCATCCGCGACAGCCCAGACCCCCGCTTCATCAATGACAGCGAACGCGTCCTGGTTGAGGGCGCGCACAAGTCCGATCTCGCTCCGACCGATGCCGATCCAGGAGCTCATTGGGAATAGGCCGGTTGAAGAGTGGTCGACAATGATGGCCCGAACCGTGACACGATGTCCTCATAATGGCGTCGTTCCATGATTGGTCCAACGCTTCGTAGAAAGATGAAGCTGGAGGTCGGTATTTCGTGGATTGTAGCCTTGATTTCGCTTAAGAGACAAGCTAGAGTTCGAAAGATTACGAGAAACGCAGTGAAGCTATGAGTAGGCCATCGATCGTATGACCGCGCCGGCCAAGCGAATTCGTATTACTGTGGGGAGAGTTCAGCTGGAAGCCGAACTCAGAAAGACGAAGACGGCCGACGAAGTCTACGCGGCCCTTCCGATCACGGCTGCGATCAGCATGTGGGGAGAAGAGTTCTACTTTCCGATTCCCGGAGTCCGCGACTATCGGGAAACCGCGACGACTCAGGTGAAGGTCGGAGACATTGCTTTCTGGGGAGCCGGAAAGGTTTTGGCGATCTTTTTTGGGAGAACCCCCATGAGTTTGGGGGCCGATCCGGTTCCGGCTGATCGGGTCAATATCATCGGCAGAATCGTCGGGGATGCGAGCCGATTTCGGCAGGTCATGGAAGTTCCGACGATTCATCTTGAACCGGGGTGAAGGGATGCGGCTATCGAAAGAGCGTGTGCGGCATATGGCCGAGAGCCTCACCGGTCGTCTCCAAGAAGAAGGACACATCGACGTAGTCGGAGAGCGCAAGGGATTCGTCGAGGCATTGGATCAGGTCATCACCCAGGAGTTATCCGCTGAGGATCGTGTGAATGCGGAAGTGCGGCAACTGCTGAAGGCCTATGAACATCAGATTGAGCAAGGGCAAGTGGATTATCAAAAGATGTTCCAGATGGTGAAACAAAAATTAGTCCGTGAACGGGGCATCATTTTATAAGGCGTGAAACGCGAAGTGTATTTCGTGAAGCGTGTACGAACGACGAGATACGATCGACTGACGACGAGCGTTGCATGTTGAGCGAGGACAAAGTCAGTCATCTGTCCCATGTGATTCTCATGGCCGTCAAGCAACATGCCGGCGCGAGGGTCAAGAGCGATGATGCACGGTTGTTGAAAGAGATCAAGCATGTGTTGGCCGCCGAGTTGGTCCAGGAACAGGAAATTGATCGAAAAGTAAAAGCCAAACTCGCGTCCTACTCCCGAGGCATTATTGAGGGGAGTAATGAGTGGGACGTGTTGTATCGAAAGACGTTCGAGGAAGAGATGCGCAAACAGACGAAGATCTGAAGACCGAGGTCGTGTTGCCATGAAAAGGATCCTACAACGAACGGCAATCGTGAGTATCATACTGGTGCTTGTCGGCATGACGGCATGTTCGCAGAAACGTAAGCCGTTGGTGCCGCTTATGCTCGAGGGCGAGGTGAAATCCCAAGCCACCATGCTGACGGAACAAGGCACACAAGCCTACCAAGCCAAACAGTTTGAAGAGGCCAAGCGATACTTTGAACAAGCGGTTGCCGCAGAGCCGCAATCCGGCCAGGCTCACTATAACTATGCCTTGGCATTGAATGCGCTGGGTGATTCCGAGGTCGCGCGGCAACACTTTATCGAGGCTGCCGACTTAGCACCAGGAGACAAAATCATTTGGGACTCGCCGGCGCTTTCACCATACGGGAATCCTGAAAATAAGAACAAGGCCAACCTGCGGCCCAATATGCCGCGCCGGTCGACATTCGGCAGCGGCATGCCCTCCGGCGGTTATTAATTCCGAATAAGGATGGACCTATGAGCAAAGAGCTTGCGGTAGGGGATCAGGCACCGGAACTCTCAATCCCGGATCAGCATGGAAAGACGATGACCCTGAAGAGCTTCAAGGGCAAGCAGATCGTACTGTACTTCTATCCGAAAGACGATACACCGGGGTGCACGAAAGAATCGTGCGACTTTCGCGACGTCGAGTCACAGATTGTTCGGGCGGGAGGCACCATCGTCGGCGTGAGCTTGGATGGGAAAGAATCGCACCAGAAGTTCATCAAGAAATTCGGATTACCGTTCCCGCTCCTCAGCGACGGAGATGCGGCGATCTCCAAAGCGTACGGTGTCTATAAAGAAAAGAATATGTACGGCAAAAAGTATTGGGGTATCGAGCGAAGCACGTTCGTCATCGATCCCGAAGGTAAGCTGAAGGCCATCTTTCGGAAAGTGAAAGTGGATGGGCATGCGGATGAAGTGCTCAAGGCGCTGAAAGCCTAGCAGGATGTTGAAAAAGTCTTCCAGCTTCGTTTTCGCGAGACACAGCCGCCTCACCATCTCGGCGGAGTTCACAAGCGTGCCGCGCTTTATTCAGCGCGGCGTGAACCTCAGAGGTTCAACATACGGAACAGAGTATGCCTCACCTCTTCGCTCGCTGCGGCCTTGCTGGAAAGTCTTTTTGAACATCCTGCAAGACATTTCGGTTCGATTCTCGACCTCTCAGAGGTCGAGAATTTGTGAGTGTCACAATAGTTATTCGATCGTCTGTTAGTGTTGCGTCCCACAAGCTGCATCTTCCTACTCCTCATCCTCGCAACCTCTCCTGCCTTTCTGTCCGCGGCGGAGAAGACCTCTGCTGCAATACTCGTGAAGGATGCGCTCACGTCCCCGCATCAACCGGCGACCATTGAAGCCAAACTGACCTCGAAAGGTCTCTTGACCAGCAACCCGCTCGGGGGAGAACCGCTTGAACTGGTGGTGGATGGGAAAGTTGTCGCCACGGCTCTGACCGGCGGAGACGGCAAGGCATTCTTGACGTATACTCCAAAAGCCCAAGGCCTTGTGCCGATCCAGGTCCGTGTCAGGGATAGTCCCCGAGTCTCCTCGACAGAAGGGCACGCCAACCTCGCCATATGGGAAAAACGGCAACCCATCCTCATGATCGAACTGTCCTCACTGATCGAAGAACCGATGCCGAGTCGAGTTCCTTCCATCGGGATAGGGCCTGAATCGGAACGAAAACCAATGCTCGAGGCAACCGAGGAACTCGGCAAGCTCACTCAGTTCTATTACCGAGTCATCTATGTTGTCACCTGGCCTGCCCGGGCGGATAGATTCCAGGCGATAGCCGAGGCCAGAGACTGGCTGAGGACACACAAGTTCCCGGCGGGCTATGTGCTGACGCTTCCACTGGATACCGCCGCCATAGGAACGAAAATTGACGAGCTCCATGCCGCCGGCTGGAAAACCGTCAAGACCGGGATCGGCCGATCCAAAACGTTTGCGGAGGCGTTTCTGCAGCGACGTCTCCAAGCCGTCATCGTGCCGGAACCGATGAAAGATGACATGCCGCGCAAAGCGAAAACGGCGAAGGATTGGAGGGAGGTGAGGAAGAAGTTGTAGTGGAATCATTGCATTTCTCACGAAAAGACGGTATCCCTCTTCGCGATTTATCTTTTCATTCCAGAGACCGCACGAGTGACCTCTTCGGAAGGCAAGCCGCATGATCACCGGTGACATCAAAAATCAGATCGATCGCATCTGGGACTCGTTCTGGTCCGGCGGGATCTCGAATCCGTTGGAGGTCATCGAGCAGATCACGTACCTATTGTTTATTCGCCGCCTCGACGATCTGCACCAGCTGGAAGAGAACAAGGCCAATCGATTGAAAAAGCCGATGGCGCTGCGGATCTTTCCCGAGGGCAAGGACGCCAAGAACCGGTCCTACGAAGACTTGCGCTGGTCGCGCTTCAAACATTTCGCTCCTGCTGAGATGTTCACTGTCGTCGGTGAGCATCTGTTCCCATTTCTGCGCGCCGATCTTGCCAGGCAGCTGGGTAATGGAGACTCCACCTATGCGCACCAGATGAAAGACGCGCGGTTCACCATCCCGACGCCGGCGCTGTTGGCGAAGGTGATGGATATGCTCGACCACGTGCCGATGGAGGAGCGCGACACGAAGGGGGATGTCTACGAATACATGCTGGCCAAGATCGCCACCGCCGGGCAGAACGGGCAGTTCCGCACCCGGCGCCACATTATCAGGCTGATGGTCGAGCTGACTGCGCCGCAGCCTAACGACGTGATCTGCGATCCGGCCTGCGGCACGGCCGGCTTTCTGGTGGCCGCCGGCGAGTATCTACGTGAGCGGCACCCGAACCTCCTGCACGACAAGAAGCTCAACGAGCACTTCCATCACCGGATGTTTCACGGCTTCGACTTCGATAATACGATGTTGCGCATCGGGAGCATGAACATGCTGTTGCACGGCGTTGAGAGCTCGGACATCCGCTACCGCGACTCGCTCGCGCAGGACCACGCGGGTGAGGAGGAGAAGTACACGTTGGTGCTGGCCAATCCACCCTTCGCCGGCAGCCTGGACTATGAAAACACCGCCAAGGATCTTCTCCAAATCGTCAAGACGAAGAAGACGGAGCTGCTCTTTCTTGCGCTTTTCCTACGGCTGCTCAAGCCCGGTGGGCGCGCGGCAGTCATCGTGCCTGACGGCGTGCTCTTCGGCTCCAGCAAGGCGCATAAGGAATTGCGCCGCATCATCGTGGAAGATCAGAAACTCGACGCGGTGATCAAGCTGCCGGGCGGCGTGTTCAAGCCTTACGCGGGCGTTTCAACCGCGATCTTGGTTTTCACCAAGACGAACTCCGGCGGCACGGACTTCGCCTGGTTCTACGACGTGGAGGCCGATGGCTGGAGCCTCGACGACAAACGCACCGCGCTCCTGCGTGAGGACAAGCTCGGCCCGGTGCCGAAGACTCCACTCGTGGAGAACGAGCACGCTAAAAACAACCTGCCTGACGTACTAAGGCGCTGGACCCAACGCGCCAGCGCCGAGCGAGAGCGCCCGCGCACCACGCAGAGCTTCTGCGTGCCGAAGGCTGACATCGCCGCCCAGGGCTATGACCTTTCGCTGAACCGCTACAAGGAAGTCGCGCACGAGGCGGTCGAACACCGCCCGCCGAAAGAGATTCTTGCCGAGCTGGCGAAGTTGGAGGAGGAGATTCAGCGGGGGATGAAAGAGTTGGAGAGGATGCTGTAACAATGCAGAGCCAGCGCCTCGATGCTGTTGCGGACATCATGATGGGGCAAGCGCCAGAGGGGGAGTCTTATAATCTCGATGGGCAAGGATTGCCGCTAATCGCAGGTGCAGGAGACTTCGGTGAGTTATATCCAGCGCCAAAGAAATTTACCACTGCTCCTGGTAAGACGTGCCAGTCGGGCGACGTGATCCTCGGAATCCGAGCTACGATTGGTGAGAAGGTGCTCGCGGACGGAACATATTGCCTTGGTCGAGGTGTCGCAGGCCTTCGCGTTAGACCTGGACTCAACGAACGCTATCTCTGGCATTGGATGACTCACGTTACGCCGACTTTGGCGGCCAAAGCAAAAGGTGCGACGTTCAAACAGGTGAATCGCGAGGACATTGGCGAGTTGCCAATCACCCTGCCTCCCATTCCCGAGCAGCGGAGGATTGCGACGATTCTGGACAAGGCGGACGAATTGCGGGCCAAGCGACGTGTCGCCCTCGCGAAACTCGACACTCTTACCCAATCCATCTTCCTCGACATGTTCGGCGATCCAGATGCGCATCGTTGGCCAATGGTAACGGTCGCCGATTTGGCAGATCACACTCAAGCGGGAATTCGTACCGGTCCCTTTGGCAGCCAGCTCCTCCATAGTGAATTCACGGATAACGGGATCGCTGTCCTCGGAATTGACAACGTCGTGGAGAACGATTTCCGGTGGGGTCAACGACGACACATCAGCGAGGAGAAGTATCGTCAATTGGCACGCTACACGGTTCACGCGGGCGATGTACTCATCACCATCATGGGGACGCTTGGGCGCTGCGCGATCGTGCCCGACAACATCCCGACGGCCATCAATACGAAGCATTTGTGTTGTATCTCTCTCGATCGCAGCAAGTGTTTGCCAGTCTTCCTTCACGCGTACTTCCTGCGACATCCGATCGCGCAACGGCACCTGTCACAGAAGGCGAAAGGCGCAATTATGGAAGGGCTAAACATGGGCATCATCAAGGAAATGCCCATACCGCTCGTACCAATGGAATTACAGGAGACCTTTGCAACTCGATTAAAAGAGGTGAGCAATTTGAGAATGAGTGAGCAGCGCTCGGCGATGGAGTGCGATGCACTATTCGGATCTCTTCAACACCGAGCGTTTCGAGGAGATTTGTAGATCATGCGTGGCGAGTTCATCGGCGTGTGGGCGGAAATGTGGCGAGAGATATGGCAGTCGCTCGGCAGCAAGGGTGGCATTTCTCACTATGAGCCAGTTTATCTTCCTGCAGCGAGAATGGGCCGCCGTCTTCGAGGCGGCGTCGAAAGCCGAGGTAGCGGTGCATGCTGATCCACGCACCGCCTGTTTCTACGCCCGTCGCGCGTTGGAGCTGGCAGTGGGCTGGGCTTATAAGCATGACGCCATCCTTAAGCTTCCATATCAGGACAACCTCTCGGCGCTGATTCACGAGCCGAGTTTCAAACAAACAGCAGGCGAGGCCGTATTCAGCAAGGCGCGGGTCATCAATACACTCGGCAACCGCGCCGTACACAGTCATCGTCCCGTGCCGGAGTCGGATGCGCTTGCTGCGGTTCGCGAGCTGTTCCATGTCGCTTACTGGTTTGCTCGCACCTATGCCCGCTCCGAGCGACCGGATGCCGGACTCGCCTTTGATCCGTCAGCGCTGCCACGGCCTGTGCAAGCCGCCGCGCAGACGGCTGAGCAGTTACAAACGCTCGAAGCTCGCCTCCGCGAGAAAGATGAAAACCTCTCGGCTCTGCTCGCGGACAAGACCGCGCTCGATGAGGAGCTGAAACGCCTACGTATTGAGATTGCCGAAGCAAAGAAGGCAGCGAACGCGCAGCCAGACACCCACGACTACTCTGAATCCGAGACTCGCGACTACTTCATCGACCTGCTCCTCAAAGAAGCGGGCTGGACGCTTGACCATCAGCGCGACCGGGAGTTCGAGATCAGCGGTATGCCGAATGCCCAGGGTAAAGGCTTCGTGGATTACGTGCTGTGGGGCGACGACGGCAAGCCGCTCGGACTGATCGAAGCCAAGCGTACGCGACGTGGCGCGGGTAGGACAACAACAGGCGAAGCTTTACGCCGATTGCCTGGAACGGCAGTTCGGCCCGCCGCCTGTCATCTTTTATTCCAACGGCTATGAGCACTGGATCTGGGATGGTCTTCAAACGACAGCTGCCGGATGCCTCTCCGGTGAATCTCGTGACCGAAAAGGACGCCGAGGGACGCGTCTATGTTTCAACCTATCCGACGATGATGGGGCTGATCGATGAGACAGCGGACAGCCAGCGGCGCTTCGGCGTCGGGCATTTCGATCTCGTGATCATTGATGAGGCGCATCGCTCTGTATTCCAGAAGTACCGCGCGATCTTTGACTACTTCGACTCGCTGCTCGTCGGGCTGACGGCGACGCCGAAAGACGAGGTGGACCGCAACACCTATGGCCTCTTCGACCTGGAGAACGGCGTGCCCACGGATGCCTATTCGCTGGAGGAAGCCGTGCGTGACGGGTTTCTTGTGCCGCCACAGGCCGTTTCGGTGCCACTCAGGTTTCAGCGCGAAGGCATTACCTACGCCGAACTGTCGGAAGAAGAAAAGGATCAGTGGGACGCGCTGGAGTGGGACGACGACGGCATCGTGCCCAACCGGGTGGAGTCCGAGGCGGTGAATAAGTGGCTCTTCAACAAAGACACGGTCGATAAGGTGTTGGAGCACTTCATGACGCGCGGGATCAAGGTTGCAGGAGGTGACAGGTTGGGCAAGACCATCATTTTCGCCAAGAATCAGCAGCACGCCGAGTTCATTGCCGAACGCTTTAATGCCAACTATCCTCACTACAAGGGCGAATTTGCGCGGGTCATTACCTTCAAGACGGAGTATGCGCAGAGCTTACTCGATCATTTTTCGAACAAAGAGAAGGCGCCGCACATCGCAATCTCGGTGGACATGCTCGACACCGGCATTGATGTGCCGGAGGTTTTGAACCTCGTCTTCTTCAAGCTCGTCCGTTCGAGGACCAAGTTCTGGCAGATGGCCGGGCGTGGCACGCGGCTTTGTCCCGACTTGTTGGGGCCGGGGCAACACAAACAGTTCTTCTATATTTTTGACTACTGCCAAAACCTGGAATTCTTCGCTCAGGACATTCCTGCGACCGACGGCACGGCAGGAGCTTCTCTGGGAAAGCGACTCTTCAACGCACGGTTGGAACTTCTCGCAGCCTTGGATTATGCCTCGCATGAAAAGCTGGTTACAGCGGTGAAGGAAGCGTTGGTTGCTTACGGTGGACCGGCGACGAAGGAGGAATTGAGGCAATCCGTCGCGGAGTTGCTGCAACGGGAGGTCGCCGCCATGAATCTGGATAATTTTGTTGTGCGGCCGCATCGGCGACTGGTCGAAAAATACGCGAAGCCTGAATCCTGGGTAGCGCTCGCGAACGAGGCGCTGGCGGAACTTTCTCGTGAGGTCGCGGGACTGCCCTGCGAACTCGATCCCGAAAACGAAGAAGCGAAGCGCTTCGACCTGCTCGCGCTGAGTTTGCAACTCGCCGTGCTTCGTGCCGAGCCTTGGTTCGTCCGTCTGCGTGATCGGGTGAAAGAAATTGCAGGGTTGCTGGAAGAGAAGAGCGCCATTCCAATGGTTCGTGAACAGATGGCGCTCATACAAGAGATCCAGTCTGATGAGTGGTGGCAAGACGTCACGGTCTCCATGTTGGAAGTGATGCGCCGCCGCCTGCGCGGGTTGGTGCAGTTCATCGACAAGCGCCAACGCAAACCCGTCTATACGGACTTCGAGGACCTGATGGGAAGCGAGACCGGTTTCAGCCTGCCGGGTTTCGGAGTAGGTACCGATCAAGCCAAGTTTGTCGCTAAAGCGCGAGCGTTCCTACGTCAACATCTCGACCACGTCACCGTTGCCAAGTTGTGGATGAACAAACCGCTCACTGCCTCGGACCTCGCGGAGCTGGAGCAGTTATTGAACAAGAGCGGCACGGGCGGGCCTGACGACATCCGACAGGCGGCACATGAAGCCAAGGGACTTGGTCTATTCGTGCGCTCTCTGGTGGGGATGGATCGGAGCGCGGCGAAGGAAGCGCTGGCAGGGTTCATCAAAGAGAAGACGCTCACCGCGAACCAGCTGGAATTCGTCAATCTGGTCGTGGACCACCTCACGGAGCACGGCGTCATGGAACCGGCTCGCCTCTACGAATCACCCTTCACGGATATTGCGCCCTATGGTCCTGATGGATTGTTCAAGGCAGTGGAGATCGATGAGCTTTTTCATGCTCTCGACCTCGTGCGAGCGACAGCTTCGGAGGCGGCCTGATAGAGCCAGCGTCAGCATACGACGATGATGACGATGAAAGAGTCGGCATCTCGTATGAGGAGCGTCTAAGCCGCTTTTTTGTCGAGGTAGAGGGTAGGGTCGATGCCTGCTTGTTGAGGAGGTAACACGGCCATGATGTTCCGAGGCGGTGTCTCTGCTTGCAGGGAGAGATCCTGTTCGTTCGGTTTTGAGAGCAACGTATTCCCGGCACTCCTCACCAGGAGCACTATCGGTGCCAACGGCGCATGATGGTTCACCCGTTTGACGATGCCGGTCTCGCCGGTATTCAATTCTACGACTGATCCCACCGGATAAACCCCGACGACTTGGATAAATCTTTGGACTAAGGTCGAATCGAGGTGGCCTTCGAGCGAGAGGCGATAGAGAAACTGAAGCGCTTGATGCGCAGGTTGTCCCTTGTGGTAGCACCGATCGCTCGTCATGGCGTCGTAGATATCGACGATCGCGGTGATCAAGCCGAACTGGCTGATGTCGTGCTTCGCACGCCGATGCGGATAGCCGGCTCCATTGACTCGTTCGTGGTGCTCAAGGGCCGGCTGGACGTAGGAATCTCCCAAGCCGGTCGTGCTGTTCAAGACCGCGACGCCCCTGAGCACATGCTGTTTCATAATCTCCATTTCATGGGCTTCGAAGCGTCCGGGCTTGTTCAGCACTTCGAGGGGAATCTTCATCTTGCCGATGTCATGCAGCAGCGTCCCGACACCGACTACATGCAACGCGGATCGGTCGAACCCAAGGCTCCGTCCCACCGACATCGCCAGGAGGGCGGTATTGACGGAATGGAAAAAGGTGTATTCGTCGAATCGCTTGAGTCTCGACAGACTGGAGAGGGCGTCGGGATTCCGAAAGACACTGTCCATCATGTCGGACACGACCTTGCGGACGGCATCGACATTGATCGCTCGTCCGAACCGCACGTCATGCATGGCATCTTGAATGACGATTTTAGCTGCCTGGTATATCTGTCTGGCGGCAGGCAGTTCCTCGTCGAAGGAGACTAGAGGCGGTACTGAAGCTGTTTCTTTTTCTGCCGGGACTGCGGGCTCATCTGTGATGTCCGACTCTAAGACGGGCCCTTCTTTAACCTCTTCTGCCTCTAGATTCACGATCAGGGTCTGCACTCCACAAGCTTTCAATTGAGCGATTTGTTGGTCTGATGTAATTGCCATTTTGTGTCGAAAAAACGGCGTAGTGAACCAGGCCCGATCGAGCTTTTCGACCAGCATGCCCGGCCGCAATTCGTCGATGCCGATCCGTTTTTTCATAAGAGTATCAGGCTGAGGCGGATCATCCGGTAAGGGATATCGGATCGCTTCCAAGAAACCTTGAGGCCCAATTGGGCTGTATGCTCCTTCCTGAATGGCAAGGAGCCCTGAGAGGTCGATGAAATGATAACCGGGAGTGCTCTAGTCAGGGACTAATATCCTCCCATCCCGCCATAGCTGTCTGCGCCGTAGCTGGATGGTGAAGGAGGAGCGGTGTGGCTTCGATAGGCGCCTGACTGAACAATTGCGCTGTTGTCCGGCGCCAGTTCAGCTGCCTTCTTGAAATGGGTGGTGGCTTCTGCCTGAAGATTCAGTTTATTGAGTGCGAGACCAAGATTGAAGTGGGCCTCGGCCAAATTCGGATCGGCCTCGATGGCAGACGAGAAATGATCCTTAGCGATCGACCAATGGCCCATCTCATAGTGGGCAATGCCGTCGGAATTGTACTGGGCGGCGGTGGCATTGCTGCCCGGCGGCGCAGATAATGGCAGATTCATGGCGACACAAGCGTATTGCAGAATGACAAGACAGGCAAGGGCAAGTCGAACGAGATCCATGGTTCGGCCTCTAAGTGAACGGCAACGGCTGCTCGTGCTGTGTAGCCGAACAACTGCACCCATGCGAAGGACATCTTATACACCAATCCCTCATACACAATTCGATCAACAGCCTCCTACTGGAGGTGGTATTTGGCCATGCGATAGCGCAGCGTATTTCTGGTCATTTTGAGGAGTCGACTGGCTTCCGAGACATTGCCGGAAGATTTCCGCAACGCTTCTTCAAGCATCTGCTGTTCCATCTCCTGAAACGACAGCCCAAAAGCCAGCAACGACGGCTTGGAGCTCTGACTCAGGCAATCGGTCGGGAGAGCGGTTTGTACGGATGCCGGTAAATGAGCAGGCTGAATAATTTCCGCTTTGCATGTGATGGTCAGCCATTCGACGACATTGTGGAGCTCGCGTACATTTCCTGGCCAATCGTGATTTTGAAGGACAGCGAGAGCTGCCGGAGCGATGGCCCGAATACGACACCCGCGTTCCTGTTTGGCCCGCTCCAAAAAAATCAAGAGAATCGGCTCGATATCTTCAAGCCTTTCCCGCAAAGGCGGAATGCGGAGTTGGTAGACATTCAATCGATAGTATAGATCGAGGCGGAACCGGCCGGCCTTGATGTGGGCAAGCAAGTCCTCATTCGTGGCGGCAATGATGCGGATGTTGACTTTACGGCTGCGGGTATCTCCCAGGGGATCGATGGTGTGATTTTCCAACACGCGCAGGAGTTTGGCTTGGGCGGTGGGACTCATTTCACCGATCTCGTCGAGAAAGATCGTGCCTCCCTCGGCCATTTGGAATCGGCCCGGCTTCGATCGCTTGGCGTCGGTGAAGGCACCGGATTCATAGCCGAACAACTCAGCCTCCAACAGATTTTCAGGAATTCCCGCGCAATTGAGTGTGATCAGCGGGCCTCCCGCTCGTAGGCTGCATCGGTGGATGGCCTCCGCAAACAATTCCTTTCCGGTTCCGCTTTCACCGGTGATGAGGACGGTTGCGTCCGTCGCGGCCACTTCTTTGGCCAGTTGTTTCATCAGATTCATTTGCGATGAGATGCTGATGATCGAGACAAACGGATCATGCGGTGAGACTGAAGGAACCTTCCTAGACCAAGGGAGAGCTTGTGCGATAGCGACTTGAAGATCTTCAGGAAGAACCGGTTTGGTCAAGTAATCCACGGCACCGGCGCGCATGATCTCCACGGCGTCCTTGACGGAATGGCGTTCTCCGATGGCAAGTACAGGCGGGGATTCAGGCGTTTGAGAGGCATATTCCAGCAGGGGAGCCAACGTGCGGGGATTGCCTTCGCCGATGATCAGATCGGGGGAGATCTCCGAGCAGAGTGAGAGCCCTTCTGAAACTCTGTCTGTCGAGTGAATCTGTGTTTGAGGAGCGGCAGCTTCGACAAGCTGCCGGAGTTCGGAATCCTTGGAAATAAGGAGAAGCGTCTGAAGGTTCATCGGAGCGCGCCTCATAGCCTCCAGCCGAACCAGCGAACCCGTCACTACCCTACACCTCTTTGCATGAGGAAAGGAAGGGGGGAGCGCGGGAGAGACTTGAATGGAGGCGAACCGAAGAGCCTCCGGCAATCAGATTCTTTTCATGGAAGGCACAAACCGAAAAGAATGTTGGAAAGGAAAAATGTTGGAAAATAGTGGGACAAGGACGGCAAATGATGTGATTCGAAGCGAGCTGCCGAATCGAGAGCATCGACTGACAGCTCGCTGTAAATGGGAGAATCCGGATTTCTTTAAGAGCTATTCGGGATTCTTACAGAATGTTCGCTCGTAGGCGATGGTCATCCAGGCTTCTTCCTCGGTGATGACGCCTCCTTTTATCAGGGCCGGCATACCGGTGCCGGGACTTCCATTCTTGATGATCCAGTGCAGTTCTCCGTCGTTCCGCTTCTTGTGGAACTTGCAGTTCGTGAAGTTTCGAGGGCCCGGGGACAACAACATTCCACCAGGACCATCGCCCTCTCCGGTCATGCCATGACAGTTGACGCAGGTTCCCTTGCCTTCATAGAGTTCCTTGCCTTTGGCGATGATGTCGGGTGTCACGGTCAAAGGACTTTTCATTTTTCGTGCATCAGCACGTTCAGCGTCCGGGACACGCGGCTTTATGGGGTCGGCCTCGGGAGCGGCCCATCCGTCCGCGCTCCACACAGCAACGGCGATCAAACTGCACACTGTCATGACTAAACGCTTCCCTCTCATGATTCCTCCTCGGTGAATACCACTACTGATGTTGTCGCCAGATGGCTGCTCAGGTGGCGCGCTTGGAGACGCAAATGTTGAAAAGTATGATAACACGATATGGTTCTCAGTGGCAGTGCCCATGTCCTGTGGAAAAGGATCAGGTCGAAGTCGAGTTGGGGGGCAGGTTTGGGATTCCAACTGAGAACTTCGCCAAGCCCGAACCTACCAGCCCGGGCTTGGCGAGAGACTAACTCAGGACTACCACAGTGATCATCACTGCGAGTCCTGACTGTGTCATCATGGAACTTCGACGATGTCCTTTTTCATCGGTCCGAGGACGGCGAGCAGTTCGTCCTTTTCTTGCTTCCCGACGTTGAAGGTATCCAGCGCACTGACGAGATCCTCCACCAGGGCGTTGAAGGCAGCCGTTGTGACCTTCATACCCTTGTGCGTGGTCTTCATATCTCGACCTGAGTAGGTGCAAGGTCCGCCGCTCGCCTGGCACACTTGTTCGACCAAGAGCCTATTGAGCTGCTTGAGATCGGCTTTCGCAAAATAGCCGTTGATGCGCTTGTCTGCTCCTACGTTGCTGATGAACTTCGTGACAACGGCCTGAATGGCGCCTTGCCCGCCAAGTCGATCATAGAGCGTCCGGTCTGCGGCAAAGGATGTCGCGCTGCTCAATGTCCATGTCGCAGCCACGGCAATGGCAACCGTCGCGATCTGTTTTGAGAACCTCATATCGTCTGCTCCTTTTTGTGTGAATAAGAAAACTATATGACATCCATCCCACGCTTAGTGATTAAGGATTCCACGGGGTCAGTGGCATCAAACTGTCATACTTCTTGGGGTTCTGGTTGGCGACCACCACAGCAATCGCGCCTCGCAAGGCTCCCGTTAAGGAGTGGGTCACGATAGGATAGGCTCCCGGTTCATCAACGATCATATCGAATGTGGCTGCGCTGCCCGGACCGACTACATAGGTCTGGACCCCGGTAAATTTGTTGGCCGGATTACCGCTTTCGTAGACGTTGTCCCAGATTTCGGCGATTGTATGGAGAGAGGAGAACTCATTCGGGCCTGCATTCACAAAGTAAATTCGCACTCGCTCGCCGACCTTGACTTCCAACGGCTCCGATCCCGGAAAGAAGGGATGGTACTTGAAGACGCCGCCGTTGAAAATTTGATGGTCAAATTTCCGATCGAACATCGCCTGCACATTATCCGGGTTCTTCCACAACTCAGACTGCACGAGGACAAATTCCCGATCGGCTTTCGGCCAGGCATGCGCATCCTTCGGGTCAACGATGATCGCGCCGAACATGCCGCGGCCAATGTGCTGGATCATGGGCGGGGCGCCGCAATGATAAAAGAACACGCCGGGCTTCTTGGCCACGAAGGTATACTTGATCGTCTCGCCTGGTCTGATTTCGCGGTAGTTCTTCAAGAAGTCGATCTCCGCCGCATGAAAGTCCATCGAATGGCCCTGGGCGTTCGTCGGGGGATTGATGAGGGTGAAGTTCACTGTATCGCCTTCCGTCACTCGGACGACCGGACCGGGCATCTGACCGTTGAAGGTCCAGGCCTTGTATTTCGTCCCGTTCCCGTCGATGACGATTTCCGATTCGGTCGCCGTGAAGGTGACATCATGGACCTTCGCTCCTGCGGAACCGGGCATCGTGATACAGCCGCTGGCTCCCAACAGGACGCCAAGTCCAAGGGTTAATGAAAGTACACGAAACCTCTGCATAGTAGCCTCCCTTTAAGTTTTTTATGGAAAAGAGACGTTGCACTGATGAGCGCGGCTGATTAGGTCCCCCCTCACTCGTCGAGCAGACGCCGGGTCACTTATCTACCAAATTCTGAGGAACAAATACAAAGAAAATTTTTTGTCACGTATTCAGCCGAGTCCATATGGTGCTGCCTCATGAGCACTGAGGCTCTTGGTTGAGCACAATGCATACCACCGGTATTTTTCTTGGATAGGTATCCATAATTGCCGCCTAAATGGAATGATCTATCAGGCTGTTGACGAAGGTTTTGGGTTTCGTGTTTCAAGTGGTCAGGATCAAAAGAAGAATCTCTTAAGATACACCCTGTACCTAATTCGATTCATGTCAAAGCGATCGACAAATTGTTGAGAACTTTCCGGCTAGGTCTTAGCACCTGGAGCGAGGAGAAAGGAGGTGACCAGTCATTGCGGTGGATCAGTGGATCAATTGTATCGAAGGGTGAAGGCCTCAATAGATTATGAAGACTTGAGGTTGCGTTGCGCGATGGCCACGTTCCGGAGAAAACCTTGGTGTTTTGCTCGCCGAACCGGACTGTGTTGAAACACAGTTGTGAAGGTCGATTCATCCACTTTGGAAAGCTCGTGTAGGGGAGGTGAGAGAGTCAATGTGGAAGGTTGAAAAGCACGTTCCTGGGTCGGTTCGGCCCGGAGGTTGAACGGACACACGTCAAGACAATCGTCACAGCCGAAGATTTTGTTTCCTATGCCGGCTTGTAGCTCATGAGGGATGGCGGTGTCATCGCCGCGCAACTCGATGGTGAGATAGGAAATACAACGAGTGGCGTCGACGACATAGGGCTCTATGATGGCTCTCGTGGGACAAGCCTGAATGCAAAGTGTGCAGCTGCCACAAAGATCGGTCGCCGGTTCATCGGGTTCCAGATCCACTGTGGTCAACACCTCTCCCAACAGCAGCCAAGAACCATAGTCCGCTGAAACAAGATTGGAATGTTTCCCAATCCAGCCCAAGCCCGCCTGTTCGGCCCAGGCTTTCTCCATGATGGGGCCGGTGTCGCAGTAGGAACGAGTTTTTGATTCTGGTGCTATCTTGTGAATGACCTGCTCCAGTTGCTTGAGCCTGGCATCAAAAAGCTTGTGATAGTCCCTTCCCCAAGCATATCGGGCAATACGGCCGTAGCCCGGCTGTTCGTTGGCGCGTCGTTCGGTGAGGTAGTTGATTCCCAATGAAATGATTGAGCGGCAACCGGGAAGCACCTGGCCGGGATCGGCGCGCTTATTCGGCGCCCGTTCCATCCAAGCCATGGTGCCGTGATAGCCTCGCCGCAGCCATTCGGTGAGACGGTCGAAGAGATGTTGAGATGCCGCGGTCTCGGAATGGGACAGAGCCCTGTTTCCTTGGTTGCCGGCAGCTGACCTTGTCTGTTCACCGGATACGTGCGTAATGCCGACCGCATCGAATCCTAGCGCGCGAGCTTCTTGTTTGATGGCTGCCGCAATAGACATTGGAATGCAAAGAGCTCAATGCTGAGGGGAGCAATTAAAACGGACACTGAAGTGGGCCGAACATCGGACCGATTTGCATCGACTGCACGTGCCGACAATGTTCGTCTTCCAATCGGTCTCCGTTTTATCAAACCGACACTGCAGGCGGCCGCCTTTTGAGATCGTAGTCCAGGGTTGCTTGGTTCCAGGAATGGAAGCCACCCGGCATCCCTGTGGGAACGGAACGTGGCAGGGGCGCCCGGTTTCACCTTGTTCCATTGAAAAGCTGCACGACAACTCCGTTGTGGCTCCCGAGTCCTCTATCTCCTGTGCCGTTATGTCGACGGAGGGAACGAGAAGTATCAAGAGCAGCAAAACGAGCAGGCTCAATGCGATGCGTCCAATCGTCATAGGCCTCAATGGTAACACAGTCCTTTATCTTGCGGCCATGGAGAGGGCCGCGTAGAATTGTCTCACCGGCTTCTATTCAACCAATGGAGGCTCTATGCTCGCGACACGGATTACGCAAAAAGAGGGCACATTCTATTTCATCGCGTACAAGGCCGGTGAGCTCTTGAACAAGGTTCGGTTCACCAGCCGGTATTACTTCGAGGGTGAAGAGATCGCACAAGCCAAGATTTCAGAGCATGACGACGTGGCACAGTTTATTGCGGGAATCGAGCGGAGCGAGAAGGGCTTCCAACGGGTCTTGAATCGGCAGAAGATCAAGCAGATCGTCAATTTTTATGAGACGGTCGTATCTCAACCGATGATTCCCGGCACCGTGTTGCTGTTTACCGACGAAACACTTCGTTTCCAAAAAACGGACGGCTCGGATTCAATCGGCCACCTGAGCGAGCCGAAGGGAAAGTATCTGGTGATCGACGGGCAACATCGGCTCGCCGGGCTTCACTTTTTTCATGACAAACATCCGGATCAAAGTGCGCAGGTCGAGGTGCCATGCCTGTTATTTGACGGCAGAAGTGCCGACTTTGCGACGGAGATGTTCGTGATCATCAACTCCACCCACACACGGATCAACCGGTCGCATTTGGTCGATCTCTATGAAAAAGTCTCATGGGAAAGCCCTGAAAAGAAATTTGCCGCCAAGGTCGTGAACCTCCTCTATGGCGAACCGGACTCGCCGCTGCAGTACAAGATCAATCGCCTTGGGGGGCGGAGTAAACAGGAAAAATGGATTCTGCAGTCCGAGGTATTCAACGAGCTGCTGAAAGTCGTGACGGTTCACAAGCGCTGGATGGAGTCCCACTTGGGGATGAAGGCCGAGCGCTGCTATGCGCTGGTGCGCGATTACCTGAAGGGGGTCAAGGACGTCATGGGCGAAATTTGGGGGCAGAACGACCGGTATATGTTTACGCGCGATGTGACACTCAAGGCGTTGATTCGTGTCCTGGACGACCTGATCGTGGATCGCAAGCTCATCAGTGATTGGGACGAGCAGCGCTCGCACAGACCGTTCGCTGAGGTCGTCAAGCCTTGGGCTACTCTGACCAAGGAGTTCCGTGCCGACGGCTTTTATGAGCGGTTTCCCGCCAAAGGACAACTTGAACGGGTACGGAAGATTCATCAGCGGCTGCTGGATGCGATTGTCGGATAAGCGACGAGCATTCTTGCTGGGCGTCGTCTTGCCGCTTGTGTTCGATGTGCTTCTATCCGTTGCCGGATTGGGGGCCAAGTCTGTGATGGCGGCAGAGACGGATAGGCTCGAGGTCGAGGTGGAGTCCGGCGGTGGGGTCCATGCGACGGCCCAGGTCTTATTTCCGGCCAAGCTTGAGATCATTCAGGCGTTGTTGAGCGACTATCAACACTGGCCGGACCTGTTTGAAGCTCGTATGCGGGTGGCCGACTTACACATCCATGATGGGATCGCGACTGTCGACCTTCGCATCGATCACCCGTTGATGGCGGGCGAGCGCAGGTTAGTCACAGAATCAAGGATTTTACCGAACGGTGGCCTTGTGACCGACCTCACGGCAGGCGACTTCAAGCGCTATCGTCGACTGTGGAAACTGCAACCGGTCGGAGAAGGAAACCAGACGCGTGCTGATTTCGAGCTGGCGGTTGAAATCAAATCCATGGTCCCGGATTGGCTCGTGGCAATCGCCGTGCGACAGGAACTGGACGCGCACTTTCGCATCGTCAAACAGAAAGCGTTGGAGCACTCCAAGCAGTAACTGACATGGCTGGAGTTTCGGAAGAGAAGAATCCCGGCGCAACGGTACTGGCAGGCCTCTATGTCATTCTGGATCCGTCGGTCCGTCTCGATCGTCCACTCCTCGATGTGTTGAAAGCTTCCGCAACAGCCGGCGTTAAAATATTTCAATACCGGAACAAGACGGCTTCGATGAAAGCAGCCTATGCGGAGGCCTTGCCGCTGAGAAAAGCGGCGCATGAGCTCGGCGCCCTGTTCATCGTCAATGATCGATGCGATTTGGCTCTGGCCGTGAATGGGGACGGTGTGCATCTCGGACAGGGAGACTTACCGCTCGACCTCGCACGAACTGTCATGGGGCCCGACAAACTGATCGGCATTTCGACGCACAGCCGAGCGCAAGTGGTGGCGGCGACAGCCGGCAGGCCCGACTACCTCGGCTTTGGTCCGATTTTTACGCCCGGCTCAAAATCGGACCATGATCCGGTTGTTGGTCTGCAGGAGCTCCGAGCGATCCGCTCCTTGACGGCACTCCCGATCTTCGCCATCGGCGGGATTACAGTGGATCGTACAGAAGAAGTGATTCGAGCAGGAGCCGACGGCGTAGCGGTCATCTCCGCCATTCTCAAAGCATCGGATATTTCGCAGGCCGTTGCCGATTTTGTCCGGCGGATCTCATCACCAACTTCGCCAGGTTTTTGACCGCAGCCGATCGGGCAAGGTGTAGGACTGTGGGTCGGAAGCGGCTTTGCAAGCCTGGTTCGTAGGGGAGTGGGCCGATCACAGGTATTCCGGATTGTTTGCGAAGGATCTCAATCGTCGATCGCTCCTGAACGCGACCGAGGGCCGATCGGATGTGATGTGTGCGATTCAGAACGAGAGCGATCATCCTGATCTTCTGCCGCCGAAGGGCTTCGATGGTCAATAAGGCATGATTGATCCCGCCCAGTCCGGATCGTCCAACGACGATAACCGGAAGGCGCAAGTGTCTGATCAAGCTCAACACGTTGTCGCTGCGCGTGATGGGTACTTGAAGGCCGCCCACTCCTTCCACCATCATGCACTCATATCGGCTGGATAATAGACGATAGATCTTGCTGATCGTGCCGGGATTGATGCTGAGCCCCGTTAGCTGCGCAGCGGTAAGGGGAGCGACCGGCAATGCAAACGAATAGGGACAGATGGCTCCCAATGCCTCCTCGCTTTCTATGATGGCGCGTAACCGGGCTGCATCCGACCGAGCTTCTCTTCCTGACGAGACTCCTGTCTCAATCGGCTTCATCACGCCCACCGTCAGCCCGCGCCTCTTCAGATGCAGGGCAAGCGCCGCTGTGACGACGGTTTTCCCGACTCCCGTATCGGTACCGGTTATGAAGACGCCGTGGTTCATATGAAAAAGCTTATGGCGATAGCGTATGGCTTCGGAACACTCTTGACTCACAGATGTCTGCTGTCGCAGTTCCACACCTGTCCCGATACATCGTTGAGTTGCGCCAAATGTACGACGGTACCCGCAACTTCCTCGATCGCCGGAGGGCGGCGCAATGCGTGATCCGGCCATCCACTGCCTTCCGGGAATATTCCCTCGGTCAGGTCGGTTTTCTGCCAGCCGGGCAACACGAGATTCACTCGAATATTGTGTGGGCCCCACTCTAATGCAGCCGATCGTACGAGTCCGATCAATCCTGCCTTCGATGTCGCATAGGCACTCTGGCCGGCCGCCCCATGGAATCCCGTGTGTGACCCGATCACAATGATGGAGCCCCCCCCTCGAGTGAGCATAAAAGGCGCCATGGCTCGCAAGCAGTGAAATGTTCCTGTGAGATTCGTGACGATGGCGTTTTCCCAGATATCGTCTGAATGGCGCACGAGCAAATCGCTCTGTCCGATCCCGGCGTTGCAGATCAACACTGAAGGGCCGGATGTGCAGCTGGAGAATCTGTCGATCATGCGCCGAACGGATTCAGCTTCTCGAATATCTGCCTGGTAGGAGTCGCCGATTCCACCGCTCTTCAGGACGCGTTCCAAGGTCGCTTCTGCCGCCGCTTTATTCCGATAGTATTGAACCCCCACATACCATCCGATTTTCCCGAACGCGTGACTGATGGCCCGACCGATGCCTCCGGAAGCCCCGGTAATGAGGACAGCCGGACGATCAGACGGTGTTGTCGGTCCATCCTTCACGGAGGGTATTGATGAAATGAGAGGTTCCATATCCGAGAGAATTATGCTGTGGGAAGTGGATCAAGACAAGCACGTATCGAAACTCGGCGCCACATCTATCGGCTTGCCGCCCTCGGCATTCCTATGATACCGTCAAATCTCGTATCTGGAGCAGGAACAAATGGTGAAGTATAAAGGTAATATGCAAACGGGATTGACGGTAGGATTGTGCTTGCTTTTGGGTCTATATCCATGGTCTGTGGCATTCAGTGCCGAGGAACCGGTTACGATTTCCAAATCCGAGGAGTATTTCCCTGATACGCTGGGGAGCCGCTGGACCTATCGCGGTCAGATCAGCGAGGGGCCACTGCAATCTGTTGAGCTGAAGTTTTTTACGAACGTATCGACGGTTTCGGGGACCAAGACGATGAACGGCGTGACCGTGACGGTGTTCCATGATACGAACCCGGGAGATCATGGACCGTCAGATAGCTTTTATCGGCGTGACGCGGTCGGTATCGTCTATTATGGTTCGGATCCGGGAACACCGTTGGAGAAACAGATTACGCCCTACCAAATTTTCCGATTTCCGCTGAGAATCCCGTCCTCATTCCAGCAGTTCGACCGAATGGGGGTTGATTTCGGCAGTGATATGGATCGTGACCAAACAGATGAGAAGGTCGATACGCAGGGGTGGAGTAAGGTGATCGGTCGAGAAACCATCACCGTCCCAGCCGGTACGTTCCAGGATGCCGTCAAAGTTGAGGCACGGATGAACATGAAGATCCACTTGTCAGGAAGCCGTCACACCGTTTCCGGAATCGATGTGATGACGGCGTGGTTCGCCAAAGGGGTCGGTCTCGTGAAGTATTCAGAACGGCAGGAATTATCCGCGATCAAAGAGGACCGCGGCGTGATCACGGAAATTACGGAAGAACTGGAAGACTACGACATCAAAGCGGCGAAGTCTCATTGAGTTGATTCGAATCCCCGGCGAAGCGTGTTCTCGCTGATGACTTTGGCGGTCATAAACTGGTTCAAGTAATCCTCCCCACCCGCTTTCGCACCTACTCCTGAGAAACGGTGCCCCCCGAAGGGTTGACGAGAGACGAGGGCACCGGTGATCGATCGATTCAAGTACAGATTTCCTACGTCGAATCGCTCACGGGCCATCGCAAGATGAGCCGGACTCCTGGCATACACTCCGCCGGTCAAGGCATAGGCGGTTCCGTTTGCCAAGTGGATCGCATGAGCCATACTTTCCGCTTCCATAACGGCTAATACCGGTCCAAAAATTTCCTCCTGCGCCAGACGGTGATGAGGCTGGATATCGACAAACACCGTCGGTCCGACGAAATACCCGGTCTGCCCCACGGATCGTTGCACAAGGAGCCGGCCTTCTTCGAGACCAATTGAAATATAGCGTTGTATGTTCGCGTGGGCTCTGGCATCGATTACCGGCCCCACCTGGGTGCCTGGATCCAACGGATTTCCGACCTCCAAGCTCAGCACTGCCTCACGTAGGCGGGACACGAAGGAGTCGTAGATGGCGCGATGGACAATGACTCGGGAGCAGGCCGAGCATTTCTGTCCCGCGTAGCCGGCGAACGATGCAACGACACCGGTAATCGCTTCGTCAAGATCCGCCGTCTCATCGACGATAATGGCATTCTTCCCACCCATCTCGGCAATCACCCGCTTGATCATCGGCTGTCCCGGGCCCACGCGCGACGCTTCGGCGAGAATGCGAAGTCCCACCGTCTTCGATCCGGTAAACGCGATCGTGACGACATGGGGATGTGCAACGAGCGCTTGGCCGATCTCCGGCCCCCCTGGGAGACAGGTCAAACAATCGGCCGGTACACCGGCCTCAATAAGGATGTCGGTGAGCAGAGTTCCTAAGCCGGACGAGCGTTCCGATGGCTTGAACAGGACCGGATTTCCGGTTACGAGAGCCGCTGATACCATTCCAGCGGGGATGGCGAGCGGAAAGTTCCATGGCGCGATGACTGCCGTCACGCCACGCGGTTCATAAATGCGCTGGTTGTGTTCTCCCGGACGATTCCCCAATCGCACCGGAGGAGCCAAGCGGTCCATCTCATCGGCATAGTAGCGGAGGAAGTCGACCGCTTCCGTCACATCGGCGTCTGCCTCCCGCCAGGGTTTGCCGACCTCAAATAATTCCCAGGCTGCCAGCTCGTAGCGACGCCGAGCTAGTTCCGATGCGGCCGTCCTTAGTATTGCAGATCGCGCTTCCGGAGCTTTCCGTCGCCAAGAGTCCCATTGCTTGAGCGTCTGTTCGATGATGTGGTCCAGATCGGATGCCGCTGCGCTTCGCACCTTCACCACGACTTCATTCGGTCTACAAGGATTATGGGATTCCAGCCATGGGCCGGTCAGCCTGATACCGGATGTCCCACCGGGCCATTGTCGGCCCAGCTGAGATCGAACCGATCCAATACCCGCCAGCATGGCGTTCCGAACCGCGGCCTGTGAAAAGTCGCTGTGCGGTTCGTTGCTAAAACTCTTCTCGTCGGTGGTTATTGTGGGTGGGAGCCGGGGCGGCACTGTCGGTGGAACGAGGAGCCGAGTCAATGGCTGGGACTCGACGTACTCTTTTTGGAGGAACGATTCGTTCGACGTATTTTCCAAGAGCCGCCGAACCAGATAGGCCATACCGGGGAGCAGCCGACCGACAGGACTGTATAAGCGAACACGGCGGCCTAACGTGACCATAGCTTGTTGGAAGGGCTCTGCCATGCCGAAGATCATTTGGTACTCGCGCGCTTCCGGACCCAAACCCCGTGATTCCGCATGGGCTTCGATAGCGGCTAATGTGCGAAGATTGTGCGTGCCGAACGCGGGGCGGATGAGATCGGAATGTTCAAAGAGCATCGGAATCAATCGCTCGTACTGAATGTCGGTTTCCGCCTTGTGTTCAAAAAGCGGAGGCGGCCAGCCAGCTTGCCGATATCGGACGGTGTCTGAGTCCCAGTACGCCCCTTTGACCAATCGGATCGTGATCGGGGCGCGACGCGTTCGTGCCCAGGAAACCAGATCCTGTACATCCCGTTCGGTTTCTCGGTGATAGGCCTGCAGCGCGAGTCCGGCATAGGGATAGGATCGATAAGCCGGCTCTGCGAAGAGTTTTTTGAAAATGTGCAGAATCAGGTCCTTTGTTTCCGCCTGCTCCATATCGAAAATCAATCCGGCCGGCAGCGACTGTGCCAGTTCCACCAGTGGGCGGAGACGTGCGGCAACCGACTCATAACTTCCATCCGGATCGATCGGGTCCAGCCGGGATGAGAGGGCCGAAATTTTGAGCGAGAGCTGCACGCGCGGGATCGGTCCCAAGTGGTCTTGTTGGAGTAGAGGAGTGGAAACCCAAGATTTGGTGGCCCGGTCGAGTTCATTCAAGGCGTTCAGACACTGGTCGCGATAGTGGTCGGCTTCCTGTTCGCTGATAGTGGCCTCGCCCAAAAGATCGACAGACCAGGCTCGTCCGTCTTTCCATAACTGCGACAAGGCTGGAACCGCTTCTTCGATCGAGGCACCGGCAATGAAAGTTTTGGCCATCTGTTCGATGTGGTTCCTGATCGACTTTCCGGTGAGACGGGCGCCCATGCTCGTTGAGGCCAGTACCTTCAATCCCCACTGAAGTCCGAACAACTCGCCGCTCTCGTGGCCGAAATATTCCTCGGCAAGCGACACGACTCGTTCATCGTCCGGAATGACCGGAAGGACATCGATGAAGTGGAACAGCCTTGTCTTAAACGACGCATCCTTCATCGCCAGGTTGATCGCCGAATGGGACCACCAGCGGCTATCGAAGATCGACGGTGATAGGCCGGCGGAAAACTGGGCAAGTTGTTCGCCGATCAGGCGAATGGCTGGTTCCAATGAGGGAGATGGTGTCATCGGTAGTCCCGAGCGTGATGCACTCCGTTTGAATTCAGTATACCTCTCGGACGGCTGATGGTCATCGTCCTTGACTTCCCCGGTCGGCGTATGGTCGAGGGCCCGAGCGACCCATATCATTTTCCGTAAGGCATCGCTTATGATGCTAGGGTAAGGGTAAATAGATGGTTGGATCGGAGAATACTCGTCCTCTAAGACGCGGTCGAGTGGAATCAGAGTAGGAGATATCGATATGGCCGATGAACACAGTCATGGGGCGCAGCAGCCCCAGACAAAAGATAATTTGATCCCCGGAGTGAAGCATGTCATTGCCGTCAGCAGCGGAAAAGGCGGGGTCGGCAAATCAACTGTCGCGGCGAACCTGGCCTGTGCGTTAGCCGTGGCCGGCGCAAAGGTTGGACTCTTGGATGCCGACCTCTATGGCCCCAACATCCCCATGATGATGGGGAGCACGACCGGACCGGAACAGAAAGACGGCAAGATTCTTCCGGTCGAGAATTACGGGGTGAAGCTGATTTCCATGGCGTTTCTGGTACCGGAAGAAGCCCCACTGGTTTGGCGCGGCCCCATGGTCCATCAGTATTTGCAAGCGTTCTTCCGCGATGTGTTGTGGGGAGATTTGGACTACCTACTCATCGACTTGCCTCCTGGTACCGGCGATGTGCAGCTTTCCTTGTCGCAGATGGTTCCGTTGGCGGGGGCGATTACGGTGACGACGCCTCAAGAAGTTGCGCTGTACGACGTTCGTAAGGGGATGGGGATGTTTCAAAAAGTGAATGTCCCGCTCCTGGGTATCATCGAAAACATGAGTTACTTTGTTTGTGGTCACTGCGGTGAACGAACGGAGATTTTTTCGCATGGAGGAGGCGAGCGGGCGGCGACCAAGCTCGGTGTGCCGTTCCTCGGACGGATCCCAATCGATCCGGCTATCAGGGATGGTGGGGATACCGGTCACCCGATCGTCGTAGCTGATCCGGCATCCCCACAGGCCGCGGCGTTCCGGGATATTGCAAAGAAAATCATGGAAGAGGTAGGTGGCGCCGGAAAGGACGGTCCGTCTATCGATAGTTTGCTCAAAAAGATCAAACAACCGTTCAACACCAATTGACAGGTATGACTTTGGAGGGAAAGCATGGCGGAGTTTGTACGGGTAGCAGCGCTAGCGGACATCAAGCCTGGGCAGGGTATTGTGGCGGAAGCCAATGGGAAAGCACTGGCTGTATTTAATGTGGATGGGGCCATCCACGCGATTAACAATACCTGTTGCCATCGAGATGGTCCATTGGGGGAGGGAGAGTTAGAAGGCAATATTGTTACCTGCCCCTGGCACGGATGGCGATACAATGTCACTACCGGGGCTTGCATGAATAATCCCTCCGCGAAAGTGGAAACCTATCAAGTAAAGGTGGAAGGCGAAGATGTGAAAGTACTATTTGAACAATGAGCCTTGCTTGCGCCAAAGCTATTGGACATTCGCTCTTACTCGAGGTGACACATGGCTGTTTCTTCAAATGATCAAATCGACATCGTCGCTGCGCTCGTCCGCCTCTATGTATTCTTGGCTCAATACCTGGATCGTTGTTCCGACGAAGCCGCACGCAAAAGCTTCCCGGATGCTGAGCTGCAAGCCCATCTGAATGAGACACGCCGACAGCTCATGGAGATCCTGTCGGTCAATCCTGTTGTGAAGAAAAAGCTTACCGAGGAATGTGACCGAATCTTGACATTGGGGGCCGCTTGTCTACAATCCGGCGCAGCAGATTCCAAGACGCGAGAGGCAATTCAAGCTGAGCGGGCCGTGCTCAAGAACAAGACCATCGCGTTGAGCGACTTGGTTGCGGTCTATCGAGCCTTAGCATGAACAATGGATGGGGGAGGACTCGACAAGCATCAACTCGCCGGATTGGATGACCGGGAGCGGGGATTCAGCAGGCCGGTCGAATTTGAACGAGAAGGAGAAGGCTATCGAGCCGTTCTTCGGTACGAAACGCTCCGCATCGTGACCGAGTCGCATCCTACTCAGAACGAAGCTCTGACGATTTTGATTCAGACTCTGCAGTCACAAGGGTATCGTCAGCTCAAAACGCAAATGAGTTTTCACGAGGGCGTGTATCTCGGGTCACGGGAACTTTGGATGGAGTATCCCGATCCGCCGGAAGCCGAGCCGGAGCGGAGCGGCTTCTTTGGGACAATAAAGAACTGGTTCAAGGCGCGTTCAGGGAGCGGATAGCGATTATGAGCTTCGTCCCGCTTGACCATCTACGGCCCCCGTCGACTACCGGCCGGCAGCCATCAGCCGTCGCCCATAAGCCATCAACTGATCACCGGCTCCGTCTTCCGCCATGGTTTAAGATTCAGGCCAGAACGGGCCCGGATTATCTCGATATCAAGCAAACCATGGAGCGACTCAAGCTCCACACGATTTGCGAGGAGGCCGGTTGTCCCAATCGATGGGAATGTTGGAATGCCCGTACTGCGACGTTCCTGATTCTTGGCGACATCTGCACCAGGCGTTGCCACTACTGTTCTGTGCAGACAGGTAGGCCGCTTCCAGTGGATGAGAAGGAGCCACATCGTGTTGCAGAGGCGATCCACGCGCTGGGCCTTCGTCATGCGGTCATCACTTCGGTGAATCGCGACGAATTGCCTGATGGCGGGGCATGGGTCTTTGCGGAAACGATCAGGCAGACTAGGCGGCTGAATCCAACTTGCACGATCGAGGTGCTGATACCGGACTTTGAGGGAAATGAGGAAGCGATCGCTGTGGTCTGTGACGAGAAGCCGGAGATTCTGAATCACAATATTGAAACCGTTCGCCGACTCTTTCCTTCGATCAGACCTCAAGGGAAATATCAACGGTCGATCGACCTCCTGGCGAGGGCCAAGCAACATGAAATGAAGACAAAGTCCGGCTTGATCGTAGGGATGGGGGAGACTCTTCATGAAGCGCGCGAGGTTATGCTGGATCTCCGAGCGGTCGGCTGCGATATCCTCACGATTGGTCAATATCTCCAGCCGACCAGAGACCATCTACCAGTCGCTCGGTTCTATGATCCCTCCGAATTTGCGTTGTTGAAGGAGGAGGGGCTTGCAATGGGTTTCAGCCATGTAGAATCAGGTCCTCTCGTCCGCAGCTCCTATCATGCGGAGCAGCAAGTAGCTGGTTGATCAACGATATCTCGACAGGCTCGGAAATCTTGGTGCGTCAGCCGCTTAGGTGTCCCCTTGTCCTCTTCAATTGCTCTCCCACGTATCCATTGTTGATATCCGACCCTGTTCACATATAGACAATCGATTCGACTTTGCGCGAGAGTGCCGTCATGCGGCCAGGCGATCGATCGGTCTGCAGAGCCGTCGAGTCCGGCGTTCTGGCCGTTGATGCGTTCTACGAGCAATGGAGGTGTGCATGATCGAAACCTATCTCAGCCGATTTGTGGATCGTTCGTTCGAATGGATTTCTTCGTCAGGCCTACGAATTATTTTGATTATGGTCGGGATGCTTCTCTTGTTTTTTCTGCTTCAGCGGGTGGTGGAACGGTTCCGCCTTCTCTATGAAGGACGGCTCTTCGGGTCGACGGAGATGAAACGGGCCGATACGCTGACTCAAGTCATCCGGGATCTTGCCCGCGTCGCCATTCTTGGAGTCGGGGGGATGATGGTGCTCTCGGAGGTCGGAGTGGATTTGAAACCCCTGCTGGCCGCAGCCGGGCTGGGCGGTCTGGCTATCGGCTTCGGTGCCCAAAGTTTGGTCAAGGATGTAATCTCGGGATTTTTCATTCTTCTCGAAGACTCAATCCGGGTCGGCGACGTGGTGGAGATCGCCGGCGTGGGCGGCCTGGTGGAAGAAGTAAAGCTGAGGACGATCGTGCTGCGCGATGAGTCCGGAAGCATTCATGTCATCCCAAACGGCAATATCAATACGGTGAAGAACATGACCCAACTCTATTCCTATTATGTCTTCAATATCGGTGTCGCCTACCGGGAAAACGTCGATGAGGTCATGGCCTTGTTGAAAGCCATCGCTGAAGGGCTGAGGGAAGATCCGGAGTTTGCAGGCGACATCTTAGAGCCGCTGGAGATGTCGGGAGTCGATCAGTTTGCAGATTCCGCAGTCATCATCAAATGCCGGATCAAGACCAAACCGATTCAACAATGGCGGATCGGCCGCGAGATGAACCGCCGGATCAAGAACACCTTCGATGCCAAGGGCATCGAGATGCCGTTTCCTCACCAGACGATTTATTGGGGAGCGCCCAGGGCTGGAACGCCGCCGCCGCTCTATGTGGCGAGCGTGTCTTCCAATCCGTCGGCCGCGCGTTGAGCGCCAAGCGCGAAGCGTTTCATCCACGGCCCGGTATCGACGAAGGTCATCGGCGAGATTTTCGACGTAACGCGAGCTGCATGCCGCGTCGGGTTTCGGTCGAAAGCGCAATCGCATATCCGCCTGGCCAAAAGATCAAAGCGGCGGTAGATTTCGAACACGGAGCGCTGAGGGCGACGACTCACCTCGTAACGTCAAGATCTCCCGCTTGAGTGTTGCGGACACATGCAGGCCTGTTTTCTTTGTCACCTGTTTCAGGATTTTTTCGGTATCATCGTCCAGACGAACAGTTCTGAGGCC
This sequence comes from Nitrospira sp., assembly GCA_024998685.1. GTDB lineage: Bacteria > Nitrospirota > Nitrospiria > Nitrospirales > Nitrospiraceae > Nitrospira_D. Next base: position 92,032 of record JACOEH010000003.1, read on the forward strand.
CATGATAGCTCTCCCTGAGCGAAATGTCATACAGACTGTAATACATCATGTTCACGTCGCCAACTCAACTCTATGGACAGAGAGGTGGCCAGCTCTTTACCAGGCTGACTATCATCGCCTCCTCAAGCCGAGGCTCTTCTCCATCCTGAGAGCACACAGCGTTGCGCAACGAGCGGGGTGAATCGGGTAATGTCGTGAGAGATTTCAATCATGAATCGGTTGGCGAGAGATTGATCCTCAAAACATTCGTACACGTCGTCGAGAAAGCCTCCACGAAGGAGCGGATGATGGAGGAACTCGGGGCCGAGACCAGTCGCGACTTCCAGCGGATATTCAATGGTCTCGACTCGATCAAGATCAAGTGCTTCGAGCCAGCCTCGCGCTTCCTGCGCTGACGGCCGTTCGTTCAGATAGGTCTGAAATCGCTCTCGCTCATTAATCCGCCCTTGTTGGATCATCGCCTGATTTACTCGCTGCCACAGTGAATCGAATGTTCCATAGGACGGAAAGGTCAGGACGAGCTGACCGACGGGATTGAGTCGTTCGGCGAGTCTACGGACGACTTCGAACCGATTGGGACGAAAGAACATGACGGAGAGATTGCCTGTGACGCGATCGAAGGTCGGCAGATCAGCCGGCAAGGCACGCATGTCCATACATTCGAAGCGAAGCCATGGTAATTGCGAACCTTGAATGGCTCTCGCACGGGCGACCTGACCGGCGCTGACATCTATTGCCAGTACTTCACCGGTAGGACCAACCTGCTCAGCGAGATAGAAAGCTGGAATGCCGTGGCCACAGGCGACATCGAGGATCCGCAGTCCTGGTCGAAGGTCTAGGTGTTGCAGTAACGATTCGGCGAACGGCGTGGACCAATAATCATGTTTCGGCAGAGGCCAGCGGAGAGCGTGCCTGTTCATGGTGCCATGCAGATCATGTGGGAGCGGCCAATGCGTCAGCGACGAGGGCTTGGGCTTCTTCTTGAATCCGCTTCAAGTGCTCTTTTCCTTTGAAGCTTTCCGCATAGAGCTTGTACACATCTTCGGTTCCTGACGGCCTGGCGGCGAACCAGCCGTGCTCGGTGATGACTTTCAGACCGCCGATCGCTGCACCATTGCCCGGAGCTTTGGTGAGCATGGTTGTGATTCGATCCCCTGCCAGTTCTGTTGCGTGTACTCGACCGGGCGAGAGTTTGGAAAGAATGGCTTTCTGTTCCGGTGTGGCAGGTGCGTCGATTCGTTCATAGACCGGCTCGCCTAATTCTTTCGTGAGGTCTCGGTACAACTCGGATGGATCGCGGCCGCTCTTGGCCATCATTTCGGCAGCCAGCAGATCCATGATGATACCGTCCTTGTCGGTGGACCAGACTGTACCATCGCGACGGAGGAACGACGCGCCCGCGCTTTCCTCGCCGCCAAATCCGAGGGACCCGTCGAGCAGGCCGCTGACAAACCACTTGAAGCCCACAGGGACTTCAACCAATTTCCGTTTCAGCTTGGCCGCGACGCGGTCGATCAAGCTACTGCTGACTAAGGTCTTGCCGATCCCGGCATCGGATGTCCAGCCGGCACGATTGGGAAAGAGGTAAGCAATCGAGACGGCCAGGTAATGGTTCGGATTCATCAAGCCGGAACGAGTGACGACCCCGTGCCGGTCACTATCGGCATCATTCCCGAATGCCACGTCGAAGCGATCTTTCAAGGCGATCAGATTCGCCATGGCATAGGGAGATGAGCAGTCCATGCGGATCTTGCCGTCCCAATCCAGCGGCATGAAGCTGAATGTCGGATCGATTGTTGGATTCACATTTTCGATGTTCAACCCATACCGTTCAACAATCGGTTGCCAGTAGGCTACACCAGACCCGCCGAGTGGGTCGGCACCAAGCTTCAGTTTCGCGGACTTGATGGCATCCATGTCGATCACGTTGGTGAGATCGCTCACATAAGCCCCAATGTAGTCGTACAGATGTGTGGTCGATACCCGTCGAGCTTGTTCAATCGGAAGACGTTTCACCCCTTGGAGGTTGACGGCTAGAAGGGCATTGGCTCGATCTTCGATCCATTTCGTGATCTGTGTGTCGGCTGGTCCTCCTTGAGGCGGGTTGTACTTGATACCGCCGTCTTCGGGGGGATTGTGCGACGGCGTGATGACAATCCCATCGGCCAGACCGGAGGTTCGGCGTCGGTTGTGGGTGAGGATTGCATGGGAAATGACCGGTGTCGGCGTGTAGCCACTGTTTTGATCGATCATGACAGTGACGCCATTCGCCGCGAGGACTTCAATCGCGGTCGCGAAGGCCGGCTCAGACAGTGCGTGCGTATCTTTTCCCAAATAGAGTGGTCCGGTCGTGTGCCGAGCGGCCCGGTATTCGCAAACGGCCTGAGTGATGGCCACGATATGGCTCTCGTTAAAGCTTCGTCTGAAGGAAGAGCCGCGATGCCCCGATGTACCGAATGACACGCGCTGTTCTCGGATCGAGGCATCCGGTTTCTCAGCCCAGTATGCGGACAAGAGTTTTCCCACATCTACGAGGCTTGAGGGAGGCGCTGGTTGGCCGGCAAAAGTATGGATAGTCATAGTAAAGATGTAGTTCGACGATCCAGCTGCTGTCAACTGCGGAGGGCCGATAGAAGAGAAAGTAGACCTCACTCCTGTCCGGTTAAAAAACGGGTTACCTTGGAGACTGTTTTTCCGCCTTACGTGAAGATGACGAGGCTTGGAAGGATGGCGCTTTCGATTGATGAATCGGGGGAGAGAAAACCCCTTATAGAACGCTGAGTTCATAGATTTCGAGTGGCTGATCCGGTAAGATGCTCATAAGGACTTGTTTGTATTTGAAGGGGGTGGTGTGTCTCGTCTTCGGCTTGCGCTCGTGATCGTACTCACGTTCGCGGTGTTGGCTGTCGCGTTCCTCTCGTTTTCGAGGGAGCTGACCGGAGAAGACTATCTCAAAGATTTTGTGCTGGAACAGCTTGAAGAGAATCTGGGGAGAAAGATCGATGTGCACCGCGTCAAGTTTGTGGTGTTCCCCCGTATCCGTGTGGAACTCGCCGATGTCAAGATTCATGATCCTGAGTCAGAGCAGATTGTCCTGACGGCTAAGCGGGTCGATCTGGTCTTACGCCTCCTGCCGCTCCTCAAAAAACAAGTTGTCGGAAAGCGATTGTTGATTGAGGAACCAACATTGACCCTTCGGCGCAATGAACACGGCCGTTGGAATGTCTTGGACGGCTTGCACAGCCAGGCGGATACTGATCAGCAAACGATAGATATGATGGCGCGGACACTCATGATCAGAGAGGCGACGTTCGTCAATGGAACGATCACGGTCATCGATGCCGCCAGACCGGACGGCGTTCGGTCCCTCGAGTTAGAGCACGTCGAGTTTAGGCTGCTGGTTCGACCTGATCGCGGCCTGGCTGAACTGCATCTATCGGCGGCTCATCGTGGAGCAGCCGGTGTATCCGCTGTATCGCTGGATGGTATCGTCAAACGAGCAGAGCCATCGGTGTCGTTGTCCGGTGAAGAGACAACGGAATCCACGACAGGATTTCAGTTTGAAGGGCAGATCGACGCCGCGGATCTCAAGATACGGGATGCGGCCGACTTTCTGGGGCCTCGACCGGTTTCTGAGCATTTCCAAGGAGCGTTAAATCTTAAGAGCACCGTCCGTATCATGCCGGGTATTGCCGGATACGACATGGTCCTGTCCGATATGACCGCGCATTTGAACGACATTACGCTGAAAGGAAAGGCTAATCTGGCCGGTCTCCTGACTCCGCAGCCGACGTTTGCCGTCACGTTCAGCAGTTCTCTTGTGGCCCTTCCTCAGCTCCTCAAAACTATTCCCCCCGACTGGATCCATCCGCAGCTTCCAGCCTTGCTGGCTGATCGCCAGATCGACGGCAAAGTGCAAGTGGTGAATGCGACACTCACCGGGACCGTGACGACCGGTCCTCAGCTTTCGGCGATCGGGGAGTTTCACATCAGCGAAGGTCGGGGCTTGATCGGCAGTGATCGTATAGCCGCAAAAAACCTCGCTGCAGTGATGGTGGTTGAGACAGGACGTATTCGTATCGCCAAGGTAACCGGAATGTATGGGGCGATGCAGATCACCGGTGGAAAAGCGGAGGTGTCGTTTGTCAAGGCAGATCCATGGTTGGAACTGGAAATCACGGGCGAAATGGCGGCAACGCATCTCGTTGAGTTTCTGGCGAGGGCTGTGAAAGTGGAGCGAGTGATGCAGTTGTTGGCCGGTATCCGCGACGCAGAGGGTACGGCACAGTCGACGTTTCGCCTTGTGGGACCATTGAAACAATCCGGGGGGATTACATTTGCCGGTGGGGAAATTACGGCTCGCCAAGTCAGTCTGACCCATGTGAATTTACCGGAGCGTTTGACCGGGATGCAGGGAAGGTTTGTCTTGGCCGATGGGTCCACACAGTTTGATCAAGTCACTGGGCAGCTCGGTGGAACCTCTATCCAAGTCCAGGGGACGATCACCGGTGGAGGGACGAATCAGTTTCAAGACTTTGTGATTCGCACGCGCGGTGATGCGGCGCAGTTGGTGAGGTTGTTTCGTTCCTCGGCGATCGACCAGAGCACGATCGAGGGTACGCTCAGCTCGATGGTCGTATTCTCTGGTTCGACGGCCAGACCTCATATCCGAGGGTCCGTTGCGTTGGATGGTGCAAAAGTCTCGATTGGGGTAATTGCAAAACCCGTCGGTCCTCGCGCCACTGTGGAGTTTGAGGGTGTTATGCCACAGTCTACCAGCGTAAAGTTGCAGCGAGTGGAGCTGGTCCTGCCATCTTTGAACATTCCGGCAAAAGGAACGATGCAGTTCGGTAATGGCTTTATGATCGATATGGCAGTAGCGACCGGTACGTTATCGGTATCCAGTCTTCCGGAATGGATATCTAAAGGTGGGCTTGAAGCGGGCAATATCGAGGTCTCGCTTGATGTCAAAGGGAAAGAGCCGGATTGGAAGACCTGGCGGATGACCGGATGGGTGGGACTGACGAACGGGCTGATGCAGGCGAAAGGGATTGATGGGCACATACAGGATCTCTATACCCGCGTAAAGTTTGCCCGCAATGAGGTCGAACTCAAGCGGCTCTCGTTTAAGGTACAAGGGAGTGATATCGCCATAGAGGCCAAGGTTCGAAATTGGGCGGCGAGGCCCACGATCACCGGCAAGATCGAATCCAACCAACTTGATATGAGTCTTGTCATTCCGAAAGGTGAACGGACACCTCTACGAGAGTTTCTCGAAACCTTGGCAGCGACCAGCCAAGTCACCATGTCGGCGGCCATTGTGCGCGGGCACTACAAGCATCTGAAATTCGGCTCGCTTGCAGCTCGAATCAATATTCAGGATGGGGTGCTTGATATTGATCGTCTTTCCGGCGAGTCAACTCATGGGCACGTGGCTGGACGGCTGGTGGTCCAACTTCCTCCGAAGGCACCGGCCGATCTTGATCTTTCATTTAGGGCAACCGGAGTAGAATTCGAAGACCTGTTGAAACTGACCAAGGCTCACGTCCATGGCGTATCAGGGGAAGTTCGTTTCAGCGGCGTTCTTCGCGGCCATGGTCGCAATCCCCATGGGGTCTACCCGTCGTTAAACGGAAGAGTCGAGTTATTGCTGGAAAATGGCCGCATTCTAAAATCGAATGAGCAAGCCGTATGGAAAATCATTAGCTTGCTGAATCTTCCGGCTGTGTTGCAGGGGAAGGTCGATCTTGAAAAGGAGGGATTACCATACAACAGAATTTCCGCGACCATTGCGATTCAAGATGGGATGTTTCAGACGGAAAATCTGATCATCGACAGTCCAATTCTAAAAATTACGGCTGCCGGGAATTACGATTTGCCGACAGACCAGCTGGATCTTGCCGTTGCCGTAAGTCCGTTCGGATCATACTCACAATTTCTCAAGACAATTCCGCTTTTTGGGCGAATCGTTGCGGGCGACCGCAAGGGGATAGCCACGGCGATGTTTTCTATGAAGGGAGCGGTGGAGGATCCGGAAGTGACCTATCTACCGGTGAAGTCCTTTGCGTCCGGCCTATCAGGGTTGGCCCAGTTGGCGGTTGATGTCTTAACGAATACCCTGACGCTACCGATAGATTTGGTGACGCCGGATGAAGAATCAGAAGTGCGCCCCAAAGATAAGACTCCCTCGCCGGCTCCTGCTGTGCCGTGACCGGTCTGATTCTTGACCCCCCCCCATGCCCATGCTAGCATCATTTCAATGTCGACTCCGGACACCTCAAGGGATTCCATTCAGTCCTGCTTCCCCACGGTAAATTCATGAAACGCAATGCGATATCCCAGCCGGAAGCGGCCACACTGTTCATCGCCGCCAGCGAGCAGGACTCGAATCTATACTATGCGACGCGCTTCATGGCGCCGGATCCGTTCATCTATCTCGAAATCAAAGGTGAGCGGCTGATGGTCATGAGCGATCTGGAAATGGATCGTGCCAGAACCCAAGCCTCCGTGGATCGAGTGCTTTCCTACTCTGAAATCGAACAGAAGGCGAAGAAACAGGGGATGAAGAGCCCAACGACGGTCGATATCGTGCACGTCGTCTTGAAAGAGTCCAAAATCAGACGCCTGCTGGTTCCGGCTAATTTCCCTTTCATCTACGCCATGCGATTACAGGAACTGGGATACAGTCTCAAACCGAAGCGCGATCCGTTCTATGAACAACGTGTCGTGAAAAGCGCGGAGGAAGTCCGATCTATCGAGCTATCCCAGCAAGCCACCGAAGAGGCTGTGGCCTCGGCGCACGATCTGTTGCGACAGGCGATTATCCGTGGCGGAGAGCTTTGGTTTGACGGGGTGGCGTTGACATCTGAGCGGGTCAAGCAGTTGATCAATGTGAAACTCATGGAGCGGAACTGTGTGGCCCAGCATACGATCGTGGCGGGTGGGGAGCAGGCCTGTGATCCGCACAACGAAGGGAGCGGACCATTGCCGGCTCATCGCAGTATTATCTTCGATGTGTTCCCTCGTTCAGCGACGAGCCGTTATTTTGCCGATATGTCGCGTACAGTGATACGCGGGACGGCGAGTTCGGAACTAAAACGATTGTATGGCATCGTCAAGGATGCCCAAGAAGATGCCATCGGCAAAATCAAAGACGGCGCCGACGGCATGAAGATCCATCAAGGCATCTGCGCGCGTTTTGAAAAGGCCGGATACAAGACCGGCTTGCTGAACGGGCGCATGCAGGGGTTTTTTCACGGAACCGGGCATGGCGTGGGGTTGGACATCCACGAAGCGCCGCGTATCAGTCGAACCGGGTCACTTCTCCAAGAAGGGCATGTCGTCACTGTCGAGCCGGGGCTGTATTATCCAGGGTTGGGAGCAGTCCGGATCGAGGACATGGTGCTCGTCACGAAGGACGGTTGCCGAAATCTCACAAGCTTCCCCAAAGTTTTCGAGCTGGACTAGACGCAGTCATCCAACTCTCTCAGTCTAGTTGTGCACTCGTCGCGCTGCATACTTCCTATTTAAAACAGGGATGTCTCACGAGTTTCACTTTCTGGACGATGTCGCGACGGCGGATCTCGCGTTTGACGCGGTCGGCGATTCGCTGCAGGATCTCTTTCAAGGGGCGACGAACGCGCTCATCGAAACTCTTGCCGATCCTCAGACGGTTCGCTCTAGCTGGCAACAAACGATTGTGCGCGCAGATGAAGATCCCGCCGCCTTATTGTTCGACTGGTTGTCCGATCTGGTGTACTGGAAGGATGCGGCAGGAGTAGTATTTAGTAAAGCTCATGTCGCACTGACTCACCGGCCCGACGGCGCTTGGAGTCTGAATGGGTTGCTGTCCGGAGAACCGGTGAATGGTTCAACGCAGATGTTGCGAGCCGATGTGAAAGGAGTGACCAAGCATCTCTATCGATTGGGCCAAGAGAGAGGACGATGGACTGTGAGGGTGGTATTGGACGTATGAAGCTGAACACCGACATGCGGGTCAATCGGATTAGTGATGAGGTATGGGAAATTCCTGTTACTGAAAAATCAGGCATGCTCGTACCTGCACGAATCTATGCCACTCCGGCTATCCTTCAATCAATGGATGCCGGAGTATTCGAGCAGGTTACAAACGTCGCGTGTCTTCCTGGAATTAGACGATATGCGCTGTGCATGCCGGATGGCCATTGGGGCTATGGTTTTCCCATTGGAGGTGTCGCCGCATTTGATGTCCGATCGGGAATCATTTCGCCTGGAGGTGTCGGCTATGATGTCAATTGTGGCATGCGCCTCATCAGAACCGATCTTACACAGGAAGATGCGCAGCCACATCTTGATCGATTGCTGATGGAGTTATTTCGCCGGGTGCCGGCTGGAGTGGGTGCAAGCGGGTTTGTACATTTGAATCGCTCCTCGTTTGAACAAGTGATGACCAACGGGGCTCGATGGTGTATTGAGCAGGGATTCGGTTGGCATCGTGATCTGGAAGCAATTGAAGAAGGAGGATGCATAACCGGCGCCGACCCCTCAAAAGTCAGCGACCAGGCAGTCAGTCGGGGAATCAATCAGTTAGGGACCTTGGGGTCAGGTAACCACTATCTCGAGGTACAGGTGGTAGCCAGTGATCGGGTATGTGACAAAGAGACTGCTTCAGCTTGGGGGATCACCGGCCACAATCAGATTGTCATCATGGTTCACTGCGGGTCACGTGGGTTTGGCCACCAGGTCGCGAGCGACTATCTCAAGGTATTTGAACGAGCGATGCGGCGATATGGGATTTCCGTGAAGGATCAGCAATTAGCCTGTGCCCCGTTTACATCAGTCGAAGGGCAGGATTATTTCTCGGCTATGAATTGTGCGGCCAATACCGCTTTCGCCAATCGCCAAGTGATTACTCATCAGATCCGCGAATCCTTCGCCGCTGTATTCGGTCGATCAGCAGAAGAGATGGGTATGGAGCTGGTCTATGATGTGGCGCACAATATCGCCAAAGTGGAGCGGTATCCGGAAGGGGAATTGGTGGTCCATCGGAAAGGTTCAACGAGAGCATTGGGCCCCGGAAGCCCCGATCTCCCGCCACGATATCGTATGACGGGTCAACCGGTGATTTGCGGCGGTTCAATGGAAACCGGATCCTATCTATTGGTGGGGACGGAAGGAGCGATGGAGGATACTTTCGCTTCGACGATGCATGGGTCGGGGCGAACGATGTCGAGGGCTCAGGCAAAGAAGGCTGTTCGTGGTGAACAGATACAGCAGCAAATGAAACAACGAGGGATCATTGTGAAGGCCGTTTCTATATCAGGTTTGGCAGAGGAGGCAGGTTTCGCTTACAAGAATATCTCCGAGGTCGTTGAAGCAGTCGATCGTGCGGGAATCACCAAAACAGTGGCGGAACTCCGACCGATCGGCAATATAAAGGGCTAGCAACGCACGGTCTTGCAATTTGCTGTCCGATTTCGAAGCTCATTCAGCTCTACGAATCCAACCTGTATGCGGTTACGCATCTGATCGAACCTCTACGCGGCTTTGGCTGTTCGACGTTTTGCCGCTTGTCCCAAGATGTCGAGCGCGGCAATTCGATACGCTTCGGCATAAGTTGGAAAGTTGAAGACATTGTCGATAAACGATTCGATCGTTGTGCCGTTTTGAAGAGCTAATTGTCCTAAATGCACCAGTTCCGTGGCGGAATCTCCGACGACTTGTATCCCGAGTAACCGCTCACCGGCTGGATCAGCTACCATCTTGAGGAGGCCGTGGCCAGCCCCCGATATCTGGGCGCGGGCGATTTCCTCAAACTTCGCCCGTCCGATCAACGGATCTCGATAGCGCTCCCTGGCAGCCACCTCATCAAGGCCGATACTGGCCATTTCCGGGATCGTATAGATGCCCAAAGGAATGGTCGAGGCTGCATCACCGATCGGGAGATTGAGGGCGTGGCGGACGGCGCGTCGGCCGTGCTCCATGGCTTTGGACGCCAATGCCGGCGCTCCGACCATATCACCGACGGCATAAATGTGGAGGACGTTCGTCTGGCAGTATTGATTCACAGGAATCACGCCTTTATCAGAAACGATGATCCCCGCTGCGGAGAGATTCAGGTCTTCGACGTTGGCCTGCCGCCCTAAGGCGACCAGCATCTTTTCAGTATTGATGGTTGTTCCATCGCTCAGTTCCGTGGCGACGTGTGCAATCTCGTTCCATCGCACCTTCTCAATATGCTGTCCGCCGAGGTAACGCCCGCCCTGCTGTTCAAAGCTTTTGATGAACTGTTCGACCAGCTCTCGGTCCATAAATTGAAGCGGATAGGGAGCGCGATCGATCAGAGTGACTTCTACTCCCAACAGCGCAAAGATGGAAGCATACTCGCAGCCGATCACACCACCTCCGACCACGGCCAGTGACTGTGGCAAGTACATCATGGAAAGAAGCGAGTCGCTGTCAAGGATGTGCTCATGGTCGACCGGAATCTGCTCGGGGTTTCGCGGGCGCGAGCCCGTGGCGACCACAATGGTATCGGCGGTGAATTGTTGTTGTATGCCATCCACGGTTTGCATCTCGATCGTGTGCTCACTAAGGAAGCGCGCCCGTCCGTGAAACAGCGAGATGCCGTTGCGCCGAATCTGGCGGCTCATAAATGAGTCGTGTGCTTGGACGACGTCTTCAAGACGGCTCAAGAGGGTTGCAATTTGAGTATCCGGCTTCAGACTGAATTGAAACGCTTCTCCCGCCCGTTTGAGCCGATCCAGATGGAGAGCGCTTTCTCGCAATGTTTTGCTGGGAATCGTTCCGCGATAGACACAACTGCCGCCGATGCCTCGTTCTCGCTCAAGCAAGGCGACACGCTTTCCGGCTTTGGCACCCTGAACCGCCGCTTTTTGACCTGCCGGCCCGGCTCCGATGACGATGATATCGAATGCAACGGATGTGCTCATAGATTCAGCGCATTCACTACCGACAGCACGTGGTCCTTCCTGGTCAGAAGCTGATCGATGTCGTTGGGGTATAGGTTGAGCTCTCCGAAGACCGGATGAGCACGGAGCGTCTCTTCCTGCATAGCATCAGGTGCAAGGAGGTGACTCGCCAGTCTATCGGCGGCACAGGTGAGCAGGCACTCTTGACGGAATGAATCGGCGTGGTCGTAATCTTCGCAATATCGGATTGCTGCCGCTACTTGCTTAGGCAGACTCCATTTTTCTGCGATGAGGGCACCGACGCGGGAATGGTAGCCATCGACCCATCCATGTAATACCGATTTCTCAACTGTAACTCGTTGCGCATGCGCAAGGGTCGCCACCGTTTGCAATACGACGGGTTTTCCGATTTCGTGCAGCAGCCCACAAAGGTATGCGCTTTCGACATTGACACGTCTCATGCGGGCGACTTCCTTAGCGAAGGCTCCGCTCGCCAGGGAGTGACGCCACAGTCGTTTCACGTCCTCCTCATGCCCCGGCACTTTGAACGCACCGGACTTCAATGAAGCCGTGAAGGCAATTTCGGACAGCAGAGTAATGCCCAGCATAGCCACCGCATGCTGGAGAGAGATTACAGGGCTGCGGGGCATATAGGCCGGTGAATTGGCGATTCGCATGACATGCGCAGCCAGTGCTTGATCCTGATGGATCAAAGATGAGAGCTTCGCCGCATCGGAAGCGGGATCCGCCGCCAGTGCCAGCACCTGGCTGGCCGCTTGTGGAAGGAGGGGAAGCTCAACTTCTCCCGCCTCAAGTTTCTGAATCAGGGCTTGTTCCAGCCGTTCAACTGAGGTGGCTGCCGATCCTATTTCAGAAGCCATATGGATCTGCTCCTCGAGTGCGAGATATGTGGGTGACGACCTCCTTTTTCGGCTGCTTTCCTATAAAAGTTTAGTGATCTGTAATCTCAAAATGATAATGTCCGGTTTCGCCAAAGTAGAAATGTCCTCTTCGTTGATAGACTCCCCGCTCATAGAAGGAGGGGGGGATGGTCGGAGAGGAGAGAGTGGCGATGAGTGTCAAGGAGTTGCGGCGGGTCCATGTGATCCGCCAGGTAGTGGAGAAGAGGCTCACGCAGAAGGAAGCGGGCACAGTGTTGGGCCTGACAGATCGGCAGATCCGACGCCTGAAGCGACGGGTGGAGCAGGAAGGCGATCAGGGGCTGGTCCATCGGGGACGGGGCCGCCCCTCGAACCGGCGGATCCCCGAGGGGCGCAAGATGAAGATCCTCCGACTCTACGAGACGCGGTATGAGGACTTTGGGCCAACGTTGGCGGCGGAGAAGCTGGCCGAGCGCCATGGGATCACGCTCAGTGAGGAGACGCTGCGAGGCTGGCTCCTGGAGAAGGGGATGACGCACTTCCAGCGGCGCAAGCGCCCGCCCCGCGCGTGGCGGGCGCGGAAGGCGCATGTTGGGGAGCTGGTGCAGCTCGATGGAGCGCAGCATGACTGGTTGGAGGGGCGCGGCCCGGCGTGCGGCGTGATGGCGTACATTGATGATGCCTCGAGTCGGGTGTAGGCCCGGTTCTATGACCATGCAGGGACGATCCCGGCGATGGACAGCTTCCAGCGCTACGCGCGGCGGTATGGGGTGCCGCTGGCGCTCTATGCGGATACGCATACGACGTATCGGTCCCCAGCTGAGCCGACCATGGAGGAGCAACTGGTCGGCCCGACGCCCCGGAGTCAGTTTGGGCGGGCGCTGAAGGCGTGGGGCGTGGAATTGCTCGCGGCCCACTCGCCGTAGGCCAAGGGCCGGGTGGAGCGGCTCTTCAAGACCTTCCAAGATCGGTTGAGCAAGGAGCTGCGATTGGCAGGGATTGCGACCTTGGAGGACGCGAACCGCTTCTTGGAGCACGACCTGCCAGTCTACAACCGGCGCTTTGCCGTGGCTCCAGCGCAACCCGCCAATCTGCATCGGCCCAAGCCACTGGTCCGAGACTTGGACCGGTGTCTGTGCATCAAGACTCTCCGATGCCTACGCAAGGACTTGACGATTGCGCATGAGGGACAGCTCTATCAAATTCACGACCCGGTCCGGGCCACGCACGTGCACGTGGAAGAACAGATTGCTGGGACGCTGCGGCTCACGCACCCCGGACGGGCACTTAGCTTTCACGTCATCGCGGCACGGCCGGTGCCGGTGGGAACGGTCAAGACTCTGCCCCGCTCCCACCGCCCGGTCACGCCGAGACCGACCCCTCCGTGGCGCACACGATGGCTGCCAGAACGAGGCTCACATCCGGTGGCGACCGGAACATAAACCGGACATTGCTACTGTGGGAGAAAGAGGACATTTCTAAATTGGGTTGACATAAAAGTTTAGTGATCGTGACTTTGGAATCGCCACAGACTATACTTTGGCCTTCATTATGAGGGAGTCATGAATCGCGGTTGGTTGGCGGCTGGTGTCGTATCAGTGGCATTGGCGAGTCTGGTCCCTTGGTCAGGCACGGCAGCGGAATCCAACGCGAGTGCCGAAAAAGTTGTGAAAGAGACCCAGGAAGCGATCGAGGCCACCAAGGAGTATACCGCTCAACAAAAGGAGACTTTTCAACGGAAGGCACAACAGGAATTGGCGGCGATCCAGCGACAAATCATTGGGCTACGTGAGAAGATTGCGAAAGTCTCTGAATCCACACGAGCCGATTTTCAGAAGTCACTCAATGAGTTGGAAAAGAAAAAGGATGGGGTCAAGGAGAGGTTGGATGAATTGAAGGGGGCTACTGGCACAAAATGGCATGAAGTTCGGGAACGGATGAACAACGCTCTGAACGAACTCAAACACTCATACCAGAAACTGTTGTCCCATATGCCGTAGCGTCGATTTCTGTGTGCCGAGACAGAGGAGCTTTATGAAGGTCGTGACACTTGCCGATTTCCAGCAGTTCACCGGCGACAAGATGAAGAAGAACAATCTGTTTCAGACGGAGCGCTTTTTCTGTGATATCTATTGTTTTGAACCTGGCCAAGAACAAAAGGGCCATGTCCATGGCAACCAGGATAAGGTGTATATCGTTTTAGAAGGACAAGGAATATTTCAGGTCGGTACCGACTATCGAACACTTGAAGCAGGACAAGGGACTCTGGCCCCAGCCGGGGAAGAACATGGTGTGAAGAATCATGCGAGCCAGCGGTTAATAGTATTGGTGTTTGTCGCCCCCGATCCTGCCTAAGTCTACAAGGGAAGTAGTGCCACGTAAACAAGGGAGAAGGAGCGTCATGCTCCCTCTCCCCGTTGTCGTTGTTGTGCTTATCCTAAATTGTACAGAGGCTTGGCCGTTACTCGGCTTCAGCTATCTCTGAAGCGTATCTTTAGGGTTTGTAACACGAACGGTCGGCTGGCTTGCCCCCGTGCGAGAACTGATTTTCATATGCCATCACTTGCCAGATCTGCTCTTCGGAGATCAGGCCTTTATTGGCCTTCATCTTCGTCTTTGGGACACCTTCCGAGATACGCCAGAACCAGAACGCGTCTGAGAAGCGGCAGACGATATTCGGGTCTCGAAAATCCCGTGCGCCCTTTTTCTTTGGTGTGCCGTCTGTCCCGTGACAACTGCTGCAGTTGACCTCGGTCTTGAACTCGCCTCGATAAATCTTCCCTCCCTCCTCAATGGCTTTTGGATCAGTCCACCCACCGGCCGGCATTTTTTTGTCGGCATACTCGGGTGGAGGTGAGGGCAATGGAGGCAGATCTTCGGCGGAGGCCATGCCTCCTGAAAGCAGAAGGGCACAACCCACCATTAACGCTGAGACACCCACATTCCTTCTCCTCATTCGTACCTCCTCATTGAATTGTAATGGATGAGTTACTTGTTTCTATTTACTGGAGTCGTCGCTCGGCCACAGTGTGCAGCGCTCTTTCGATCGGTGTGGACTATACCATATTTTTCATCGGAAAAAATGAAAACATGAAATACGCCGTGCGGTCATGTGACCTGACTTCGTGATATCGATGCAAGACCAGAGGGAATGTTTCGTAGGTGATCTTGTTTGGGCGCATCAGTGGATCAGCGATTACTCAGAAGGACTATTGTCCTTCGGACCGTTCGATGATTCAATTTTATTGTTCACGTACGATTTGTTTGCTTGCCTCAACGATGGACCGCACTCCAATCCCATAGTGATCGATGAGTTCTTCAGGTTTTCCGCTATGCGGAATTTCACGAACGGCGAGTTTATGAACTCTCATGCCTTCCGTTGCCACAGCGCTGAGAACGGCATCGCCAAGACCTCCGTGGGCGTAATGATCTTCAACCGTGAGGATTCGACGTTGGGTCGCGCGACCGCTTTCCAGCAAGGTAGTTCTATCTATGGGAACGATGCTGTAGAGATCGATGACACGAACGGCAATGCCTGATGACTTCAGCTGATCATGGGCTTTCAAGGCTTCAAACAGCGTCACTCCCGCGGCCACGATTGTGAGCACATCCGATGCGCTCTGCCGGAGGGTTTTGCTGCCGCCGATGCGGAACCGTTCCTCTGGTCCGTAGAGGATCGGAGCCTTTGGTCTTCCAGCGCGTATATAGACCATTCCCTTGTGCTTCGCAGCTTCCTCGATTAAGTGATACGTTGAGTTACCGTCTGAAGGATAGAGCACCGTCACATTCGGTTGTGCCGCCATCATGGCGATGTCTTCCAAGCCCATCTGTGACGGTCCATCTTCACCGATGCTGACGCCGACATGGGTTCCGACGAGCTTCATGTTCGAACCACTGATCGCGGCCATACGGATGAAGTCGTAAGCGCGACTGAAGAAACAGGCAAAGGTCGCTACAAACGGGATCTTATCGCAGGCGGCCAGACCGGCGGCGGTACCCACCATATTTTGCTCGGCGATGAAACTCTCAAAGAATCGATTGGGAAACTTCTTGCCGAATTTGTCGGTATACGTGGAATTTTTTACGTCGGCGTCTAATGCGACAACCGAAGGGTTTACGGACCCCAAGGCTTCCAAGGCTACACCGAAGGCTTCACGTGTCGCGACGGAGTCACCGATTTTATAGGGCGCGGGCGGCATCGGGCTGATGGCTTCGGGAGCGGTGCCGGGAGCCGATGGTTTTGGAACGTGAATCACGGCACCGTTCGGGCTCAATTGCTTCGTGAGTTCGTCAAGAGCCTTTTGAGTCTCTTCGCCTTTTTTAAGCGGTTTGCCGTGCCAGTCCGGCTTGTTCTCGATGAATGAAATGCCTTTGCCTTTATACGTTCTGGCCAGCAACACGGTCGGTTGGCCTTTGGTGTTGGCAGCCTCATCGAATGCCTTAAGGATGGCTGGGAGATCATGACCGTCGACGACGATTGTATGCCAACCGAATCCAGCCCACCGGGAACGGTACGCATCCATGTCGTGCTGCAGCATGGTGGGGTCGCTCTGACCCAGTCGATTCACATCAACAATGGCGCACAAATTATCCAAACCATATTGGCGACCGATCTCAGCGGCTTCCCAAACCGACCCTTCGACCGATTCTCCATCCCCCATCAATACGTAGGTTCGGTAATTGAGCCTGTCGACGTACTTGGCATTCAATGCGATGCCGATTCCAACGGGAAGTCCTTGCCCCAGTGAACCGGTGGCCATATCGACAAAAGGCAAGCGGGGAGTCGGATGTCCTTCAAGATCGGATGTCAAGGTGCGCAATTTTAGGAGGTCGCTCTGTGGAAAGAGACCGGCCTCCGCCCACGCCGCATAGAGCAGCGGAGCCGCATGGCCTTTTGACAGGATAAAACGGTCACTGTTGGGTGCCTTTGGATTATGAGGATCGTAGCGCATGACGGAGAAAAACAATGCGGCGACGATGTCGGCGGCGGAGGCGCAGCTTGATGGATGGCCGCTTCCGGCCTCGCTGGTGGCCCGCACGCTGTCGATGCGGAGTTGGGTGGCCTTGTTGTGTAAAGTGCTGAGTAATTCAGGGGAGGCAGCTAAATTGGCCATAGGAGATCCTTTCGGGATAGAGATCAATGGACTGCACTATTTTTGAATGTATACTCTCAGCAGTAGTCCGACCTAACTTGAGGCTAACAAATCGGCTGGGTAGAGGTCAATGAAGAGACGAACTCCCCTGGCAAGAAGAACCAGGGGAGCTTTGAAGTATAGCGAAGGTGACTCGGCAAGCCGTTTGCTCAGCCTTGCGCAGGTGGCGTGACTACTAGCACCTCATTCGAACAAGGACTTTCCGAGTCGCCCCCTTCGTCTCCATAGGCACTGATTGCAAAGAAATAGGGTGTGTTAGGATCGAGCCCGGTAATTATGGCCGGTGGGGATTCGACCGATTGACTTTCCTCATAGGAACATGATCCAGGATTTCCGGATGACTGTCTTCCGTAATAAACAGCGTAACCAGCCACCTTAGGATCAGGGTTCGGATCCCAATTCAATCGTGCGGTAGCGCCGGTCGGCGTGGAAGTCACAGAGATCGCCGGCTCTTCCTCTCCATCAACAGATTCCGCTATGGCTGCAGGATCAAATTCTTCGATTGCACTTGCGGTCACGTCTTCTGTTGTTGATGTTGCTTCAGGATTTTCCTCGGCAGGAGGTTCCTCAGAATCCGATGGCGCACCACCACCCGGTTGAGTGTCGGTTGGTTCGGCTGGTGTAGAAAGAGACGAAATCATCGGCCCACCTTGTCCGTCGTCACCACATCCGGCTAGTGGGAGGGCGATAAGGCTCAAAACTATCATCTGAGCTATCGCAGTCGAAAAGTTTCGATGGACGAGACCAAGCGAAAGCGCATTTTTCAGCATTAGCAACACCCCTCAGAGTTATATGAATAATTTGTATGGAGCACATTGCTCCGAGTGACAAAGCAAGGGGTATGCCTAGGTATGAATAAAAAATAGCATTATTATTCATCATGTTATAAATCAACAGCGTTGTGAAGAATGTTAGGCGTGAAGGGTGCCACATTCAAGTCCTGTACGTCATCGTATCTATATCATGACCAACAGGAGGGGGATCACGAGGAGTTATGTTGAGGCTCTGCTCGACCTCTAAAGAATCGAAACAACAGGTAGCCGTTTATGAGAACTATGATCGATAAAATACTGTAGGTTGTTACCGCTGTAGCAAGATTGAGTTCTATGAGCACCCGGGACAGGCCGAATCCCACTACTAACCCATCGAATGCCATACAAATGCGTCTGAATGTTTCAGGATCCATCAATCGGATAAGGTAGGATCCGAGGGGAATACCAATGATGACGCTCGGAACGATGTAAGGAATGATATCCATACTGCCGGCACTATAGAAGCCGATGAAGCCATATGCGATCGCTGTGAGGGAGGATTCGGCGACCCGAATAACTCCCAAGGCAGCGCGGAAATCTTGTTTCGCGTATCCCTGATTGTTGAAGAGCAGGGCAAGGGGGGGGCCGGAAATGGTGGTGACCGAATAGAGTGTTCCGATTCCCATTCCAAACGGGATCGCAATAGCCTTTTCGGCTTGAATGGGTCTTCGGATGCCGGCGGCTTGAAGGAGGATCAACGGCAATAAAAAGAAATAGGTGACGAATTTAATCCATGCGGGCTGCACCAAAAAGAGAATATAGCTGCCAATGCCGATTCCGACAACCAGACCGATCAGAATGGGGGCCACGCGCCGCCAGATATTCGGGATACTGTTTCGATTCATGAACAGGACATATCCATTGATGACGAGTTCGATCAGCACGAGGGCAGGGTTCAAGATGCGATTGGTGTAGAACAGCAAGGCCACAGGAACGGTAATAGAGGAAAAGCCGTACCCTAAGGCGCCGTTCACCGTCGCTGCAATAAACGTAATGAGGACAAGAATGGTTGTGTCCATGAGTGGTTAGCTTTTGGGATGGTCTGCGGCAAAGTCGGCAAGCGAATAGTGATCGAGGATTCCTGCAATCGCATCACGGACCGTGCCCATGATTTGCTGCACGGGACACCGCGTCTTATTCGCATAGGGACAATCGCTACATTTCTGGTACGCAGTCTTACTGACACAGCCGATCGGTGCCAGCGGACCATCGAGTAAGCGTATGACTTGACCGAGTGTGATCTCATTCGGTTGCTTAATAAGGGTATATCCTCCGTTCACCCCCCGTCGGCTGGAGATGAGCCCGGCTCGTTTGAGTGTCAGAAGAATCTGCTCTAAGAATTCAACGGGGATGCGCTGGCGAGCGGCAATGTCATGACGCTGCAGCGTTGCCTTTCCGTGGGCGAGCGTGAGCTCAAACAACGCCCGGAGACCATATTCACTTTTCTTCGAGAGCTTCATAAAGTAAAGTGAGTTTATCAACAACTTAGGGTAAGCCGCAGTGGTTCGTCAAGGTCAAAGTTTCCAGTGCGCAATTACTCGGCAATAGATCGGCGACCGCGACGCTATTGGAACGAAGATCGTCAGGGATGCGCCGTGCACCGTAAAGGGCTTACGCCATATCGGGCGACCCATGAGACATCTCGACTGGCCTCCTCACTTCATGCGTCCACTCTTCCCAGCTTTTATTCCCTTTGTGGATTCATTAAGATAGGTATCCGGAATCCATCTCCTCAACGAGGCCATTGTTGAAATCCAAGATCGTCTTTTCTTGCCAAACCTGTGGACATCAGGCGCCACGGTGGCTCGGTCGCTGTCCTGACTGCGGCGGCTGGAATACGATGAAAGAGGAGCGGCAATCGGCGACCGGAAAGGGGAGACCTGCTGCTATAAAGACAGTTCAGGCCGAGGCCACGCCCATCGCTGAAATCGAAATAGTGGGAGAGGATCGTCGGCTTACCCGTATCGGTGAATTCGATCGTGTCCTGGGCGGTGGAGTGATTCCCGGCGCGGTCATCCTCATCGGCGGCGATCCTGGAATCGGGAAGACGACGCTGCTCTTGCAGGTCTTGCCACGGTTGGCGACTAAAGAGGCGCCGGCTCTTTACGTCTCAGGGGAAGAGTCGCCCCGGCAAATCAAGATGAGGGGACAGCGGCTAGGCATCGAGCATCCGCTTCTGTTGATTTTGGCCGAAACTTCCCTTGAACAGATTCTGAAAGCAATCCAGGAAATTGGGCCGGCTGCCGTCGTGATCGATTCGATTCAGACAGTGTATACGGAACAAATAACTTCCGCTCCCGGTAGCATTAGTCAAGTTCAGGAGGTTGCCGGACAGTTGATGTGGTTTGCAAAACGAGCAGGGGTCCCGGTCTTTATCATCGGGCACGTGACCAAAGAGGGAGCGATCGCCGGGCCACGGCTATTGGAACATATCGCCGATACGGTCTTGTACTTTGAAGGAGATAAAGGACATAGCTACCGGATTCTCCGCGCCGTGAAGAATCGTTTTGGATCGACGAATGAAATTGGGGTGTTCGAAATGAAGGATGCGGGGCTCGAAGAGGTCAGCAATCCTTCGGAATTGTTTTTAGCGGAACGCCCTGAACGGAGTACCGGATCTGTGGTGGTGTCAAGTCTCGAAGGTACGAGACCGATCTTGGTTGAGCTGCAAGCGTTGGTGTCCTCAACCACCTATGCGATGCCCAAACGAGTGGCGAATGGAGTCGAGGTCAATCGAGTCTCGTTGTTGCTCGCCGTGATGGAGAAACGGTTGGGAGCGCATCTTTCCGGACAGGATGTGTATGTGAATGTCGTTGGAGGCCTGCATATCGACGAACCGGCGATTGACTTGGGGATCGTCGCAGCAATCACATCGAGTTTACGGGAGGTGCCTGTCGAGCCGGGGACGTTACTATTGGGAGAAGTAGGCTTAGGAGGTGAGGTACGTGCGGTCAGTCAGGCTGAATTGCGCATCCGCGAGTCCGCCAAGATGGGGTTCAAACGATGCATTCTGCCTGAACGAAATCTGACGAAGCTCGATCCCATCGACGGTATGGAGCTGATCGGTATTCAGGAAGTGCGGGAGGCATTGGATGTGGTGTTGGCGTGAAGAGAGGCATGACGAAGCGGAAGGGTCTCTGTGCTCGCCCAACGCGCGGTCATCTCACCCGTCCGCCCCGGTGCGCCGAGACGCACCGTGTACCACGCGGAAAGCCCTCGCTTGGGAAAAGACGCGCCTTGGCGCGTCGAGGGTTGGGTGGGTGAAACATTGCGCGCAGTAAGAGACCCTTCCACTCCGTCATGCCACAGGGGGATTGCGGAGAAGAGGATGCTGAAACGCGCCTATCCCCTTACATTTTTAACGGCGTTCTGGCTCCTCCTCGCCGCATGCGCGCTGTTTGCGCCGAAGCATGAAGCGCCGCCGCTTAAGCAGGTGACCGCCGAAGAACTGATCGTGCTGTTGCATCAGCGAGAAGCCGCCGTTCATTCCATGAAAGGTCTGTTCAGCGCGAAAGTACGAGGTGGACTTATTCCCATTGTCTCACGAATCGAGGGCACGGTTTATTACCGTCACCCGAACGCTTTGCGGTTGAGAGGGTTTACTCCTCTCGGGAACGAGCTATTCGACTTTGTTCAAGCTGATGATCTGTACAAACTCCGTTTGCCTCTCGAAGGAAAAACCTATGCCGGTCACCAGTCCGACATGAAAGATGCAGGAAAGCTGGCTCGATTTTCTCAATTGAGTGTATGGGCGGTAGGTGGCGTATTGGGGATGAACTCCGTTGCCAAGGATGAAATGGTGAAGGTCGTGGAAGAGAAAGGCCGATATCGTCTCGACGTCTATGCGTCGGTAACCGGGGGAACGAGCCCTTCGCGTCCTCCGATCCGATGCCTATGGTTTGACCGCCGATTGCTGGTGGTCCAAGAAGAGTGGTTTGGGTCGAGTGGGGAGGTCGAGGCGACGATTCAGTATGACGATTTTAGGCCGATCGAAGAGGCGGGAAGTATTCAGGCAGAGGCTATGGGTGATCAGGATGTTCGACTATTCCGTCCCTTCAAGATTTTTCTGGAAGACGGACGTGGACAAGGCTCAGTGCAAGTCACCTTCCACGAGATGCATCACAATCAAGCCATACGGGCAGAGGACTTGGGTCAGGTCTCATAATCCTCGATGAAAATCCTTGCGGTTGAAACGGTCACGAGGTGGCAGAGTGTTGCAATTCTGGGAGATGACCTTATCCTCGCGACGCATGAGCAAGAGGCCGGTGGTGCTCAAGACTCTCTCCTTTTGCCCACTATCGATCGATTGCTGTCTCAATCCGGACTGCAGCTCAACGATCTCAGTGGTCTTGCCTGTTCGATTGGCCCGGGTTCGTTTACCGGTATCCGAGTGGGAATTGCAACATGCCTAGGACTTCGGGGAGCCACTGATCTTCCTCTCACGCTGGTGCCGACACTGGAAGCCATGGCGAGGAGTCTGGAAGCGGCAACTGTTCCTATCTGTCCGACGTTGGTCAGTCGTCGTGGGGAAGTCTACTGGGCGATTTTTCGTTGGGCAGAGGGTCAGGGATTGAATCGTGTGCTGAGCGAACAAGTAGGAACCCCACAAGCGTTAGCGCAGAGCCTCATCGAACACACGATAGTATTTGGATCCGGATGGTCGTCGATGGGACATGAAATTCAAGCGGCATTGCCGCCGTCAGTCACCGTCACGGTGGGGCCCGATCGAGCCTTCAGACCTTCCGCTATTCAAGTCGCACGTATCGGAATGGAACGACTTCGACGAGGTGAAATTGCCGGAGATCTGGTTGCGCCGCTCTATGTCCAGCAGACCGAAGCTGAAATTCAATACGAACGAGGCGGTTCGCCTCTTGCGAGACGTCGGCAAAGGGTTGAAACCAAGATTGCTGAACGATTGGCTCGTGGCCGTCGGCGGTCGCCTCTGTAGGGAATGTGAGCAGACACATCGTGTTTTCCGAATTTGAGATTGTCCCGGCGACACCGGATATGGTGGAAGACATTCTTGCTTTGGAAGAGGCTTGCTTCTCATCGCCCTGGACGCGCAAAATACTGGAAGGTGAGTTGACGGGCAACCAATTCGCGCACTTTCTCGTCGCGATGCGTCACGAGCAGTCAAAAACAAAGACGGAACCCACGATTATCGGGTATCATTGTTTCTGGATCGTCTTTGAAGAGTTGCGACTGATGAATCTTGCGGTGCAAGCGTCGATGCGGAGAAGAGGAATTGGATGGGCACTTGTCACTGAAGCCTTCCGCTTAGGATTGGAACAATCCGCGACTCGCGCGGTCCTCGAAGTGAGAGCCTCGAACGAGCCCGCGCGCATTCTCTATACTCGTATGGGTTTCGCGCAGATCAGCCGACGCCCTCATTATTATACGAATCCCACCGAAGATGCCGTGCTGATGGAAATGAATCCGCTCATGATATCGAGCGGCCGGTAGAGTGTCAGGAGTTTTGCCTCAGGAGGTGAATCAGCTTCGACAGACTCACTTTAACCAGGGAGGTGTCGTGATGTTGACGGAAGATGCGATTGTCGAACAGCTTCGCCACTCCAACAACGAATTCCGGGAACTCGAAGCGTCCCACCATCGCCTGGACATTGAACTTAACGAGCTGCAGAAACGCCATGTTCTCACGCCGTCCGAAGAAATCGAGAAAAAGCGGATGCAAAAAGAAAAATTGGCGAAGAAAGACAAGCTTGCAGAACTGATTCGCCTCTACCGCGAGCAAAGGCTGGAGCCGGCGCGGTAGAAGGCCGATCGGCCACCGACTCTGCAGGCGGCTGAATCCGTCGATATGGAACAGACTATCCATCCGCTTGCTTCCCACATCCAAGCCGTCAAACGACGACTGATCATCATTGGTGCGACAGTCTTGAGTGCGTTGGTGCTGACTTTCTCTTTTTCCTCCGAAATGGTAGCGTGGCTCAACAGACCCTTTTCCAACCAACTAGTGTTTTACGGTCCCACGGAGGCATTGTTCGCTTCGATTAAAGTGTCGTTGCTGGCGGCTCTCATCCTCAGCTTGCCGGTCATTTTTTATCAGTGTTGGAAGTTCATCGAGCCCGCTCTGTTACCGAAGGAACAGCGTTGGGCGATTCCGCTATTCATGGTGGCGGGAGGGCTGTTTGCGTTGGGGTTGGTCTTCTGCAATGTGGTGATTTTGCCGCTGGTGATCGACCTGTTCGTGAGTTTCGGACTTGATCGTGATATCACTCCCCAGTTGAGCGTCGGTACCTATATTGATTTTAACGTGAAATTTCTGCTCATCTTCGGCTGTGCCTTCGAACTCCCCTTGGCCATGAGTCTCGCGGCTATGGCGGGAGCGGCATCAGCAGACTTGTTCGCTCGTTACCGTAAACATGCTGTGTTGTTGTGTCTCATTATCTCCGCCATCGTCACTCCTGACGCAACGCTCTTTACCATGCTTTTGATGGCGGTGCCTTTGATGGCGTTGTATGAGATCGGGATTCTCGGCGCCCGGCTTTTTGGGCGGAATCAGGACTCAGGGGGGATCGATTTGCCGCTCGATCCGGATCTGCCGATCAACACCGCCGGAACGAGACTACGATGAGGCATGAGACTGTGAAGGTTCAACGCATATGCACGAGCGTTTGTGTGATATTGATATGGGGCGTACTTCTTTATTCGGCCGGTGGAGAGAGCCTTGAGGTCTCCAATCCGCCGGTGTCGCCTCCAACGTTGCGAGTTTCAGCATCTTCGGCGGCATCGGGCCTCTCCGAACAATCCGCAGCAAGCGTGCAGGCTCTTGTGATGGGAATCAATGGAGTCGTCTATGCCGGATCCTTCGGGCATGGGATTTTTCGCACTCCGGACCGTGGTGCGACGTGGGCTCGAGTAGGAGGCGGTATCACTGATCCTTTTATCTTGAGTTTGGCCTCCACGAAAGATGGAACAGTCTATGCCGGTACCTTCCGTGGTGGAGTGTTTCGTTCGCGTGATGGAGGAAACAGCTGGCAGCCTGTGAATGAGGGGCTCAAACGACTTGAAGTCAAGGCATTACTTGCGGTGGATCAGGAGCTGTTTGCCGGCACCGGAGACGGCGTATATCGCCTGTATGGATCCGAGGATCATTGGATGCCTATGACGTCTGGCTTGGACGACATTCTGGTTCACGCACTCGCTCGCTCTGCAGATGGAACATTATTCGCTGGAACTTCCGGTAAAGGGATCTTTCGGTTCAGCCCTCGCTCTACCGCGTGGATTCGTATGCAGCATGGGTTGAAGGACCACGAGGGCATGATTGAAAATTTCATTCGTGTTTTGGTGATTGATCAGGACCAGAGTATTTTTGCCGGAACGTTCGATGGCGGAGTCTTTCGCAGCACCGACGGCGGACAGACTTGGCGACCGATCAGCCGGGCCCTGCCCAACGACTCTATTCGTGGCATCGTATTCAGTGATCAAGGAATGGTTGTAGCGACTGGAAACGGGATTTTTAAGACCATGGACAAGGGCAAGCAATGGATCCCCATGAATAACGGTCTGGAGACCCTTGCGGTACAAGTGTTGATTAAAGCCGGTGATAAAGGCTTGTATGCTGGGACAAGTTCAGGCGTATTTCGCAGCGATGATGGTGTCTCCTGGATGGCCGTCAATCAAGGACTGGAGCTGGGAATCGCGCCACCGCCGTTTCTGTTTCGATAATGGTAGAAAGGAAGAACGTGATGACTGATGTAGGCGAGAAGACACGGGCAACGATAGCCGTCACAAGTAAGGGACAACCCGTGGGAGAAATCGTGCTTAGATTTTTTCATGATGTGGCGCCCGGACACGTCGACAACTTCGTCAAGCTTTCCCGAGAGGGATTTTATGATAGGACGACGTTTCACCGCGTCATCCCCGGTTTCATGATTCAGGGAGGAGACCCCAACAGTAAGAATTCCGACCGCTCATCCCATGGAATGGGTGGACCTGGCTATAAGGTGAAGGCAGAGTTCAACAGTACGCCGCACAAGCGAGGCATTGTCTCGATGGCTCGCGCGAACGATCCGGATAGCGCCGGGTCCCAGTTCTTTATTTGCGTTGCAGACGCCAATTTCCTCGATTGGCAATACACGGTATTTGGGGAGGTGGTCAGCGGAATGGAGGTGGCCGACAGGATCGTCAATATGAAGCGTGATGGGCATGACAATCCGCTGGAGCGGGCTGAGATGACCGTCACGATCAGTGAGGGGTGAACGGGAAGGGAAGAGAAGTGAGCTGCAAGGAGATCAATAATCGGACAGGCCGGATCGTTAACGTCCTCCTCACCATGTATTCCGTACTGTCGGTCGGTTGTGCCGCTCCGCATGTGCCATCGCGAATTATTTATGAGGATCCGGTCAATTTCGTGCGGTTGGAAGAGGACTCGGAAGTGCTTCCAGAATGGCCGCCGAGCCACCATAGCCATCCATTCACGATCGAGCCGGAAAAAATGCGGGCGATTTTGTCGGGATTGAAGGTGCAGGAACATTGGATTGCGCTGCAGCGGTGGCTGCGGGGGGAGTCTCCCCTGGTTCCAGCCTTTACGGATGAGGAGTTGGATCTCTTGTCTGTGCGCCTGTCGGAGGCGTTGGAGGAGGCAAAAGACAACGAGCGGGTGACCTTCTATTTGAGTCAACCGCAGACATTCGCGAGGCGAATTATCACGACGGGCGGACTCTACGTGCATGGGATGGAATTACATATCCTCTTAGGAAATTGGAGAATCATTTACGGCATCCCGGCCTATGGAATGATTTACGATCGGCGTTACCCTATGCGACCGACTGCGGCGAAAGGATTCGATCTGATCTTTCAGCCGTCCGACGCCGTGATTCCGATGAAGAGCAGCTTGCTGGACGGAATTTTGGCCAATGCGAAGGACGAACTCATCATCGATTTAACCAAGCTCGATCCACCCGATCCGAAAGTTTCTCTCATTGGGTCTTGCATGAATCACGAGTCACCTTGTTAGCGGCACGCCGGCTCAGTTCGCGTTCTATTCGACGCGAATAGAGCCGCTGGAAGAAAAGAGGAAGGGGAAAGCTTTATCGACCACCCAGACCCAGAAGGTACATTTTAGGTACTTCTATCAGCGCTTCGGCAATGGATTGCCAGCCGAGCTTGCTTTGACCTTCAATGCGGTCGCAAAAACGGATGGGTAATTCCACCACATCCGCGCCCAGCTGTACGGCTCGCGAGGCCAGCTCTACTTGAAAGATGTATCCTTTCGTCCGGACGGTTGCAAGGTTCATCCGCGTCAAGAGCTCACGACGATAGCAGCGGAACCCTCCTGTCCAGTCGTGGATGGTCGAGCCGAGGAAGAGGCTGGCGTAGGTATTTCCGCAGCGAGAGACAAAACGACGGCTTGCGTTCCAATTTTCGGTTCCCCCGCCGGGTACGTAACGACTCCCAATCACGAGATCGGCAGTTCGGCTGCGGTGTACCAAGCGGGGCAGATCCCAGGGAGCATGGCTGAAATCGCAATCCATTTCAATGATGAGGCTATAATTGCGGTGCAGCGCCCACTTGAAGCCAGCCAGATAAGCTGGTCCAAGCCCTTCTTTTTTCGACCGGTGCAGGACATGTACATGTCCATGCGTGCCACTAAACTGATCGGCCAACTCTCCGGTTCCGTCCGGCGAATTATCATCAACAATCAAGATGTCAGTCACAAGATATTGGCTGATTGCAGGGACAAGCGCCTCAAGATTAGCGCGTTCATTGTAAGTCGGGAGGACAATGACAATCGATTGTTTGAAATCGAACGGGGAGGGGGGGACCAGTTGTTTACCTGCCGCTATTTGGGAATATCCTAGATACTGGTTTTCGTTAGAATCGTGTGGGGCGATGGCGATGCGTGCGCTGTCGGCACCTCGGGCGATCAGTTCCTCAGCAAGCTCGAAATCCGAGACGATGTATGCTTCATCTT
Source organism: Nitrospira sp. (assembly GCA_024998685.1). GTDB lineage: Bacteria > Nitrospirota > Nitrospiria > Nitrospirales > Nitrospiraceae > Nitrospira_D. Next base: position 119,725 of record JACOEH010000003.1, read on the forward strand.
TGCTCAGCTCTTTGAGAGGAAAGACACAGTTGTTCTTGCGGACGGGACAGTAGCGTATGGAAGGTGCCGGTGTCTTCTCTCCTAATTGCACGGAAAGTGACTCGTCGATTGGCATAAAGATACGGTAGCCTGATCCGGAGACGGGCGGCATTGTAAACGACAGTAAGTACCCGGGCAAGTCGAAGCCCCCCCTAGTTGTCTGCGCCCATCTGCCGTGCTTTTTGACAGTTCAGGAACGGCTATGCTAGAGTCTGCGGCCCGTTGATATTCCAGGTTTTTCTTTACCTAACTTCTTAAGGAACACTGTTATGAGCGGGACACAGGCGCATGTGATTATCGTGGCAGGAGCGGGACCGGCTGGTATGGCTGTGGCCAGCGCGCTTTCGAAGGTCGGTCATGAAATCATTATTCTCAATCGTGACATCAAGTTTGGCGGATTGGCTGAATATGGGATATTCCCCTCTAAGCTGAAACTCCGTGGTGGACTTAAGAAGCAATACTGGGAGCTTCTTCAGCAAAAGAACGTTCATTATTTTGGGAATGTCACCATTGGGAACGGAAAGGATCTCACGGTCGACGATGTGCGCGGGTTGGGTGCAAGCGCGGTTGTCTTCACGATCGGTGCGCAGGGAACCAAGGCCATTGGCGTTGAAGGGGACTCGGCTCAAGGCGTATTTCACGCGAAGGATGTGGTGTATCACTTCAATCGTTTACCCGGTTTTGGCGATCGTCCATTTGAAGTGGGGCAACATGTCGCCGTGATTGGAGCGGGAGATGTGATGGTAGATATCGCTCACTGGTTGGTCCGCTATAAGAAAGTTGAGAGGGTCACGGCAATTGTCAGACGGGGACCCGTGGAACGCAAGTACAATCCAAAAGAAATTCGCAGCATCTGTGCCAATATGGATCTAGAGGGAATCAAAGCCGAGTTCGAGCGCATTAAGGACCGTCTTGTCAAGGTCGGTCAGAATCCGGATGAAGTTTTACAAGCATTCACCCACGAGTTTACTAAATGCGAGCCGAAGGTGACTGAAACGAAGATGGGATTTCGGTTCCTTGCGTCACCGAAGCGTATTCTGGTTGGCAGCGAAAATCGGGTTCGCGGACTTGAAATGGAAGATAATCGGCTCGACCCTAAAGGGGAAGATACCGTCGCCGTGGGGCTGAAACAGTATTATGAATTTCCCTGTGATTCGGTTGTTTTTGCTGTCGGCGACAAAGTGGATGAAACGGTCGGTCTCCCTCACAAAAACGGTATGTTTACCACGAACCCGAACAAGACTGGCAATGATCCCGATGATGCGCTCTTTCAAGCTTATGATGAATCTATGGGCACGGTGATGGACGGCATATTTTTGGCCGGTTGGGCTCGAAAAGCTAGTGAGGGCCTCGTCGGCGTCGCGAAGCGTGACGGAGATTGGTGTGCGGAAGTCGTCGAGCGCTATCTGAGGACCCAGAGCGGCAAAGACGCCAAGATTGTGCTTGATCGCTTGCACATGATTCTCAGAAAGCGTCAAAGCCGTCCGGTCGACGTGAATGGCTTACGGACGCTCAATGTCGCAGAACGCTCATTCGCAGGGAAAGCCGACTGTATCGGAGAGTTCAAATTTTCTGCAAATCAAGACATGCTCAAATACATTGAACAAGGCAACGCATGAATAATGTGCCCTATTCCCGTTTCATACGTGCCCCCATTTCAGCTTTTCCCGCAATACTTCGTAATAGTGGCTTTCTGGAAATCTAATCAATTTCGTTCGATAGTCTGAAGCCCGAATTACGGCTGTATCACCCTGTGTCATGGCGACGCCGACTTGCCCATCGAGTGTGGCCATTGATCCGTCATCCTTACTGGTCAACGTCACTTCAATGACGACGTCGTCCGGTACGATCAATGGGCGATGCGTCAATGTATGTGGACAGATTGGAGTCAAAATGAGCGCCTGAAGGGCGGGAGTCATGATGGGACCTCCGGCAGAGAGCGAGTAGGCGGTAGAGCCTGTGGGTGTTCCGATGATCAGGCCGTCACCTCGCAGGTTGGCCACGAACTGGCCCTCTATGGCGATTTGTAGTTCGATCATACGAGCGAGGGTGCCTTTACTGATGACGACATCGTTGAGTACGATTCCTCGCGCGACTGTTTCTCCGTGCCTATGAACGTGTGTCGCCAACATCAGTCGTTCATCGAGAGTAAAGTCGTTGGCGAATACTCGTTCCAGCGAAGGGTAGAGATTGTCCAGCCGCACCTCGGTTAAGAATCCGAGCCCGCCCATGTTGACCCCCAAGATAGGAATGCTCCGTTCTGCTGCCAGCCTTGCTGCATTCAGAATGGTTCCGTCCCCGCCCAGCACTAACAACACGTCGGCCCTTTCGGTGAGTTGCGTTTTCTGAATTCCGCCTGGTTCATTCAGCAACGTTGCAGACGTTGTATCGAGAATAACATTGATGCTGCGGGATCGGAGCCAGGCAACGACCCCGAGCAATGTGGCTTTGACTTCAGGAAATTTTGGCTTGGTGAGAATTCCGATACTTTTACTTTTCATGAATGCCGTATGCGTAAGCGGGCAAAAAGGAAAGCGATTGTATCGGGATATTTCTTTTTATGTCAACGCACGGCCACCACACAAGAGCTGCTATGCGGAAAAAGAAACAACGACTGATGCGTGTCCTAAGCGCTATGCCGTCTTGTTATCCGCGCAATCTTGACTCTCAAGAATACTGTGGTTAGAATTAGGCCAAGGTTTTTCAACGGTTTTGCTCGAACGCGGCCAGGGGCTCGCACTCACGAGTAAGGAGGCAGGATGTTCGAACGATTCACGGACAAAGGTCGAAAAATCATCATCCTCGCGCGCGAGGAGGCCGAGCGGCACCAGAACGACTATCTAGGGACTGAACATCTCGTCTTAGCCATACTTCGTGAGTCCGACGGCATTGCGCTTATGATTCTAAAAAAGATGGGGCTCTCTACGGAGCAGATCAGGTTAGAAATTGAGCGGAATCTGCCTGGTGGAGGGACCACTATGACATTCGGAGAGATACCCTTCAGCCCCCGCGTGAAGAAGGTTATCGAATACGGAGTCGAAGAAGCCCGCCTTCTTGGCCACAACCACATCGGTAGTGAGCATCTTCTCCTCGGCCTCCTTCGTGAAGAAGAAGGGATAGGTGGGAAAATCCTCCGCAGTCTGGGTGCAAATCTGCTGACTGCACGGCAGTTGACGGTGACGTTTCTACGGAAGTCCGCTCCCCGAGAACGGGATCGGAAGAGTAATACTCCGGCTCTCGATGAATTCGGACGTGATCTGACCCAGCTGGCCCAAGAAGGTCAACTGGATCCGGTGATCGGTAGAGCCGATGAGATTGAGCGTGTCCTGCAGATCCTCAGTCGCAGGAGCAAGAATAATCCTGTGCTGATCGGCGAATCCGGTGTTGGAAAAACCGCCATCGTCGAAGGACTTGCACAACGGATTGTACAATCTGAAGTTCCCGACAATCTGCTCTCTCGTCGGGTCATCGCCTTGGATCTAGGGTCTCTAGTTGCCGGGACCAAGTACCGTGGACAGTTTGAAGAGCGTCTCAAGGTCGTGATGAAAGAGATTGTTCAGGCCGGCAATATCATCATTTTCATTGATGAGCTGCATACGCTGGTTGGTGCCGGGGCTGCAGAGGGATCCATCGACGCTTCCAATATGTTGAAGCCGGCTTTATCGCGAGGCGAGATCCAATGCATTGGGGCCACGACGCTGGATGAGTACCGAAAGCATATTGAAAAAGACGGCGCGTTGAAACGGCGATTCCAGCCGATCCACGTTCAGCCGCCCAATCTTGATGAAACTGTCCGCATCATCCAAGGGCTTCGAGACCGATACGAGGAACATCACGGAGTCGAAATCACGGAAGACGCCATTATTGAGGCTGTCAAGTTGTCCGATCGGTACATCACCGACCGGTTTCTCCCAGACAAGGCGATCGATTTGATCGATGAAACCGGGTCACGGGCGAAGCTTCAGACCTATGCACTTCCCTCGGAATTGAAAGCGATGGAGCAAGAGCTGAAGAAGGTGTCGCGAGAGAAAGAACTCTCAATATCCATGCAGAATTTCGAGGAAGCCGTACGGCACCGTGAGGAAGAAGAGCGACTGCGTAAGTTGCTCGACGAATCCAAGCGAGAATGGAAAAAGAATCAAGAAAAAAACAAGCCCGTGATCGGTAAGGAGGATGTCGCCTACGTTGTGTCCAAAATGACCGGTATTCCGCTCTTTAAGCTGGAAGAAGAAGAGTCCAACAAGCTCTTGCGCATGGAAGAGTTTCTCCATAAACGAGTGGTCGGTCAAAATGAAGCGATTTCCGCAGTCGCTCGCGCCATCCGACGATCTCGTGCCGGCTTGAAGGAAGCTCGGAAACCGATCGGCTCCTTCATTTTCTTAGGACCGACGGGTGTGGGTAAGACGGAACTGGCCAGGACATTGGCTGAGTTTCTGTTCAACAGCGAAGATGCGTTGATCCGTGTCGATATGTCCGAGTATCAGGAAAAGTTTACGAGCTCTCGGCTCTTTGGAGCCCCTCCCGGCTATGTGGGGTATGAAGAAGGTGGACAATTGACCGAAAAGGTACGCCGTCGGCCTTATTCCGTCGTATTGTTCGATGAAATTGAGAAGGCTCATCCGGATGTGTTTAATGTCCTGCTTCAAGTCTTAGATGACGGAGTGTTGACCGATAGTCTCGGACGAAAGGTTGATTTCAAGAATACGGTCGTCATTATGACGTCCAACATCGGGACAAAAATGATTCAGAAGGGAGTTTCCCTTGGTTTTCAGAGCACGGAAAGCGAAGCGGCACGTCGGAAGAAGGAGGAAGTGCTCGGAGAACTTCGGAAATCATTCAGTCCCGAATTCCTCAATCGGATCGATGAAATCGTGATTTTCCATCAATTGGAAAAAGAACAGCTCTATAGCATCTTGGATATCTTGCTCCGTGAGTTGAACCTCCGCCTATTGGATAAAGGGATTGAAATTGAGGTCGATGACGAAGTCAAGCAATGGCTCATCAAAGAGGGCTATGAGCCGTTGTACGGAGCGAGACCAATGCGGCGGGCTATACAGCGTGCCATCGGTGACCCGCTATCCGATGAGCTGATTAGGGGGCGTTTCAAAGAAAGCCGCAAGGTGAAAGTGGTTCTGCGGGACGGAGCTCCGACCTTCATCGAGCAGGAGGCATTGGCTGGAGTATAGTGCATTTGGTGATCGTTGATATCCTCATAACAAGCATGAGTGGCCTCTGTGGCTGATCGCTGCAGGGGCCGTTTTGTTATTCAATGTCATGTGGCCCCTTCGTAACGGAATGTGCTCCCACCCTAATCGGACAGAATTTCAACCTGAGGTTCGATGGCGTCCGGGCCCGGTTCTTGGGATCGAATCTTCATGCGATGAAACAGCTGCGGCCGTACTCAGTCGTGAAGGAGAGGTGCTTTCCAACATGGTGTCTTCACAAGTGGACGTCCATGAAAAGTTCGGCGGCGTCGTCCCAGAGTTAGCCGCACGAGCTCACCTTGAGACAATCGACATAGTCGTTAGAGAAGCCTTGGTGACTGCCCAAGTCCCCAAAGGTACTCTAGGTGCGGTGGCCGTCACTCACGGACCTGGATTGGCTGGGGCGCTTTTGGTGGGAGCGAATTACGCAAAAGCCTTGAGCTACGGCTTGGGCATTCCGATTATTGGCATCAATCATCTGCGGGGCCACATCGCTTCCGCATGGCTCGCCGACCCGATATTCCCACTGTCCTGCGTTGTGCTGGTTGTGTCGGGTGGTCATACTCATCTCTATCGCCATGAAGTCGATGGTCGGTGTATCCTACTGGGACGTACTCGCGACGACGCCGCCGGCGAGGCATTCGATAAGGGATCCCAGATGCTTGGCCTGGGGTATCCAGGTGGACCGGCTATTGATCGAATCGCACGTTCCGGAGATTCACAGGCCTATCGATTTCCTCGCTTCCACCGGGCAAAGAACAGCCTTGAGTTCAGCTTCAGCGGCCTTAAGACGGCCTTGTTGTATAAGTTACGAGAAGTGGATGGTCCTCTGCGATCTCATCAGACTGCCGACTTGGCGGCCAGCTACCAAGAGGCTATTGTGCAGGTCTTGGCCACGAAGGCCTTCGCTGCCCTCAAGCAGTCGAACTTGCAAGCGCTTGCTGTCGTGGGAGGAGTTTCGGCTAATTCACGATTGAGAACCATACTAAGCGAGCGTGCGGTACGTGAAGGCATTCGTCTATCGCTGCCGCCTCTTGAATATTGCACCGACAATGCTGCCATGATCGCCTCGGCGGGGCGCCGGTTGCTGATGAACGGAGAGCGACCACATGACGATCTCAATATCAGTCCGGCCGGGAGGTTCGTGACGATTCATGAAGAAAACCGACCCAATATCGGTTTTTCTAGGAGATAAGGAGAAAGCCAATTCCTGATATCCGAGGTCAGCTCACAGGACTCCGCACTAGCCAAATCGCGTCGGTTGAACGACTCTACCGACGTCGTGTCTCCCCCGATAAAGTCATTACCCCGGAACTTGCAAAAGCCATGGCTCAGCTGACCGTTGAACTCCGTCGCCCGATCGGTGTGCTGTTGACACGACGAGGACAAGTTCAGGAAGTGATTGTGGGAACGGATTTGTCCCTGTCTTCAACGACGCTGACCCTCTTCCGTACAGGGGCGCGATCGCTCCGTGGTTTGAGGTTCATTCGTACACAACTGCACGATCAGCCCTTAAATCAAGAGGTGCTCACCGATCTCGCTTTTTTGCGCCTTGACCTTATCGGACTCCTCTCCGTCACTGAGGATGGCCAATTAGGCAATCTGTATCTCGCTCATCTGCTGGCGCCCAATTCGACTGGTCAATTGTTCAAAGTACTCAAGGCCGTCCCGTTCCACAATCTGACCATGATGTTCGACCAGTTCATCGAAGAGCTCGACGTAGACCTTCAACAGGCGCGAGCTCACTATGCGGTGGAGAGCGGCAAGGAATCGGCGATACTTGTTAGCGCCTCCGTTAAAAGTCGGTCCGAGCAGGAAGAGCGTTTGGCCGAATTGGCTGAGCTGGCGACCTCCGCCGATATCACGGTGATCGACCGGGTCATACAACGAACGCCGGATGGGCATCAGCGGTATCTCTTGGGAAGCGGTAAGATGAAGGATGTCCTGATTCGGACGCTCCATCGGGGCGCCGACATGGTGATCTTTGATCAAACGTTGTCACCGGCTCAACTGCGGGCAATTTCAGAGATGACTGATATTAAGGTGATTGACCGGACTCAGCTGATCCTCGATATCTTTGCTCGCCGAGCCCACAGTCGTGAAGGCAAAGTCCAGGTGGAACTCGCGCAGTTACGGTATCTGCTTCCACGATTGTCTGGAAAAGGTACGGAACTCTCGCGCATGGGTGGCGGGATCGGAACTCGAGGACCGGGCGAAACCAAATTGGAAACTGATCGTCGCCGTGTGCGTGATCGCATCACGCATTTAGAACGGGAACTGACGCAGTTTGGACGCCGGCAAGACCAGCGTCGATCCAGGCGAGATCGGCACGGTCTCCCCGTCGTTTCCCTCGTGGGCTATACGAACGCCGGTAAGTCGACACTGCTCAACGTGCTGACGAACAGTCAGGTATCAGCTCAAAATCGATTGTTTGAAACTCTGGACACGACGAGCCGACGTCTGCGGTTTCCACAGGATTGCGAAATCATCATCACCGATACGGTGGGGTTTATTCGAGATCTTCCGCAAGAACTGGTCGGCGCCTTTCGGACAACGCTCGAAGAGCTCCGAGAGGCTGATCTCATGCTGCATGTTGTCGATGGCAGCGCTGCGGACATCGACATTCAGATTACGGCCGTCGTCGCCATTCTTGAGGAGTTGCATTTGAATGCGATACCGAGATTGCTGGTGTTTAATAAGTGTGACCGGATATCACCATCGCGCGCCGAGTTACTCTGCCGGCGCTACGGAGCCATCGGCATTTCGGCATTCCAGCCTACCACACTGCGTCCTCTCCTCGCTCGATTGGAAGCCCACGTGAGGGCTTTGTCAACCGATGACCATCAGACTGTCGGCTTGCCGCTCCAGGACGACCCGCTGGTGCTTGCATCTCGTCGGTAACCTCTGCACAATCGGGCCGCCATGAAGAAAGCCAAACGCATGGGGACACAGTCCGTTCTCGACCGCCCGGCGCAGATTGCCATGAAGTTGCGTCGAGCCATGCCGGTGGTTCGAGTGGAATTAACGCATCGTTCTCCGTGGGAGCTGCTGGTCGCTACAATTCTATCAGCGCAATGCACGGACCGGCGTGTGAACCAGGTGACACCGAGCCTATTCGAGCAATATCGGACACCGCAAGCCATGGCAAAGGCGATGCCGACTGAGCTGGAAGAGTTGATCAGATCAACCGGCTTTTATAAGAGCAAGGCGAAAAACTTGATCGGCTGTGCTCAGGTCATTACCGCGCAGTTCAAGGGCCGAGTCCCAGACACAATGGAAGAACTCATATCACTACCTGGTGTCGGGCGGAAAACAGCCAATGTGCTCCTTGGGGCTGCATTTGGAAAACCGGCTGTTGTCGTTGATACACATGTGAGCCGGGTGACCAATCGACTGGCCTTGACCCATTCAAGGGATCCCGAGCAAATCGAGCGCGATCTGCAATCGGCATATCCACAAACCCAGTGGACGGATGTGTCCCAACGGTTGCTCCTTCATGGCCGGTATGTGTGCCTCGCACGGAAGCCTCGCTGCCATGTGTGCCCGGTTTACGATGGGTGCGAGTGGGAAGGAAAACTCCAGAAATGATTAAGAGCATGACAGGATTTGGTCGGCGACAAGAGTCATGGTCCGAGGGAAGCGTCAGCGTTGAAGTGAGGTCGGTCAACCATCGGTTCCTCGAAACATCCATACGCATACCGAAGTCGATGAGTGGGCTGGAGGAACGCTTCAAGAAAACGATCCAACAACAGTGTGTCCGTGGAAGAGTCGATCTAACGGTGTCGCTACAGGGCAGTCGAGGAAGCACTCGTGCGGTGCAACTTGACGTTGAACTGGCGAAACAGTACCATCATGCTCTTCGCATGCTTCAGCGCACGCTGAAACTTAAAGGCTCCATTGACATCGGACTGATGGCGGGGTTCCGCGATATCATCGCGCTTCCTGAGCAGCCGACCGACGATCCTACGCTCACAAAAATGGTGGAGAAGCTGGGGCTGCTTGCAGTGTCGGATATGACGAAGATGCGGGAAAAAGAGGGAGCTTTACTCGCACAGGATATCATGGTTCGACTTGATCAAGTGCGTGAGTGCAGCAGTGCAATATCGTCCCGTGCTCCTCATATTGCGCAGGAAACGTTCGACCGTATGAAGCAGCGCGTGGAGAAATTGTTGGCAGACTCTATCCCGGACCTCCCTCGGCTCAATCAAGAGTTGGCTCTGTATGCTGATCGGTGCGACATTACGGAAGAATTGGTCAGACTAGACACGCATATGATACAGTTTGAGCGTGCGCTTCAAGGCAACGAACCGTTAGGGAAAACATTGGACTTTCTTCTGCAGGAGATGGGACGGGAAGTCAATACCGTTGGATCAAAAGCCAACGACGCGGCGATCAGGGCCGAGGTGGTGCGCATGAAGGCGGAGCTTGAGCGTATGCGGGAACAGATACAGAATGTCGAATGAGCCCGCGATTACCACAAGTAACCATCCCCCGGGTGTTATGGAAAATCGACAAGTTCCTGAACGTCGGGGAATACTGTATATTATTTCAGCCCCTTCAGGAGCGGGAAAGACGACCTTGTGTAAGCAGATCGTGGCGTCGGTCTTCGGGCTGTGGCATTCAGTGTCGTTTACGACAAGAAAACCGCGTCCGGGAGAAGAACACGGACGTGAGTACTTCTTTATTGAAGAGAAGCTCTTTCACGATATGGTTGCGAGAAATGAGTTCTTGGAATATGCACACGTGTATTCCAACTGGTACGGAACACCGCGGAAGCCTTTAATGGATAAGATGGCACAGGGCATCGATGTCTTGCTGGAAATCGATGTTCAAGGTGCGCTTCAGATTAAAAAGAAGGTCGGCGATGCCGTCTATATCTTCATCCTTCCTCCATCGATGGACATTCTGCGTGCTCGACTCCAAGGTCGGGGATCAGATTCTCAGGAGGAGATTGTTCGCCGACTACAAAAGGTGAAAGAAGAAGTGTGGTGTTTCAGGGAATATTATTACATCGTTCGCAACGATGATCTGACCCAATCCCTTCGTGAGTTGCAAAGCATATTTGTTGCTGAACGGTTGAAGACGAAACGGATGGACATGCATTGGCTTGAACAAAGCTTTATCCTTGAAAAAGATGCAAAATTTTCGGAAAGAGAACCATCGTCCATTTTATAACAAGGGAATAGGATTTATTATGATCGATATGTTGGGTTTGTTGCCGCAATACACGTCAAACGAATTTGATTCGCGTCATAGATTGGTGATCGTCGCCTCGCAGCGGGCGAAGCACTTGACTCAAGGTGCTAAACCAGCCGGGTCTTCTCGCTTCACAAAAGAAACAACCATCGCACTTGACGAGGTGTTGAGAGGTCATACCAAGTATTTGACCGGCAAAGAGGCTCGGGATGCGATGAAGGAAGCGAAACGAGGGAAAGAGGGGGAAACCGAACGTCTAGCCATGATGACTGGAGAGGACGCCCGCGAAATCAAGAAGGAACTCAGTGTGTACGTTGATGATACGGTGCAACCGGCGGCGGCTCCGGTTGAGGAGTAAAGATTGGACGAAGCACAAGCGCCGATAAATCTGTGGAGCAAGCGTCTTGTCCTTGGAGTGACCGGCAGCATCGCCGTGTACAAAGCGGTCGGTTTGCTTCGAGTTCTTGCGCGTGAAGGGGCTGCCGTGTCGGTGGTCATGACTCAGGCTGCCATGAAGTTTGTGACTCCCCTTACGTTTGAAGTCCTCTCCGGAAGGCGGGTCGCGACGGACCTCTTTGAATCTCATGAGGAGATGATCCATCTCGCAGTTCCAGAACAAGCCCATGCGATTATTGTAGCGCCAGCCACGGCGAATTTTCTGGCAAAGGCGGCGCTCGGCTTGGCGGATGACCTGTTGAGTACGATGCTGTTGAATGCTCGGTGTCCCGTGATTGTCGCTCCTGCCATGGATGGAGACATGTGGACACATTCTACGGTCGTTCAACATGTTCAGACGCTCCGAGCCCGTGGCGTCGTTGTGCTTGATCCTGAAGTCGGTCCGCTGGCGTCGGGACAAGTCGCACAAGGGAGGCTTCCGGAAGAATCGAGAATCTTGGCTGCAGTACATGCGGCGCTGATCTCTCAGCGGGATTGGCAAGGACAGCGGGTGCTGGTCTCCGCGGGGCCCACTCAAGAACCCATTGATCCGGTTCGTTTTATTTCCAACCGGTCTTCCGGAAAGATGGGATATGCCATTGCAGAAGCTGCACGGGACCGAGGAGCAGAGGTTATCCTGGTTACAGGGCCTTCCGCTCTAACGCCTCCTCCAGGGGTCACCACTGTTCCGGTCAACACAGCCGACGAGATGAACGACGCGTTGAGTCGGTATTTCCCGTCCTCTACGGTTCTGGTCATGGCGGCAGCGGTCGCAGACTTTCGCCCCAAAATGCCGGTCGGGCAGAAGCTCAAAAAACAAGGCAAATCTGAGCTCCTCCTCGAGCTTGAAGCCACTCCGGACATTCTCGCGATGCTGTCGGCGCGCCGGACATCGCAAATTGTGGTTGGTTTCGCGGCGGAAACCGAACAAGTACTGTCTCATGCGAAAGACAAGTTGAGAGAGAAAGGCCTGGATCTCATCGTTGCCAACGATGTCGCACAAACGGGAGGTGGGTTTGGCAGTGATGACAATGCAGTCGTCGTTCTCTCGGCCACGGGTGAACAGAAAGCGTTGGGGCTGATGCCCAAGCGCCGTCTGGCCGATGAAATTCTGACTGCCGTGCGCGAACTGTGTTTCATCTCATTTCGGCGCGAGTCATTGGTGGAGTGACCCGAGCTGATGGCTTCCAGTTCAAAAAAAATCGGTAATGCTGCAGAAATTGATCGGCTGGCCTTAGCATTTGCTAAAGAGCCGGGGTCCAAGGTATTTATTCCTCTGGCGGAAGAATACGGCAAAGCCGGCATGTGGGAAGAGGCCGTTGCCGTTCTTGAAGACGGGTTGAAGATCAATCCGGGTTTCATCACGGCCATGGTGGCGTTAGGTCGAGCATATGAGCAGCTGAACCAACCAGTCAAGGCTAAAGCCATCCTCGAAGAAGCCATAAAAACGAGCCCCGATAATCTTCGTGCGCACCGAATATTGGCCAAGCTCTACGGAGCTCAAGGGGCCAAAGAATCGGCCATCCGGTCTTGCGACGTCATTTTATCCATACATCCGCACGACCAAGAAGCCTTGTCTCTTCGTGCCGGGCTCAGCGTACCGACGACTCATGGATGGGCACAATCGCAAGGACGATCGGATGAGAAACCGGTGAAAACTTCAAGCCGTGATTCTGTCCGTTTCCGTGCCGATGGCATGACATCCGCCTTAGACTGTGCGATGTCGCCGATGAAAAATAAAACTAACGGCTTGTCCAGCATTCTACCCCACTCAGAAGAAAAGCTTGTTCCCACAGACAGTTCCACGGCCCCAACCTCACAGAAAACAAGAGACCCGGTGATCGCACAGCTTGAGCGGTGGCTTAACTCGATCCAGACACGTCGACAAAATCCTTAAGCGTCTTCTCGCCCTCACTCCTGAACTTCACCCTGACTTCAACGGTTTGACCCTCTGAGAGGGGGCTGTTAGAATGCCGCCCTTGCTGTGATGGTGTGAGCAGGTGTATTAGGGAGGTACTGCACGAGGCATGCTGCGTATCCTAGTCCTTCACGGTCCCAATCTGAACCTGTTGGGTCATCGGGAGGAATCCATTTATGGGACGACGACCCTTGATACGATCGATGCGTCGCTGATAAAGCTGGGTGGTGAGCTTGGAGTTGAACTTGTTATTCGTCAGTCGAATCTTGAGGGGGAATTGGTGAACTGGATTCAAGAAGCGCGACGAGACTATCACGGCATTATCATCAATCCAGCAGCCTATACTCACACCAGCATTGCGATACGCGATGCGCTGGCCGCCGTTGATGTGCCTACCATCGAGGTCCACCTGTCAAATATCTATCGACGTGAAGAATTCAGGCGACATTCATATGTGTCGGGGATTGCGCTGGCACAGATTGCCGGGTTCGGTGCAACCGGGTATCTCTTGGCCTTGCGAGGACTGTGCGAATACATATCCGACAGCGGATCGAACCGTTCTTCTAGTGGGGTACCTCGATAAGCGGAGCGAAGACAGGCGAGCATTGAGGGTATCATCAGGCCGGTTGGTTTCTTAAAAATAGAAGGGAGTTGCGAGTGATTTCCACGGTGGATTTTCGTAGTGGGGTACGCTTGATGGTCGAAGGCGAGCCCTTTTATATCGTCGAGTTTCAGCACGTCAAGCCGGGCAAAGGTGGTGCTTTCGTACGGACAAAGTTGAAAAGCTATCTCTCTGGAAATGTGTTGGACCGAACCTTTCGCTCTGGAGAACGGTTTGAAGAGCCAGATTTGGAAGAGCGCGACATGCAGTTTCTCTATGCATCCGGAAATTCCTATACACTGATGGACACTGAGACGTATGAGCAATTGACGTTTGAGAGGAGTCAGTTGGGAGAGAACGCCGATTTGTTGAAAGAAAATATGGTCGCCAAGATCCTCATCTATGAGCATCGCCCGATTGCCGTCGAGTTGCCGAACTTCATCGAGCTCAAGGTCGTCGATGCGGAGCCCGGTGTGCGGGGAGACACTGCGTCAGGAGGAACCAAACCGGCGGTCGTGGAAACGGGAGCGACGATCAAAGTCCCGCTCTATTTGGAGGTCGGCACCGTCATTCGAATCGATACTCGCACGAGGTCCTATGTGGAGCGTGTTCGGTGAGCCGTCGTCGATCTGTTCATTCTAAGACCAAGACTCATCGGATTGTGTTGCCTCAGCCTGCGAATGAGACAAGCCATGAGCTCTCGCTCACAGGGGGGTCCACCAAACAAATCCAAGAACTTATTGATCTGCTTCGGCGTAATAATTTGACCGAGCTGGAGTTTGAACGACAAGGTGTCCGCATCCGTGTCCGTCACGAACTCGTTGTCAGACCGCTCACGACTCCAGCGCAGGAGTTCGTCCCAACCTCGCCTCAACAATCCATGCATTCCGCTTCAGCCACGACATCTGTGTCGGATGCGAGCACGGGTTTTGTGACCGTGACGTCCCCCATCGTCGGCACGTTTTATCGATCTCCCTCACCGGACGCCGATCCGTACGTTGAAGAAGGAGAGTCTGTGAAGAAGGGACAGGTGCTGTGCATCGTCGAAGCGATGAAACTCATGAACGAAATTGAGTCGGAAGTGGATGGCCGTCTTGTCAAGATCTTGGTGGAAAACACCAAATCAGTAGAATATGGTCAAGCACTGTTTCTTATCGATCCCAAAGCCGCTTCATAGTCATTCTAAAGGCAGTTCTCGCCGTCATATCGGAGTCGAGACGTGTTTAAGAAAGTCCTGATTGCCAATCGCGGAGAAATCGCATTGCGGGTGATCCGCGCTTGTAAGGAGCTCGGCATCAAGACCGTGGCCATTCATTCTGAAGCGGATGCCCTTGCACTGCATGTTAGAGCGGCCGACGAAAAGGTGTGTGTCGGGCCGGCCGAATCGGCATTGAGTTACCGAAATATTCCCAATGTCTTGAGTGCCGCAGAAATTACGGGTGTGGATGCCATTCATCCGGGATACGGATTTCTGTCGGAGAACGCCCATTTTGCGGAAGTCTGCGAGTCAATCGGCATGAAGTTTATCGGGCCGAGCTCGGAAAATATCGCCATGATGGGGGATAAAGCAAAGGCGCGTGAGATCGTGGCGAAGCGAGGACTTCCGGTCACGCCCGGTAGTCCAGGGGAATTGCGCAGCGAGGAGGATGCGTTGCAAGCGGCGCAGAAGATCGGCTTCCCCGTCATTATCAAAGCGACGGCCGGGGGAGGCGGGCGAGGCATGCGCGTCGTCAACAAGGCCGAAGACCTGGGCCGAGCCTTTCAGGCTGCCCAGGCTGAAGCGAAATCGACCTTCGGTAACGACGGTGTATATCTCGAGCGGTATTTTTTGGAACCGCGCCATATCGAGGTGCAGATTTTGGCCGATCAATACGGTCGAATCGTTCACCTTGGAGAACGAGACTGTTCAATTCAACGGCGGCATCAGAAACTGGTCGAGGAAACCCCCTCTCCCGTAGTCGATGATAAATTGCGGCGGGAAATCGGTCGAGTCGCTGTGGAGGTGGTGAAGGCCGCGCAGTACCGAAATGTGGGCACCGTCGAATTTTTGCTCGACAAAGACCGCCAGTTTTATTTCATGGAAGTCAATACCCGCATCCAGGTGGAACATCCAATCACCGAGATGGTGACCGGTGTCGATCTGATCAAAGAGCAGATTCGTTTGGCCGCCGGACAACCGCTTTCTATTCGGCAACAAGATGTGATCCTCACTGGCCATAGCCTGGAGTGTCGTATTAATGCCGAAGATCCGGAGAAGTTTACGCCGTCCCCAGGGATGATCACCAAATACAGCCCACCGGGAGGGTTTGGAATCCGGGTCGATTCCGCCATGGAGTCGGGTTCGGTCGTCGTTCCTTACTATGATTCGATGATTGCCAAGCTGATCACCCATGGCCGTGATCGACAGGAGTCAGCGGCTCGTATGAAACGCGCGCTCGGCGAATTTGTCATTGAGGGTATCAAGACCACCATCCCCCTTCACCGGCGAATCCTAGACGATCCCGATTTTCAAAAAGGCCATGTATCGACGACGTTCTTGGAGCGATTCTTGGCAAGTTAAGCCGGCGAGTTCTCACTTCAGAAGAACGGTCGTTTCGGTGTTTTCCCCACCGAGTGACCCATTTCCTTGGTAAGCGTCAGGTCTCATGGTAAGCTCAACGGAGCGTTCTTCCGCTTCGAGCGAGGAGAGGGTGCATCCCCTGTCGGCTTCCTGATAGGATACACTCCCGCTCGATAGGTCGAGCACCCAACGTATGCGACGTATCGGCTTCATTATTAGTATCGTGGCGATCGGAATTGCAATCGGTGGCTACGTGTTTTTTAACGGAGAACGGAAGCCTCCCATTCGATACCGGACGGCAGCGGTCGAACGTGGTGAGATCGTTTCTGTCGTCAGCGCGACGGGAACCATCAATCCGGTCGTATCCGTCCAAGTGGGGACGCAAGTATCAGGAATGATCAAAAGCCTCCACGCTGATTTCAACTCACGAGTCAAGGCCGGAGATACGGTCGCGGTCATTGATCCCGAACCGTTCAAGGCTCGTCGAGAACAAGCTGCCAGCAATCTGGAAATGGCGCGATCAAACGTTGCACGATCCAAAGCCGACCTGATGCAGCGAAAACGTGAACTCGACCGTGTTCAATCGCTGTTGCCGCAGCAGTTTGTTTCACAAAACGACGTCGATGTTGCCC
This sequence comes from Nitrospira sp., assembly GCA_024998685.1. GTDB lineage: Bacteria > Nitrospirota > Nitrospiria > Nitrospirales > Nitrospiraceae > Nitrospira_D. The sequence continues at coordinate 136,310 of JACOEH010000003.1, forward strand.
TCACAAATTTTCAAAGCGCAGACGCACAGTTGCGGGTCGCCGAGGCTCAAGTTAAGCAAGCGGAAGCGGCACTGAATGCGGCGGATCTGGAATTGAAATATACCGTCATTCGGTCGCCTGTGGACGGTATAGTCGTTGCGCGGAACATAGAGGTCGGTCAGACGGTCGCTTCCAGCTTTGCCACGCCCAACCTCTTTCTGATCGCCCTCGATCTGACCAATATGCAAGTCGATACCAACGTGAGTGAGTCGGATATCGGCGGAATGACGGAGGGGAAAGAAGCCGTTTTCACCGTTGATGCCTATCCGGGAGTGTTCTTTGCCGGTGCCATTAAACAGGTGCGCCTCGCACCCATGAATATCCAAAATGTCGTCACCTACAATGTGGTGGTCGGCGTCGATAACAAGGATTTACGTCTCAAGCCTGGAATGACCGCGAACGTCGCGATCGTCGTGGCTCAAAGAGACCGGGTGCTTAAGGTTCCCAACGCAGCATTACGCTTCATGCCTCCGAAGACCGAAGGAGATCGCCGGAGTTCAGATGGACATGCGATTAAAGCGGACGGGGGACGCTCGACCCACACAGGAAGAGAAGCGGGACAGTCGAGGACCGTCTGGACACAGTCGGAAAGCGGTGACCTCGTTTCCATTCCAGTCCAAACGGGTATCTCGGACGGCGTCACCACCGAAGTCCTGTCCGGCGATCTCACGGAAGATGATTCGGTCGTTGTCGGTATCGAACAGTCCTTTGGGGAAAAGAAGGGTAACGAGCTGCCACCCGGATTCGGCAACCAGCGACGCACTCGTTCTCGATGAGCCATCGGATTGTGTGAAGTAGACGATGTATGCGATTTGGTTTGTTGAACGTACTCGCTTGTCACCGCTACCCCGTCATTCATCTTCAGGTAACATCCCTTACAGGATAGGCTTGTGAGCGCGCTGATCATTTGTGAAGATATTTGGAAGATCTATCGCGTCGGTGACGTTGAAGTGCAGGCGTTGAAAGGGTTGAATCTCACCATCCGGCGAGGTGAGTTCATTGCGATTATGGGATCGAGTGGATCAGGCAAGTCCACACTAATGAACATTCTGGGGTGCCTTGATCAACCGACAAAGGGACAATACCGGCTGAACGGTATTGATGTCGGACATTTGCCGCCGGACCGGTTGGCGGAGATCCGGAATCAGCAAATCGGCTTCGTTTTTCAAAGTTTCAATCTCATTCCTCGGACCAGTGCATTGGAAAATGCCCAGTTGCCGCTGTTTTATCGAGGACTTTCCCTAAAGGAACAGAGATCTCTTGCGTCTGCTGCCTTGCAGCGTGTGGGGTTGACCGGGCGTGAGCACCATTCACCCACCCAACTTTCGGGAGGGCAGCAGCAGCGAGTGGCGATCGCCCGGGCGCTGGTGACATCGCCCGCGTTGCTCCTTGCGGATGAACCGACCGGAAATCTCGATACGCAGTCCAGCCAAGAAATCATGGAGATTCTTGAAGAGTTGAATCGGGAAGGAATCACCGTGATCCTGGTCACACACGAAGTCGATATTGCGGCCTATGCTTCGCGTGGAATCGTCATCAAAGACGGTCAGATCCTGAGCGATCGAATGACCAAGGGGCGGTCGCAGGTAGTGGAAGCATAAATGCACACATTTGTATGGCTGACGGTGATGACGGCGTTGCGAGTCTTAGGGCGTAACCGGCTGCGCGCCGGTTTGACCTTGCTGGGGATCGTTATTGGTGTCGGTGCGGTCATCGCGATGGTGAGCATCGGCGAAGGGGCAAAACAGGCCGTGCAGAAGCAGATAGCTACCATGGGCACGAATGTCATCATGATCTGGCCTGCCGCGACGAGCGTCGGTGGTGTGCGAGGTGCACAAGGCGGAGCTGTTACACTGACTGTTGCGGATGCAGTGGATTTGAAGAAGAAAATTCCGCTTCTATCTGATACGGCTTGGATGAAACGAGACATACTGCAGGTCGTGAATGGTCACCGGAACGGGAACAGCCCGGTCAATGGCGTGTCACCCAGCTATCTCAGTATCCGAGACTGGACGTTCAGTAAGGGAGGTTCCTTTACTCAGGCAGATATGGATAGTGCCGCCCTCGTCGCACTTCTCGGGCAGTCGGTGGTCGATGAACTCTTTGATCCAGGGGAGGAACCACTCGGGGCCATCATTCGTATTAGAAGCGTCCCGCTCCGTGTGATCGGCGTTTTATCCCCCAAAGGACAGAGCACGTATGGTCAGGATCAGGACGACGTCGTCTTTATCCCCTTCACGACCGCCGAACGAAAAGTCTTTGGAACGCCGTTCCTTGGATCTGTCGGCGGCCTCTATGCCGCCACAGATCAAGCCGAGGATATGCCGGAAGCGGTAGAACTCATACGAGAGGTCATGAGGTCTCGCCACCGTCTACAGGCCGACCAGCCGGACGATTTTACGATTCGCACGCAGGTCGAGTTAGGAAAGGTACAGGAGGATACAAGTCAAACCTTGACGGTCATGTTGATGGCGATTGCATCCGTCTCCCTACTCGTCGGCGGAATCGGCATCATGAACATTCTACTCGTCTCGGTGACGGAGCGGACAAGGGAAATCGGGGTCCGTATGGCGGTTGGAGCCAAGCGAGCCCATATCCTAATTCAGTTCTTGATCGAAGCCATGACACTCAGTGTGGTCGGCGGCTGCATCGGCATTCTATTGGGAGTGGTGAGCGCCCGTTTGACGACCGTGATTGCCGGCTGGCCCACGATTATTTCGGGCGATACGGTCGCGACGGCATTCGGCTTTTCCATCGCCGTCGGCTTATTTTTTGGTTTATATCCCGCCAACAAAGCCGCTCGACTCAATCCCATCGAAGCGCTGCGCTACGAATAGGGTTGGTGCTCATTCTCAAGGATCCATCGCGATGATAGTTTCAATAGCCCGTGTCCGAGTCTCGTCGGTCTGGTGCGCGAGGTCGACGACCAACGGCGTGACGTACTCGGTGCCTCCTGGTTGATGAGTAATGGTGACGATCGGTAGATGCAGTCTTTCTTGATTGAGTTCCGTGACCACCGCCAACTCTTGTGTGTTCAGCCGCACATGACTGTGGACCGGATAGATACCGACTCTCGCGATAAATGACGATACGATTCGTCGATCGAGCTTGCCTTGCCGCGCTTCTTGATACAAACATTGAAATGTTTGGTAGGGAGTGAGCGGAGATGTCCTCCCGAATCCAGTGATCAATTCATCGTATCGATCCACGACCATCAGGATGCGGGTGCGGTCGGAGGTAAACCGTCCTCGTGACTCTTTCGGGTAGCCGCTGTCATCCAGGTAGACATGGTGATTCGCGATGAGATGCAGTATAGCAGCCTCAATCCTGCCTTGTTGCTCCAACATGAGAACTGCGCGGCGGGGATGGGTCTCCAATTCTTGTCGGTCGGTCTGGGACAGGCCTGATGGGCCACGAGCATGGCGGACAACGGCAGGCCGGGTTTGCAAGAGTCCGATGTCATGTAAGAGGGCGGCGGTTGCAAGCTCTTGCAGCTCCAAGGGGTTGAATTGGAAGGCTTGTCCTAAAACCAGTGATAACGTACAGGTGGCCAGTGCATGGCGGCTGAGAGTGGAATCGCCGGCCCGGTTTTGGCTCACTGCCATGAAAATAGCAGAGTCAGTGAGAGTTCTCATCGCGATGGTGATTTCTTGGACCGCTTCGGCCGCCTGCTGAGAGTTGACCGTCCCTGTTTTGGTAATAGTCGTAAAAACGGCTTGTACGGCGTGATCCATCTGTTGCTTGGCCAGCTTCGCTTGGACATATTCTTCGTTCAGCTGAGCCAAAGGCTTGAATTGTTTTTTCATACTCCAAGTCGGTGTCGCCTCGGTCGCCGCATGCATGGTGTCGGATACCTGATGCGGCTGAGAAGTGATTCCCCGATCGAGGTCGATGTCGACCATCTTCACCCCTGCGTGCACCAATTTTTCGATCTGCGAAGGATGCTCAATCAGAAATGAATGGCGGAGCAACGGAGAGCGAAACCACGAAAGGTCCAGACGGGCGACGTACATTCCGATCTGAAGTTCACTGACGGTGATACGTGTTGTCGCCATCGGCGGTTCGGTCGTACGTGACCAGGGCTGCAGAAAAGTTCTCTCAGGTATCGGCACGGACGGGAGATAACTGTAGCTGAGCGGGCGATACGGTGAGGGATTAGGCTGAGTGATGAGGCGGGTGAAGGCACCGGAGAGAGACTTCCATGCGAGGATCGGCTTTGTCGACCTGTTTGTACAGATGGGTTTCAATGATGCGATTGTCGTTCAAGCCGAGCCCCTCGCAGATCGCATCTTGGGCGATTTTCAGACCGCCATCCAGGTCGCGTCGTAAGGCGGAAGCAAAAAAGAATCGGATGGTGAGCGCGAGCGGTCCAGAGTGAAGTCGATCCCGTAAGGAGCATCGAGCGGGGGATTGGGCCAATGCCAGCCATACTTGCCGGCCGACGTATGTTTTATAGGCACGTCCGGCAGCGGATAACAACCGACGTCCATTGACGGTCGCATATTGATGGTTGATGCTGGGAGGGATGGGTAACGTGATGGTGAATGCATCCGATGTGGCGATGGGAGGTTGTAATGGTGTCCGAAGAGCAGCCGTTGAGTTCGAAGAATCGGGTGTCGGCGACAGAGTCGTCCCGTTGATCCGTCGTAACCTGTTCGGTGCGGATGGGAAGATCGGATCACCGCGATACGATGTTGCGGAAAGGTGAAACCGTGATGAGCGGTAATTGTATCGACGTCGGTCTGACGGCATGGAGCCGAACTAGAGAAGGTTCTGAATCTTTGCCATATTCTGTTCAAAGCGATCTTCAGTTCGGGCAAGATACCGACGCCATTCGCTTGGATTCCAAATCTCCATTCGGTGATACAGGCCGACGAGTATGATCTCTTGGTCTTCATCGACGGGAACCAGTTTGCGCAGGCGACCGGGAATCAGGATCCGTCCCGTTTTATCGATGTCCGATGAGCCGGCCTCGGAAACGACAGAGTGCATAAACAGGCGACTTTGATCCTCATCCAGAGACGTTTTAGCCCGTTCAAGGACCTTCTCCCATTCCCTCGTGGAATAGATCAACAGAGATTGTTCCGGACCTTTCAGGAACATCACCGTCTGCCCGTCGGCTTCGATTTGTTCACGGATCGGCGAGGGGACGATGAAACGCCCTTTCTCATCCACCTTGCAAAGATATTCACCGGCAAGCATGGCGATGTCCTGTGTTTAGGAATTCACGGCGGTTCTGGTCCGGTCGCGGATCCATTGCTCGAGATCCGAACGTACAAACCGCCATTCCTTTCCCAGCTTGAAGGCGGGAATCTGCCGACTCCGAAGATAGCGATAGAGGGTACGTTGCGTAATTTTGAGATACCGGCATGTTTCTGTCGCGGTCATCAGGTCGATCTTCGGAACTCTGTTCATCACTCCACCTAGTACCAGAGCGAGGAATATTCATACCACCCCCAATACTCAGGCTATTCTAGCGACCACGAAAAGAATGTCAAACGAAAATATATGACAATGCATGTCAGAAACTGTCGGTGTGGTCTGTTGCCTCTCCGTCATCGTGTGGCTGGTCCAGCATCGCGTCCATGTCGCTCACGTCTTCCCCCATCTCTTTCCCCATTTTTTTCATGAGACGGGCGACACTCCGAGGATCAGACTCATCGAGTCCGCTCAGATTGGCAGGGTCCGCGAGTGATTCGAGCTTGGACTCTTCCGATTTAGGAGCTGAAAATCGGGACAGGAGGCGTTCCAACCTCGAGTTGCCGCAGTGCCGGCAGACAACCGAATTGAGCTGCTGTGCGCTCAAGATCAAGATGGAGCTTCGCCTGTTGCATTCCTGACACGAGTACTCGTAAATCGGCATGGATGTATCCTCCGCATCTCAAAAAAGGTACGGATGCTGGGCCAGGATTCGGTCGGGGACGAGATCGGTACCCATGGTTCGGCTTAACGTTAAGGCGAAGACATCGGCTGAGCCGGCCCTGCGCAGGGTCTTTGCGCACTCATTCACCGTGGTACCGGTCGTAAAGACGTCGTCGATCAGAAGAATGCGTTTATCGACGAGCGCCTCTGGGCGTCGAACCGCAAACGCTCGACGAAGGTTTTTGTGACGGCTTTTGCGGGATAATGTGGTTTGGGCCGGTGTAGGAACGGTTCGGACCAAATTGGTATAGACCACTGGGACTGCAAGGCGACGCCCGATGTGATCGGCAAGAAGCAGAGACTGATTGAATTCTCGTTCGCGGAGTTTCCGAATATGCAAGGGCACTGGTATGATCACATCAACCGAATCGAGCGGAGGCAGTCGGGCGATCATGAGATCGGCCAGTGGGGCCGCCAGGGAAACTTTTCCCCGGTATTTAAAGAGGCGGATGGCATGCTGGAGCGGGGGCATATAAGGGTACAGCGTCCAGGCCTTCGTATAGGAAGGCGGACGTTCAGCGCAGGGTTGGCAGACATGGTTTGGACTGTAGGTCATAGCAATAGAGGAAGGGAAGGGGCGATCGCAACGGGCGCATCGAGCGTCGGGCATGAAGGAAATTGCGCTCCAGCAGTCGGAGCAAAAATGGGGGATCGGATCATCCGCCAGAAGCGAACTGCAATTCGAACAATGAACAGGAAGAATGAACCTGATTGCGCGGCGTACGAGACCAGGGAGCCATTCTGAAACATAATGAGGCATTGACAGCCTGTGATCGGTGCGTGTTCCATCATTCTTTATGGCGAAGAGCCTGATCGTGTCAAGGTTGTCGGCTTTCGATTTATTGTGCTATAGGAGTGAAAGCGATCGGGTACCGGGCGATCGTCATGGGAGAGAACTGGTCCGCCGATGGTGATCTTGAGGCAACTCTCAAAAGTTTATTCGCGCGGAGAAGCCAAGGTCGCGGCTTTGCGCGATGTGAATTTAGAGGTAAAACCCGGTGAATTTTGCGCATTCGTGGGTCCCAGCGGCTGCGGGAAAAGTACCCTTCTGAACCTCGTCGCGGGGTTGGACCTGCCTACATCGGGGGAAATCGTGCTGGATGGACGATCCACCGGAAATCTGACCGGCTATGAATGGACGAAGATCAGGCGTGAAACAATCGGGATTGTGTTCCAAGCCTTCCATTTGGTTCATGGGTTGACCGCGGAAGAAAACATTGCGCTGCCCTTGATGTTACGCGGGGAAAATGGGCGGGGGACAGCGCAACGAGTGGAGGACATGTTGGACAGGGTGGGAATGAGTCACCGTCGCAAACATCGACCGGCCGAATTATCCGGCGGGGAGCAACAGCGAATCGCGATTGCACGGGCCTTGGCACATGGACCTCGTCTCCTCTTGGCTGATGAACCGACGGGCAATATCGATTCTCATCAAGGAGCAGGCATTATGTCGCTTATTCGTGAGCTCGCGATATCCGGAGGGCAGACGGTCCTGCTGGTAACCCACAGCGTGGCGGCCGCGCAAACCGCCGACTATGTGTGGACCATGCGGGATGGACAGTTGGTTTCCCGCACTGAACGTATGACCGAACTGGTCACTCCATGATCGATCTCTCCACAACGATCGCCGGCGTGACCTTTCCCGGCTGTTTCATGAATGCGTCGGGAGCGCTCTGTGTCACACGGGATGAACTTGAAGCCTTGGGGAAATCAGGCGCCGGGGCGATCGTTACGAAGTCGATGACGATCGAGGCACGCCACGGCAACCCGACGCCACGGTATCACGGATTTCCCGGAGGATCGATCAATTCGATGGGTCTTCCGAATCTCGGCTATAGAGCCTATGCCGAGTTGATCCCTCACCTCAAGCGGTTCGGAAAGCCCGTGATAGCCAGCGTGGCCGGACTCGGAGAGGAAGACTTTCCGACCATCGCGGAAACGATCAATGCAGCCCAGCCTGATCTCATTGAAGTCAATCTGTCTTGCCCGAATATTCCAGGCAAGCCACAAATCGGCTACGATCCGGAAACTTCCGAGCGGGTGCTCAAAAAGGTTCGACGTCTCATCACGGTCCCGATGGGAGTGAAGTTGCCGCCGTATTTTGACCCGGCGCATCATGAGGCCATGGGAAACGTACTCGGGCGTTGCGGTGTCGACTTTCTCAATATGATCAATTCGGTGGGCAACGGTCTGGTGGTTGATCCCGAACGGGAAACCGTCGTCATTAAACCCAAAGGCGGATTCGGCGGGTTGGGCGGGCGCCTGATCAAGCCGGTGGCATTGGCGAACGTCCGCGCCTTCTATAAGTTTTTTGAGGGGAAGATGCCGATTATCGGAACCGGAGGGATTGTGGAGGGAGTCGATGTGTTCGAACATGTCCTCTGCGGTGCCTCGGCGGTTCAAATCGGGACGGTGTTGGTGGAAGAAGGGTTGGAGGCGTTCGGCCGCTTGGAAGCGGAATTGACCGCTGTCTTGGCAGGAAAAGGATACCGGTCGATTCTGGAATGCCGGGGGCGGCTCAAGGAATTGTGAACCTATTTATTGCCGAAGTTGCGAGGCAGCAAGTTGTGTTGGAGGGCCTGGCGCAGGAGTTGGGCGACGTTCCGAACATCGAGTCGGCGCATCAAGTTGAAACGATGGACCTCGACCGTCCGGACGCTGATATCCAGTGATGCGGCGATCTCTCGATTGGTGTGGCCCATCGCGACCAATCGGAGAATCTCGCGCTGGCGGGGCGTGATGTGCAGAGAAGATTTGGGACGGTGTTCCATTCGGCGGCGCGGACGTGCGGCGGTGTGTTTGTTTCTTGCCATCTGTTCTCCTCTCTGAAATTCTGTGATCAGTCTAGCAAACGACTGAAAATGTGTAAACGAAACTACTGATATATGCCGAGCGTACCGATAGGCAGATGGGACTGAGAAACCCTCTTCTTGTTGAAAGTCTCTCTCACGCGACATGCCTGCCTTTTTAAGGGTGCTCCTCCTTCTTCTCATGTCTCATGTCCGGCAATGGCCGTTACGCACCGTGCTGACGATCGTCGGTGTGGCTCTCGGTGTCTCGGCCTCCGTCGCCGTACGCACCGCCAATATCGACGTGCTGCGGTCCTTTGAGCAGGCGGTCATGACGGTGGCCGGTCCGACCACCTTGGAAGTGTCGGGAGGTGAGACCGGGCTTGATGAACAAGTCATTACGCGAATCCGAACGATCGCCGGTGTGACGTCCGCATCGCCGATGATTTTACAGACGGCTGTTCGGATGAAGGGAGGGCAAGCCGACCAAGCAGTACAAGTCGTAGGTCTGGATCTTCTGGCCGAACTCAATACACGTGGGTTTCGCCTGAGCCAACCGACGACGGAAAATCAGTTGCTGGGCATGATCCAGCCACGGGCGGTGTTCTTAGGAGCCAAATTGGCTGCTGAGTGGAATCTGTCGGTCGATGATGAACTCGATCTCTTGATAGGGACAGGACGTCTCACCTGTCGGGTCGCAGGGATTCTTCACAATGAGTCGGACCGAACCTCATCGTGGGAACGGATGGCCGTCATGGATATTGCCGCCGCGCAAATTACATTTCAGATGGTCGGCAAAGTGGATCGAATCGATCTCGTCACCGATGAAAACATGGCCGTCGAAGACGTGGCTCAGGACCTACGGATCGTGCTGCCACCCTATCTGACGGTGGAGCGGCCAGCCAACCGGGCGAGGCAGGTTGAGCAAATGGTGCGCGCCTTCCGCCTCAATCTGACCGTATTGAGCTGGGTCGGGCTATTGGTCGGGATGTTCCTGATTTACAATACGATGGCGTTCGCCGTCGCCCAAAGGAGACGGGAAATCGGAATCTATCGAGCCGTCGGGATGACCCAGTCTCGGGTGGCGGTTTTGTTCCTGATGGAAGCCGGGTTATTCGGAGGCTTGGGAGGAATCGTCGGAAGTGCGGCCGGAGTGGCACTCGCGCAAGAGCTGGTGACTCTGCTCAGTCGAACTATTTCGGACCTGTATGTTCCGGTAGGTGCCGGCGAAGGCGGCCTGTTCCGGACCGGCCGATTCTGGAGCATGATGGTCGAAGGAATTGCGATCGGGTGCGTCGTGTCCATGATCGGTGCCGTCGGTCCCAGCGTGGATGCGAGCCGCACCGCTACGGTACGCGCTCTGGCTCCGGGGGATTATGAGGCGAGCCGGCAGTTGCGAACGGGGATGCTCGCCGGGATGGGGGTGAGCTTGCTCGTGATCACCGGGATCTTGAGCCTGCCGGGGCCCATAGGTGAGGTTCCTGTCTCCGGTTATACGGCGACGTTATCGTTGCTGGCAGGACTCGCCTGTCTCGCTCCGATCTGTGTGACCGGATGGTCTCGCCGACGCCGATATGTAGGGCGCGACGGTGGAGTCCAAGGAGTCATGAGAGGGATTGCCGTCGAGCATGCATCCCGCAGTCCCGGCCGAAACGGAGTCACCGTCTCTGCCTTGATGGTGGGATTGGCCATTATGATCGGCGTGTTGGTCATGGTGCGAAGTTTTCGACATACGGTCGAACTGTGGGTTACCGATACGGTCTTGGCCGATCTGGTCGTGGCGCCCTCCATGTGGCTGCGGGGTACGGAGATCGGAGGTGCCGGCCGGAGTCTCCCGCCCACGTGGTTGAAGGTCCTCTCCTCTATCCCCGACGTGGCGGCGGTCGACAGCTATCGTGACGTCCGGATAGAGGTGAACGGCCAACGGGTGGCTGTCGTCTCCCGGGATCTACGGCTGCATGCCCAATGGAGCCGGTATTTGGTGCGTCAGGGCGATTCGTCGGAACAGCTGAGGCGGGCGGCCGAGACTCGAGGGCTCCTCGTCTCTGAGGTCTTGGCCAATCGGCTCGGCGTGGAAGAGGGATCAACGCTGGAAGTCATGACACCGAGCGGTTCCGTGAAATTCCCGATCGTGGCCGTGTTCTATGACTACTCGACGGACGGGGGCAAGCTTCTCATGGATCGGGCACTCTACCAATCGCTCTGGCACGATGATCTGGTTACGGTCTTCCCCGTGTATGTGAGCCCTGGATCAAGTCTCGATCGAGTGAGAGAAATGATCACCGAACAACTGAGCGGCGCAACGGGCGGGGGGGTCCCGCCGCTCGTGATCAGCAATACGGAGCTGCGGAAAGAAATTCTGGATATCTTCGATCGGACATTTCTGCTGACCTATGTCCTGGAGGCCATTGCTGTCGTGATTGCCATGCTGGGGATCGTCAATACACTGGTGACCTCTGTCCTCGAACGTCGCCGGGAATTTGCCACCCTCCGAGCCATCGGCGGCAGCGCGGAGCAAATTCGACAGCTCGTGTTATGGGAAGCGGCGTATCTCGGTGTGATCGGGATTACCTTGGGGCTCATCGGAGGAGGCTTGCTGTCTCTGTTGCTGATCAAGGTCATCAACAAGCAATCATTCGGATGGACGATCCAGATGATTATTCCGATCGGCGCGCTCATTCAGGCCGTGGTGCTTGCGGCCATTGCCACCTTGGTGGCGGGCTACTTTCCTGCCCGCTGGGCGGCACGGCAACCGATAATTGACGGATTGCGGGAAGAATAGGGACTGTGATCTTGAGACGGCTCAAACCTTGGCGGTGGGTCCGTACTTCTCTAAGAGGGTTTGAAGTTCTTCTGGAATCGGCATGGGCTTGAAGGGGGAAACCCTGGCACCTCCTGTATTGCCGATCGGTACCCACATTCGTGAGAACAGTAGCGCTCCCAGGATCCTCGGTATCTGACCAGTAATTTCTACGACATCTCGGCGCTTCCATCCGACCTTCAGCATCCACCAGTGTGCTCTCGCATGGGCAATGTCGACCGATTGTCCTAAAATATGCGCCCGCTCAAGATGGGAAAATGCGAGCCGGTAGTCCCCGGCGCTGTACTGGTGAACCGCAGCCGTCATTTCAGCCTCATAGGCTCGCCGAAGCTCGGGGTGCATGGGTTATTTGTCCATGTATGTCATGCCTCTCACTATACCGTTATGATGCTATGGAGGGAACCCAAAGTGTCGAAACAATGGTTGGCGTCTAATCTCTTCCGCTCGGAAAGCGAGAGACGGGGTGACTTCTTTTGCAAACGGGCTAGCAAGAAGTTAGGGTTCAGACGAATTGGTCATTCCCACGAAAGCGGGAATCTATAGTCACCTCGATCACGCCCGTCCCTCATGCCTCCTGATCGCGTATGAACTCCCGCGCCCGGCGTAGATCGTCGCGAGTGCACAGGTTCAGCTCCAGCAGCAGATGCTCCAGCGCCGCAACACGCGCCGTCATCTCCGGCAGCACAACATCAATCCGCTCCGTCAACTCGTCCAATCGGCGGCTGAGGCCGGATTTAGATGTCTTCTTTACAACACTCTTCTTTGCTCGTCCGCGCCGTAGGCGCCGTCTCATCGTCCTCATCGGTTGTCGCTTGTATGGTATGGCGTCCCTCCTGGTTTGCCTGCACCCCTCCGCTTGCCCCTATTTTAAAGACAGTCGCCTCGTATTACGACCATCTCGAAATATGTGCATTCGACCTTGCTATGCGGTGCTCAGCACTTCTTTTGCCTGATAGGGCGTGATTTCTGAGAGGGAAACGGATAAGCTGCCGGCCACCCAACGCCGGTCGGTTTGGGCGTCCGCATTTCTGTGCGTTCGAGACATATCTTATGAAGTCCATTCGCGATTGTTTTGGTCGATTAATTAGATTGACGGACGAGCGAATGGTACACATTCTCCAGCATCCCGAAATGATAGGTATGGAAGCGGAGGTTGCTTATGTTCTTCAAAGACCAGCAGAAGTGCGTCTTTCTCGTTCAGATAGGACTGTTCAGCTATTTTACGAGTACTATGCCAAGACACGTGTTGGTGGGAAATGGCTCTGTGCCGTGGTAAAGTATGCGACAGACGATGGCTTTGTTGTGACGGCCTATTTCACTGATCGGCTGAAACCAGGAGAGCGCCTATGGCCGAAAAAGTAAAAATCTGGTTCGATCCCGAAGCCGATTACCTGGAAGTCCAGTTTCGGGAGGCTCCGGGCTTCATGCGACCGACTGCGCATGATGCCGTCATGGAGCGTGTGGATGAACAGGGCCATATCTTGGGCTTCAGCGTGCTTGGCGTCAGTCGCTTTCCCAAAGACCATCCATTGGAAGCGGAACTCGCCGTCGGGGAATAATTCAGTACACATCTACATATTAGCTATCCCACCCGCTTCCATCACTCACCTCTCGAGGTGTCTTCTCTCGTGCGGTGATCTTTCGTATTCTCCCTCTCAATCGCGCGATTCGGTGTGACGGCTGACAGTTCACCCTTCCGAGCCGCCTACAACTAAAGGCTCAACACTCACAACTCACGATTGAGCTTCAAACGAGCCACAGGCAGGACTCCCCAGCCCAATCGTAACGAACAATTCAATAGTCGAACTTACGATTGAGGCTATATAAAAGGAGGGCGGGATTTCTTAAAAGGAAACCGGTAAGCTTCCGGCGCTCATTTATTCAGCGGGGTGTTGTAAGCGTTCCGTCCAATCAATCGGAGAAGGGTTCATGCCGAAATCGAAGAAAGAATCAGAGAAGCCCAAAAACGGCGAGTCGTCTGCACTTGAGGCGAAGCTTGCCCTCTATAAGACGCGCCGCCGTCCACGGCTCGGACCAGTGTGTAACTGATGAACCGCAAGTGAATGCCATAGCCGGACGGCTCAGCCTTAGCCCTCCTCAGCGAGAGTCTTTTGAAGCCCTCGACCGCGTGACAGAGATTGTCCCGCCCAAGAAGTACGACGATCTCACTACAGCTCTGACTGTGATCAAGAGCGAGTTCCCACGAGTCATAGATTAAATTGGCGAGTGGAAGGACATCTTCTGCCCGAAAAGTTAACGAAGTGGTGACTTCGTTAGCGAATGAAGGTATTCTGCCGCACATGCATGCCGTTTCCCATGATGTCGGTTCGCAATGAGTGCTGATTTCTTCTCCAAACCCATCATCAATTCACCCTACGCGTATCCCATGCGTCATTGGGAACTCGACGACCAAGGCCAACCGACGCACAAGATTATAGAGAAGCGTCGCCCGGCGGAATTTATCACGCCGATTCCGAAGCCCAAAAAGCGAAAGAGTTCAGAAAAGCAGGCCTCGATCGTCTTTGACGAAGGGAAGGGTCTCTCGACTCAAGAGCAACAATATGACATCACCGCCATCATCAACGGTGTACGCGACCACGTCGATGCATGGCGTCAATTGACAAGTCCAAGCGACTGGCAAGTCACGCCAGAGACGGCTCGGTTACTTCAACACTGGCGGCATCACAAATTCAACAATACGCGACCATTCTTCTGCCAAGTCGAGGCGGCTGAAACGGCCATTTGGTTGACTGAGGTGGCTTCAAATACCAAGGCGGGCAAAGGTTTTCTCGATCATCTCGCAAACTCGAACAACGATGCGAATCCAGGCCTGTCTCGTCTAGCATTAAAGTTAGCCACAGGGGCAGGCAAGACCACGGTCATGGCCATGCTGATCGCGTGGCAAACGATCAATGCCGTGCGTCGCCCGAACAGCAAGAAATTCACCCGTGGTTTTCTCGTTGTGACGCCGGGTTTGACAATTAAAGACCGTCTTCGCGTCCTCCTCCCAAACGATCCAGATAGCTACTATGCGAGCCGCGAACTGGTACCCCACGATCTCCTCGATGAAGTACGGGATGCCAAAATCGTCATCACGAACTACCATGCCTTTAAGTTGCGAGAACGATTGGAACTGTCAAAAGGAGGCCGCTCTCTCCTTCAAGGACGAGGGGAAGAACTCAATACACTTGAAACAGAAGGACAGATGCTCCAGAGGGTAATGCCCGATTTGATGGGCATGAAGAACATTCTGGTTCTCAATGACGAGGCGCACCACTGCTATCGGGAGAAGCCTGGGGCCAAAACCGACGATGAGGACCTCAAGGGAGACGACAAGAAGGAAGCCGAGAAGAATAACGAAGCGGCTCGCCTATGGATATCGGGTTTGGAAATTGTCACGCGCAAGCTCGGCATCACCCAGATCATTGACCTATCGGCCACGCCCTTCTTTCTTCGCGGCTCCGGTTACGCAGAAGGGACGTTGTTTCCTTGGACCATGAGCGACTTCTCGCTCATGGATGCGATTGAGAGCGGCATTGTAAAGCTGCCTCGGGTGCCCATCACGGACAACATTCCGGGCAACGAAATGCCGATGTTTCGCAACCTGTGGGAGCACATCAGGGCCAAGATGCCGAAGAAAGGTCGTGGCAAAGCTGAGGGTTTAGACCCCCTTGAGTTACCGCCCCAATTACAGACGGCGCTTGATGCGCTCTACGGCCACTACGAAAAGACATACGAGCTCTGGGCCGAGAGAAGGTCCCTGTGCCGCCCTGTTTCATCATCGTCTGTAACAACACCTCCACGTCCAAGTTGGTGTACGACTATATCTCCGGCTTCCAGAGGGAGAATGCAGACGGGTCCAGTAGGCTTATGTTTGGGCGATTGTCACTCTTTCAAAACCACGATGAGCATGGCAATCCACTCCCACGTCCGCGAACCTTGCTGATTGACAGCGAGCAATTGGAATCCGGCGAAGCGCTGGATGACAACTTCCGCAGCATGGCCGCCGACGAAATCGAACGTTTTCGCCGCGAGATCGTCGAGCGGACCGGGGATCGACGGCAGGCCGAAGACTTGACGGACCAAGATCTGCTTCGGGAGGTGATGAATACGGTCGGCAAGCCGGGCCGCCTTGGGGCCGACATACGGTGCGTGGTGTCGGTGTCGATGCTCACAGAAGGATGGGATGCGAATACGGTCACGCATGTGCTCGGCGTGCGGGCGTTTGGAACGCAGCTCTTGTGCGAACAGGTCATCGGGCGCGCATTGCGGCGCCAGTCCTATGAGTTGAACGACGACCACCAATTTAATGTCGAGTATGCGGATGTGCTCGGTATTCCCTTTGATTTCAATGCCAAGCCCGTCATCGCACCGCCTCAGCCGCCGCGCGAGACCATTCAAGTCAAGGCGGTCCGTCCCGATCGCGATGCGCTTGAAATCACCTTCCCCCGCGTGGAGGGATACCATATTGAGCTGCCGGAGGAGCGGTTGACGGCGAGGTTCAATGAAGACTCCACTCTTGAACTCACACCCGATTTAGTCGGGGCAACGGAAACCCGCAATTCCGGAATTATCGGCGAAAGCGTGGACCTGAATCTCGTCCATACCGGAGACGTGAGGCCGTCTCAGGTCGTCTACGAACTAACCTCGCATTTCCTGATGACCCGGTGGCGTGATGCCAATGGCGATCCGCAGTTGCATCTCTTCGGTCAGCTGAAACGTATGGTGAAACAGTGGCTGGATGAGAAATGCTTGATCTGTAGGGGAGGGACCTACCCGGCGCAGCTCAAGTACAAGATGCTGGCCGAGATGGCCTGCCAAAAGATCATGGCAGGCATCACGCGAGAGTTCATGGGGAAGAAGCCGATCAAAGCCGTGCTCGATGCCTACAATCCCGCTGGCTCGACCAGGCATGTGCGGTTCAATACCTCCAAACCCTCCCGCTGGGAGACAGACGCGCGGCGCTGTCATATCAATTGGATCATGCTCGACAGCGATTGGGAAGGCGAGTTCTGTCGCGTGGCCGAGGCTCATCCCAAGGTCAGAGCCTATGTCAAAAATCACAATCTCGGTCTGGAAGTGCCGTACCGGTATGGATCGGAGACCAGGCGGTATATCCCCGATTTCATTGTGCTGGTCGATGACGGTCATGGTGATCAAGATCTGCTCCACCTCATCGTCGAGATCAAGGGCTACCGGCGTGAAGATGCGAAGGAAAAGAAGGCCACCATGGAGAATTATTGGGTACCGGGGGTGAATAACCTTGGAAGCTATGGCAGGTGGGCCTTTGCCGAGTTCACGGAGGTCTATCAGATCGAGACCGACTTCGAGGCCAAGGTCGCGAGCGAGTTCAACAAGATGGTTGAGGCCGCCACAGCCAGGCCAGTGGTCGAGGGGAAATAAGCATGGCCAAGAAGCAAGGAGCGACCAAGACCGTTGAAGCCCTCAAGCATGACCAAGCAAAACGGAAGAACATTCCTACGGCGGAATACCAATCTGTCCTGCGTAAAGAGGAGCAAAGCCCGGTCCGTATGGCCTACGAGCGACGCAATCGTGATCTCGATCCCCAAATGGTCTGGCGTGGGAAGGATGAGCAAGATTGGAGTGATCTCGTTGTCCATGCTCCGCCGCTCTATATCCAGGAAAAGGTCCACCCGAAGGCGTTGATCGATGATTTGCTGCGAGAAACGAAGGAGCGCGAACACGAAGCCGGCCTACTCACACCAGATCTCTTTGCCGACTTCAACGGGATTCCCAAGGGCGTAGACAAGACCGAGTTTTACCAGCACGACCAGAACTGGTCGAATCGCATGATTCTTGGGGACTCGCTCCAAGTCATGGCGAGTCTTGCTGAGCGTGAGGGTCTACGCGGTAAGGTGCAATGCATCTATTTCGATCCACCTTACGGAATAAAATTCAATAGCAACTTTCAGTGGAGCACGACCAGCCGCGACGTGAAGGACGGCAACGCCGAGCACATCACCCGTGAGCCGGAGCAGGTGAAGGCCTTCCGGGATACCTGGCGTGATGGCATCCATAGTTACCTGACCTATCTCCGTGACCGACTGACCGTCGCTCGGGATCTGCTCACCGAGTCCGGCTCCATCTTCGTGCAGATCGGCGATGAAAATGTCCACCGCGTCCGGGCGGTGATGGATGAGGTGTTTGGGGAGGATAACTGTGTATCGTTAATTGGGGTTGCTAAAACAACAGGCTCAACGGAGGACTTCCTTGGTCAAACAACTGACTATCTTCTCTGGTATTGCAAGGACAAGCAGACGGTTAAGTATCGCACACTACTAAAGCGGAAGCGTCCGGGCGAAAAAGGTGGCACGAATTACAACCGACTTCGAGAATCGATTGGATTTGGGGAGTCTCTCACCGAAGAGAAGTTAAACGATCCGCGTATCGCTACTGGCGAGTGGCGTATCTACTCACTCGATAATCTCACTTCCCAAAGCGCTGGACGTGACAAAGGCGAAGGGGCTGCATCGTGGTTCGGTGTCGAACTTGAAGGACGAATTCATAAACCCTCGCTGACAGTTCGCTGGAAAACGAACGAGCAGGGGATGGCCCGCTTGAAAGCGGCCGGACGCCTTGAAGCCACTATCAGTAGGCTTGGATACGTCCGCTACCTTGGCGACTTTCCAGCTGTGCAAATCAACAATCGCTGGGATGACGTGGGCGCCAGCTTTATGGCTGACAAGATATATGTCGTGCAAACTTCGCAATCAGTGGTTCAGCGGGCGATTCTTCTGTGCACCGATCCTGGCGATCTTGTGCTGGATCCTACGTGCGGCTCAGGCACGACCGCCACCGTCGCTGAGCAATGGGGCCGCCGCTGGATTACCCTTGATACGTCGCGTGTAGCACTGGCGCTGGCCCGTGCCCGTATCATGGGCGCTCGCTATCCGTTTTATCTATTGGCCGATTCCCGCGAAGGTCAAATGAAAGAGGCCGAAGTCACTCGTACAGCCCCAAGTTCGCAACCTGTACATGGAAACATCCGCCACGGCTTCGTGTATGAACGTGTGCCGCACATCACGCTCAAATCCATTGCCAATAATGCAGAAATTGATGTCATCTGGGACAAGTGGCAAGCCACCCTTGAACCATTGCGCGAGAAGCTGAACGCCGCCCTTAAGAAACAATGGCAGGAATGGGAGATTCCGCGCGAGCCAGATGCCAAGTGGTCCGAGGGGGCAAAGAAGATCCACGCCGACTGGTGGCAGGCCCGCATTGCCAGGCAGCAGGAGATCGACAAGTCCATCGCGGCCAAGGCCGAGTTTGAATACCTCTACGACAAACCCTACGAGGACAAGAAGAAGGTCCGTGTGGCAGGTCCCTTCACCGTGGAGAGCCTTTCGCCTCACCGTGTGCTGGGCGTGGATGAGAACGATGAGTTGATCGATCCGTCCAAGGAAAGTAGTCCAGACTACGGTGCAAAGCAGACGTTCGCTCAGATGATCCTGGACAATCTCAAAACCTCCGGCGTCCAACAGGCACATAAGGCCGACAAAATCGTCTTTGCTGCTCTCATTCCCTGGCCTGGCGATCTCGTCTGTGCTGAAGGTCGCTATCTGGAAGGGGAGAAGGAAAAACGCGCCGCCATTTTCATCGGTCCGGAGTTCGGGACCGTCACCAGACCTGATCTGGTAGAAGCGGCCCGTGAGGCTGGCGATGCTGGGTTTGATGTCCTCATCGCCTGCGCCTTCAATTATGAAGCGCATACCACTGAGTTCAGCAAGTTGGGGCGCATTCCTGTGCTCAAGGCTCGGATGAATGCCGATCTCCACATGTCCGACGATCTGAAGAACACCGGCAAGGGCAACCTCTTTGTCATCTTCGGCGAGCCGGACATCGATATCCTCAAAGAGAAAGACGGGAAGCTACGGGTGAAGGTGAAAGGGGTTGACGTGTTCAAACCCCAAACCGGTGAAGTCATCAGCGACAGCGCCGAAGGGATTGCCTGCTGGTTCATCGACACGGACTACAACGAAGAGAGCTTCTTCGTCCGCCATGCCTACTTTCTGGGTGCGAACGATCCCTACAGCGCCCTCAAGACGACACTCAAAGCCGAGATTGACCACGAAGCCTGGGCCAGCCTCCACAGCGACACGTCTCGACCATTCAATAAACCCAAATCCGGCCGCATTGCGGTAAAGGTCATTAACCACTTGGGCGATGAAGTGATGAAGGTGTTCAAGGTCTGAGGCCATGGACTTCCGCATTGCCGACACCTTCACCGACAGCCTCTCCCGCCTAACCGGCGATGAGCAAAAGGCTGTAAAGACGACGGCGTTTGACCTTCAACTCAACCCTGCCAATCCTGGTTTCAGCTTTCATAAGCTCGATAAAGCCAAGGACAAGAATTTCTGGTCGGTGCGAGTCAGCAGCGATCTCCGGCTGATCGTCCATCGCACATTGGGGAGCCTGCTCCTCTGCTACGTTGGCCACCACGACAAAGCCTACGACTGGGCTGAGCGTCGCAGGCTGGAGGCTCATCCAAAAACCGGCGCGGCTCAACTAGTCGAGATTCGCGAGAAGGTGCAGGAAGTCGTTATTCCAAAATATGTCGAAGCTCCCAAGGTCGAGGCCAAACAACAGCGGCTGTTTTCTCAGATACCTGATACTGAGCTTTTGAGTTTTGGCGTGCCGGCGGAATGGCTCTCTGACGTGCACCAGGCTACCGAGGATACGCTGTTGGCCTTGGCCGATCATTTGCCTGGTGAAGCTGCAGAGGCGCTTCTTGAGCTCGCGACCGGTGGAAAGCCTCGGCTGGTTCAGCCTGTGCTAACGGCTTCAAATCCATTCGATCACCCGGACGCGCAGCGCCGTTTCCGTGTGATGACGAATGTCGAAGAGTTGGAGCGTGCCCTTGAGTACCCTTGGGAGAAATGGACGGTCTTTCTCCACCCGGAGCAAAGGCAATGGGTGGAACGGAATTACAGTGGCCCGGCGCGAGTGTCCGGTTCGGCGGGGACGGGCAAGACGATTGTGGCATTGCATCGAGCCGCGTTCCTCGCTCGCACCAATCCCGATGCCCGAGTCTTGCTGGCTACATTTTCTGACACGCTCGCGCATGCGCTGCATACCAAATTGAGACGGCTGGTTGGCAACGAACTACGCCTTGGAGAGCGCATCGACGTCCATTCGCTGAATACGCTCGGAGTTCGCCTCCACAAGTCCCTTCTTGGTCCGATCAAGCTCGCAAGCCGGAATGATGTAAAAGATATTCTAGAGGCGGCATCTCAATCCATCGGTGGCCATAAATTTACGCTTCACTTCCTCATGAGTGAGTGGGAACAGGTCGTCGATGCCTGGCAGCTAGCAAGTTGGGAAGCCTATCGGGACGTGGCCCGCTTGGGTCGCAAGACGAGGTTGCCTGAAGCCCAACGAGCCGTCTTATGGTCGATCTTTGAGCTGTGTCGTGCGGATCTCAAGGAGCGAGGGATCATCACGCAAGCTGCGGTCTTTACAGCTCTGGCTTCAGTAGTGGGTAAAGGGAATAACCCTCCATTTGACTTTGCCGTAGTGGACGAAGCGCAAGACATCGGCATTGCTCAATTGCGGTTCTTCGCCGCACTGGGAGGCAATCGTGAGAATGGTCTCTTCTTTGCCGGCGACCTAGGCCAGCGAATCTTTCAACAGCCGTTCTCTTGGAAGTCTTTGGGCGTTGATATTCGGGGGCGGTCACGCACGCTCCGCGTCAATTACCGGACTTCGCATCAAATCCGCATGCAGGCCGATCGCTTGTTAGGCCCGCAGGTTGCCGATGTCGATGGCCATGTGGATGATCGACGAGATACCGTTTCGATCTTCAATGGGCCACCGCCTGTGATCGAGGTTCACAACAATGAAAAGGTGGAGAGCGAGACAGTTCGTGCCTGGATATCCGAACATGTGAAGGCGGGGGTGGCACCCCACGAGTTTGGGGTGTTTGTCCGTTCAGAGGCACAGTTGCCCCGTGCCCGTGCGGCAGTTGAGCAGGCTGGAATCCCTTTCAAGATCCTCGACGAGCATGTGGAGACCACCAGCGGGTATGCTTCGATCAGCACGATGCATCTGGCTAAGGGACTGGAGTTTCGTGCGGTGGTTGTGATGGCTTGTGACGATGAGATTCTTCCCCTACAAGAACGAATCGAGACGGTGGGAGATGATGCAGACCTTCAGGAGGTTTATGACACGGAACGCCATCTGCTCTATGTCGCCTGCACCCGCGCCCGCGACTATTTGCTGGTCACCGGTGTGAAGCCAGGGTCGGAATTCCTGGATGATCTCATTGCGCGATAGGCCTGATCGCCGTGGAAGTTCCGGAATCTCGTAAGCCGGGGTCGAATCGTGAATCGTGGAGATTCTTTTCCGATGCGATTCACCGTCAAGCCTGCCGGGGTGCATTAGGAAGTACCGCGTGCCAAGATGACGGAACGACACGAAATACGGTAGATTCCCATGCCGTAGGAGGTTCTATGACGAATCGTGCGAGGGAATGGAACCAGGTTCAAGACTCCATCCAAGAAATGGTGAGGCGGATTGCCGCTCAATTTCATCCAGACAAGATCATTCTCTTTGGCTCGCATGCACGCGGGGATGCACGCCCGGACAGCGACGTGGATTTGCTCGTCGTGATGCATCCCAACGGCTCCAAACGGGCACGAGCAGTGGAGATCTACGGCCTTCTCGCGGGGATGGGCGTCCCAAAGGATGTGATCGTCGTGACCCCGGAGGAATTCGAGGCATACCGTGATGCTCCGGGGACGGTCATCCGGACGGCCCGTCAGGAAGGAAAGGTTCTCTATGACCGAGCGGCCTAGACTCGAGGATCTTGTCCGGTCGTGGGTGAACAAAGCCGAGCACGATTTGCTAAATATTGAGAATAATCTTGTCGCGAAAGAGATTCCTTGGGACACGGTCTGTTTCCACGCTCAGCAATGCGGTGAGAAATATCTCAAAGCGCTCTTGGTCTTTTATCGGATCGACTTCCCGAAGATTCATGATCTGACGGAGTTGTATGCCCTCCTGCCGAAGGATCTTCGTCTGCCCATCGATCCGCGACTTTTAGACCGATTGAACCCCTATGCGATTGAAGGGCGATATCCCGGTGTCTGGGAGCCAGTCGACAAGGAGGAAGCGCTGCAGGCTGTCGAGGCGGCGCGAGCCATTCGTGACGCAGTTCGCCACCCTCTTCCAATAGCCTGCTTAGGGTAATAATATGCTTGGTTCAAAGTCCAGTACCACATCCCGCAATGTGAGAGGCGGTGACGTCCATGACGACCATCTGTACGAGATATTCCTCAACTTTATAGATGACTCGATCCTGTGTATTCAGCCGTGACGATCGATGTCCTTCCCATTCTCCTTGGAGACGTTCGCCATGAAACCCCTGGTCGGCAGGTCTACGCCTGATCAAGGAGATTTGCACAATGTCTTTCCACTTTTCATAACGTTTCAATAATTCGATGGAGAGCCGATCGAGGCTCTTGCTGTAAGCATTATTTTACAGCCTCACCCGGTCAAGGTATCCCTACGGATCGAAGGAGGTAAGACGGCGTGACCGGATGGTGCAGTGGTCACATGATTCGCTCCTGGCAGCATTCGGAGCGCCACACCCCTAATACTTTGGCGAGTGCTCATCTTCACCGAGTAAGAAAGAAAGGTCCTTAATCTTTCTTCTCAAGACCCGCGCTTCCCCCGCAGAGAGGGCGCCTTCTTTTAAAAGCTCTTTGTTCGTGAAAAGATATTCATACACACCTTGCAAATTATCATCCATAGCTCTGCCTCTGTAAGAATAGATTGTCATCCTTCGCCATCTCTTGCACGCCGGCAATACGGAACTCCCCTAGCCGTCGAAGAAGCTTTCTTGAAAGAAAAATTCAGAATGAAACTTCTTGCGTATGGATGAAGAGCTGCGTGATGCGTGGGTAAAGGGTGCCGCGATGGATTGAGGAGGAAAGGCGGCATCATGTATGAGCAGCCAGATGAATGGAGCTGCGGTTTACGAGCGGTCGTGTAGAAAGAGACGGCGCCTCGGTTCGTCTCGTCCTTGCGTTTCCTCCACTGTGGAGTTAGATTCAGGTTGGATGTTGGTACGAGAAACCAGGGAGTGAGCCGTGATTCGGGTAATCGCCTGTGGTCTCGTGCTTGTCATGGTGAACCTAGCACTGACAGGCTGTGTCGTGGGACAGCATCCAGGGGTCCCTTCTCCTACTGGTTTCGTAACGCTCCAGTGGGATCCCAACACAGAACCTGATCTCGCTGGGTATAAAGTCTATAGCTCCACCCTATCCGGCTTGTATGGCGATCCCATCGCCACACTGCCTCCATCTGTAACCACGTACCAATCCACAGGGCTTGTGAAGGGCGTCACGTACTTCTTCGTCGTCTCGGCGTACAATAGCCAAGGGATCGAAAGTCTCCCTTCCGAGGAGGTGGCCCGGACAATTCCCTAACCGGTACACCGGTTGGATGGGTATGCGGTTTCCTCGCCCTGTCCGTTGGCTGTCTCTCAGACACGTTAAGCATTGTAGAACCATGCCCATCAAGGTACCGGATCGAAGGAAGTAAGGCGGCATGACCGTGGTGAAGTATTCTTATGGTAGAGACGGGGAGCGATAAGCTCTTTAGGAGAATGAGTTGGTGGCGGTGGGCCGGATCGAACGGCCGACCCGCGGCTTATGAGTCCGCTGCTCTGCCAACTGAGCTACACCGCCACGCCGAAGAAATTAACGAGTTACAATGTAGGAGTCAAGGAGGATCCACGCCTTGCGGCAGTGTCCCGCGAAGAACGAAGCTTGAATACTTTTCAACATCCTGCTAGACCTTTCCCAATATTGAACGATCTGGCACCTGGCTACGATATCACCGGTAGCCGGAAAGAAGAGGTGACCGTCATGAAGAATAATATGAGATGCCGACAAACTTCAGAGTATATCGTCATGGCGAGCGGGATTCTCTTATTGGCCGGCTGTTCTTTTCTGGCAGATGAACCAAAAGGAGGAGTTCAAGGGGATAGTACCCTGGAAAATCAATCAAAAAGTCTCACTGGATCGTACAAAGACATGGGAGCGGACGGCTCCATCAAGCCGCATCCCGAACCGTCATACAAGATGAGACAGGAGCCACAAGACCGAACCACCGGTGTCATTATTCTAGGTGGACCGGCAGCCATGCCCGAGTTGAAAATGGGCACGACTCCTATGAAAGGGGCGACGGGGGGAAAAACGCCAAGCTCCGGTTCCGTCTCGAACAGCAGAGGTTCATCCAGTGGAGCGTACGGTAAGTAGGCATGTGGTTCAGTGAGGCCCTTCCTAGTGCACAACGTCGGCCTTGTCGGATTCGCTCAGGAGATACAAGAGTTCGTTCTTAATAAAGAATCGATACGGTTTCTCGCCCGCATAGCTGCCCTTCATGTTCTTCGCATTGATGCCCACATAGACGAGGTACCCAAAGACGGGAGGTTTCATCCGGCCCGAGAGATAGGCATATCCTTTCCGTGGCTCTTCTAAAAATCGATAGGAAGCCGTGAGCGGCTCCCACAGAACACCGAGCATATAGCGCTGAATAGCACGCTGATAGGCCGGCGCGACCGGGACTTCGCCGTAGTCGGCGCCGGCGATTTGTTCAGGGGTGACCGGTGTGACGCAACCTAGTGTGCAGAGGAGCAACAGCGCGGGGAGTGTTCGGAGGAAGACCGTCATACGTGTGGGCTCATCGATGCTCGCAAGAAACAGCGCGATGGAACCCGTCGTGTGCATGCTCGAAGATCAACGGGAGAATGTGTGATCGTTATGACGATTTTGCTCGGCTGAACCATAGTCCACCGGCGATCAATGCGAGCGTCAACACCTGCGGCACGAGGCTCTGCGCGGTTGGGTGGATACCCAGCAGCGGTAACGAGAAGAAGCGCACCGTCGTCGTCGCCAGCACACCTGCTTCCTGCAACGCTGCAATACCGTTACCGACAAAGACGACAGCCATCAGCGCCAGCAGGAGTGACGTGACTGTGAAGAACGGCCCGATCGGGAGACGCACGCTGTAGCGAAGGATCATACCGCCGATCAGCATCAACAGCAGTACTGCCGCGGCCATGCCCCCCAGCACTGCATTGTGTGCAGCCGCGCCGGCTTGCGACCACAAGGTCTCGTAGAACAGGATCACTTCAAAGAGCTCACGGTACACGACGAGAAACGAGATACCGGCCATCGCCCACAGCGTGTGCTTGCCCAGCGCGGTGTTGATTTGTTCGCGGATGAAACGGTTCCAGGCTTGCGCATTCGAGCGGCTATGCAACCACCATCCGACATAGAGAAGCATGGCAGCGGCCAGTAGCGCTGTGATGCCTTCAGTCAGTGTGCGGCTGACGCCCGAGACGCTCAGCGCGTAGCGGGCGACGGCCCATGTGATGCCCCCCAACGCCACGGCGCCGATCCAACCGGCGTGGATGTAAGGCGACGCATCATGCCGCCCGGTCTTGACGGTGAAAGCGATGATGGCTGAAATCACCAAGATCGCCTCCAATCCCTCGCGTAGCAGGATCAACAGAGAACTGACAAAGGCCGTATTCGGCGATAAATTGTTGCCGGAGAGCGCAGTATCGGCACGATCGAGCAGTGCCGTGACCTTGGCCGTCTGGGCCGTCACGGTCTCGGACGGGCGGCCCTCGCCGATGGCCGCACGGAGCGTCATCATCTCACGCTCAATTTCCCTGCGCAGCGGCGCGTCAACATTGTCCAGTGTCGATTCGATCAGTTCGAAGCCTTCAAGGTAAGCCGCAATCGCCAGGCGCTGTGCACCTTCTCGGTTACCCTGCGCATATGCCTGCGCGGTTTCATTGAGCTTGGTGCGCGAGAAGGCCAGGGGACTCTGGGTTGCAGCCTGCAGCGTTTGCGGCTGCTGCGTCAGGTACGCACGCACGGCATCCAGCGCCGAGTCGGCTGGGGCTTGTTCGCGGGGCGCCTGTATCACCAAGGCGCGCAAGCCGTCGAACGCCGTTTTGCCCTCCCCCTGCCGCCACAGTGTCTCACCCTTCGCCGCCAGATCAGAATCGGCTCTCAGGCCTCCGACAAAGAAGGCCAGTGCCCAACGATCGGCCTCGGAGAATTCGGTAAACGCGCGCATCGGCGTGCCGCGCACGCCGAGTGAGATGGTATTGTACAGGCCATACAGACTGCGCTGGCGCATGCGGGTTTCATCGTGGAAATCGCTAGGCGTCGGTTCCATACCCTTGGCCAGCGGCCCATCACCTCGGCCCTGCGTGCCGTGACACATGGCGCAGTGTTGCGCGAACAGCCGTCCGGTTTGCCGGAGATCGGGAGGTTGTTGTGGCGACACGCTCAACGTCCATGCTTGGATCACGCCGATGCGCAGCCGACCGACCAGCGTGGAAATCTCATTGGCCGGCGCCTTGTCCTCAATACGCGTAAGCAGCTCACGAGCCTGCTGGGCCAACATGGGCTGTTCCGGCACGGCGGGCAATGTGCCGAGAAGAATGACTGCCTGAGCGGCGAACTCGCGCTGCTCCGCATACTCTTCGGCGTTGATCACCTTCCCACCCTGCACGACGCCGGGGTAATCCACACCGACATAATCGAGCATGTGGACGATGGTCTGCGCCTGCTCAGCGTCGGCGGCTGCCGCTACGGCCATGCCGTGCAGGTTCGCGGCCAACAGCACCAGGGTCAGCCACCCGGGGAGGGAGTTCGATAAGAAGGAACGCATCGACCTCATCGCATCTCGACTTTCTGCGCACTCGATGCGTTCTCGTTCATGTCTGTCTTACTCAACATGCGCCGCCGACGGAGCGATGCTGCCACGACATCGCTCAAAAGAATGCGATGGTAACCGAAGAACGACGAGAGTGTCCACCAAGAAGAAATGGAACAGGCATATCCCTATGGAGGTCATTGTCCCAAAGCTGATATGGTCGTTGCGTTGAGGCTCGGAGAGAGCACGATGTCGATCGGAGACAATCGCGCGGTGGTCATCACGGGAGCTTCCACTGGAATTGGAGCGGCCTGCGCGCTGCATCTCGATCGATTAGGGTTCACCGTTTTTGCCGGAGTGCGGAAACCCGAAGACGGCGTGGCCCTTCAAAAGGCCGGTTCAGATCGGCTAGTTCCGTTGGAACTCGATGTGACGGATCTCGCCACGATTCAGAAATCCCGCGCAGTAGTCGTGGACGCTACCAAAGAGCGCGGATTATTCGGACTCATCAACAATGCCGGTATTGCTGTGGTGGGACCGCTTGAAGCCGTACCGATCTCCGACCTCCGTCAGCAGCTTGAAGTCAACGTCATCGGACAAGTGGCGGTCATCCAGGTGTTTCTACCCCTCATCCGGCAGGCACGAGGACGGATCGTCAACATGGGTTCCATCGCGGGACTCTCCACCATGCCGCTGATGGGTCCCTATTCGGCATCGAAGTTCGCGCTGGAAGCGATTACAGACGCCTTGCGTCTCGAAGTCCAACAATGGGGGATTCATGTCGCGATTGTCGAGCCGGGCGCGATCGCCACGCCTATTTGGAACAAGTCGGCGATAGAGGCTGCCGAGAGAGAAGCCTCCATAGAGACGGAACTTCGAACCCTCTATAAGTCTGTTGTGACCGCTATGAGGAAGGTAGTCGGGGAAGCATCGAAGCGAGCCATCCCGCCTGATGCGGTCGTAAAAGTCGTTGAAGAGGCGTTGACTGCGCCGGCTCCCAAAACGCGATATCTCGTGGGAACCGATGCAAAGCTCCGCGCCCTTATGGTGAGGCTTCTTCCTGATCGGATTTCCGACAAACTGTTGACGTCGATCCTCAAACTGCCTCACTGACCGGGTGCCGTCGGTTTTGCCGCACCGATGCCAAGATCCTGTTTGGAAATGTCGAACGAGAAGCGGAGTTGGACCGCGAGGTATTGCTGCACCAGGCCACCTCGATCCAAAGGAAGGTCTTGTTCGTGATAGACCGCGAATTCCATATCCCGCCAACGCACCGCGAGTCCCACGATCCAATCCAATTCGGACGGCCTGACCGGGACGCTCGCGTCCCGGTCCGTGAACATATTGATGTCGCCATACAGCACGACCTTATTTTTGTAGAGATCCAAGTCGGCGTGAGCGACATACCGGAACAGCGCGAGACCGGTATTGTCGGGTCTCGCAAAGTAATTGTTGTTATGGAAGAGCCATCCGGCCCCGGCGTATGCCGTCAAGTTTTGATTGGGAAAACGGTGTTGCCACCACGGAAAATCCTGAACTGCCTGGAATTTTGCCGTCACCAGTCCATCGGCATACGTTTGCGTCACACCCTTGCGGTCAAGGGGGGCGTCGCGTTCATACTGTAGACGCCAGTTGAAGTGGCCAAGCACACCGGTCAAGGCATAGGTGCCGTCCCATTCGCTCAATTCAATCCATCCGTTGGTGCGGTCGGAGAAAAAGTTCTGATCGGTATAGAACGTAAGATATTGCTTGTAGAGATCCGTTTCCAGATGGAGCATGTGGCGCAAGCCGACAAGACCTGTATTGTCAGGTCTGGCCGTAAAGGAGGGGTTTGATGCGAACACCCCGGTGAGGAGATAGCCGGCGAAGAGCGACTCTTCCGCTTCCCGACCGTTGGTGTTTCCCATGGAAGGAAGCGGACGGCCATACTTTTCCAAGGCCGACGCTTCGTATGGCCAGACAAGAAAGAACGAGAGCAGCGTACTCGCCAGGATGATCGGCGCGCGGCAAAGAGAGGGGAGATCAGTCGGAGTACTCTGATCCGTCATGACCGATTCCTGGATGAAAACGGTGGGCGACGGAGATCACTGCTGAAGACAGGGTTCGAAAATCTCCTCGCAGTCGTTGGATGCGTCGAACGTCGGCGGGACGAAACGGTAATGAACATCGATCACACGGTTCTCAGACAGAATGACGGTTGCCCAGCAGCCATGGCGAACGGTCGCAAAACTTCCTTTACCGACCGGGTGGGATTCTTCAAGGACCGGCGCTTCACGATAGTAACGGAGGTACGTCAGGCCGGCCTCTGTGATTTCTTTTTTAGGTATCCCTGCACAGGAAAGGATCGCCGACTTTGATCGACCCACCATGCGTTGTTGATTAGGGTACTCTGCAACTTGCGCCGGTGTGATGCAACTCGTCAATGATAAGCAGGTTGCGATTCCTAACGTCGGCAATAGCCGATAGCCCCGTATCATGGCCGACATTGTTGTCTGCCGGGGAAAGAAAAGCAATCGTCTTCGTGATGTGATGTTCCCAACGAGGAGACTGGAACAGAGCGGGAGTGATCAGCCGACAAGATCGAGGTTCAAGCGAGTCAGAGGTTTGACGGAAAGGGCTTTGATCTCATTGTAGACAAGCGTGCGGCCGACTTGTCTGAGGCGACTGAAGACTCCTTCGACAATGACTTGATCGCCTTCGCGAACTTCCGCCTGTCCAAGGCTCACCACTTTGAGCGTGCCGGCCTGATCCTGAAGTAAGAATCCATAGGCGGGCTGTCCCTGCCGATTCGTCGCCAACTGGACGTTCATGACCTTTCCTGTGACCATCACATCTTGATGATCATATTGCTCGGGGTGCGCCAAGAGCTCTGCGATTTCAATGATGCCGGCGGCGGCGGCAGGAATAGTGTTGATTGATCCGGTCGGAAACGGACCGGCGGATATGAGCAGGAGAAAGACGACAATGAAGGCGACGAATACCTGTGAGATAGACGGTCGTCTAGTCATCATTGGGAGTCATTATACCGAACCGCCGGTGATTGGCAAGGGAGAAAGTGTACCATTGTCGGAAGCTCTGCCGCTGCCGTCATCCCCCGGTAAAACTACGAAGAATGTGTTGTTGCAGCTCCGTCAGTTCGGATCGACCGGCATCATGTTGATTGGCGACTGATTCCGATTCTTTCGAAATCGGCGCTGTTCGCTTGAGGAGTTCTTCATCCAGCGTTTCATCTCCGGTGTCCAAATCCTTTTGTACGGAGATCAGCCGTTGAAGCCCGAACAATGTCCGAGTCGTTTCACTGTGCACGGCGTTGGAACTGGCGCCATAGACGAGAGAATTCCAAAATTTTGTTTCAACGGCCTCCGGGATTCGAATCAGGGCATAGGCCGCCAATTTTTCAAGCAACGCCGACTCTGTCCGCTCGAGACCATCGTAGGTGGCGATCGATCGTTCGACGGGAGTATGAGAGAGAACCTGCGTGGTGTTTTTCCAGAGATCAAGGGAGAGACTGTCTGGTCCTGCCGCAACGCCGGAGCATTTGGCTTGGAGGACGGTGAGATACTGCGCCAAGAACTTCACCTTGCGGGCCGCCAAGGTGCCGGCCGGGATTCCCCAGATATGGCCGATTTCATGATCGGCCAAGACGGTACAATCCGATGTGTGCTGCTCACGCTGTGCCAGCTCCAGACGCTTCTTGAACCGCTCGGCGAAGCGAAGTTGCGTCTGCATTTCAATGACCAACCGATGTTTCTGATATTCCTCTGCAGGAATCTCATGTCTGTCCCAACGTTCCTCCAATAGCCGCAACGTCGTCGAGGGGACGGCGGAGCGGGCTTCCCCTGTGAGCCGTTCGATGGTTTCTGAGGATACTCCCTGCGCAGTCAGCAGTGTGGCCGCTCGGGCGGCCAGGGCGCTTGCCGTACGAGCCTGATTGTTCAGTGCGACACACTGAAGCCATGTTCGTTCTCGGCGAAGTCGCGCGCGTCGGCGGTATTCATCCCGGCGCTCGATCATCGCCGTGATGGATTCTTGTGTCATGGTGGTGACAGGTTTTTTGCCGGACACACATCGAGGGTCCGGTCTGTCCGCTACCATGTAGAGGATTTCTTCGTGGGTGATGTCCAGGTACTGAATCAGCAGGAGCCTGAGGATGATGCGGCCTTGGATCGGCAGGCCGGCAATCACCTCCTCGATCATTTCGGTCGTCAGCGACGATGTGACCGGTGCTTGTACCATGATGGCTGTGTCGGAAGTAAAGGACCAGGTGCCTGAACTTTTTTCAAGATTTCATAAACATCGACTAGGCTGTTCCGGCTCGTTGTTGCTGTTGTTCCAATTGAAGCGCAACATATTCACGGATGTCCTGTACGCTGCCGCTGACGAACATTTCTCTCGGGATTTCTACCCGCACCAGCCGGGAAGGATCGATGCCTCGCTCCTGAGCATAGAGTTCATCGATGTACAGGCTCACCGAGCCGTCGGGAAAGCGAAGGGCGTAGAGAGCGGTGGTATCAGCCATTGATACTCCAACAGTGACATTGTAGAGGTACCATAGGCTTCGTCAGGCTGTCAAAGCCGCAGAGCAGGCGGCACGGGTGTGACCCGATGAGTTCATTAGCCGATAAAATAAAAGGTCTTCGGTTGTTACAACCGAAGACCCTTGCAGGCTGTTGAAAAAGTCCGCCAGCGGCGTTCTCGCGGCGCTTAGAGACTCAACGTACAGCTCAAAAGTACGCTTCGCCTGTAAGAAACTGGGCGCTCACCGACTCGCGCCCGTCCGCAGACGTGACGCTCATTATTCTTCGCGTCGCGGACCTTGCTGCGGCCTTGCGGGGCGGCCTTTTTGACCAGCCTGCGAGCTCTTGCGAGATTTAGATATCTAACCGCCGAGGGTGTCGAGAGTCTCTTTGAGACTTCGGCGGATGCAGGTGAAAATGGGGGTGTCCCGCAGGGTATATCGCGATCCCTCCGTCTCCCGCAGCGCCATCACCAAGTCAAGAAAATCCTCCGGTTTGTCGCTTTCAAACGCCACGACCCATTCTTGATCGTCCAAACCGAACGAATACGTCGTGTTCAGCTTCACGGACGGAAACCGATGTCCGACTTCGATGTGCTCGTCCATCATGCCCTGACGCGCCGCCTTCGTCAGCAAAAACCACTCCCGCGTCTTTAAGAACGGATACACGAAGATGTACTTGCTCTTTCCCGGCACCACCGTCAGGCGCTTCCCTTCCTGTCCCGCGTGTGAGTGGTGATCGACATAGACGGATCGTTTGGTCAGCGCCAGATACGAATAGGGGGTGGAGAGATACTGTCCGAGGCCGGAGGCGAGGATCTTGGTGCCCATATCTTGGAACAGGTCGAGATCGTAGCTGATGCGCCAGAGCATGAAATCGCAGTCCCCCCGGATACCGATGGTGGAATATGGAACCACCAACACTTTCCCGTTGAAGTCCTCCACGGCCCGCATGAACTCTTGTTTACCCTGGGTGCGCACATCCTCCGGTAAGCGCCGCCAAGCCGGGTCCACTTTATAAAAAACAAAGTTTACGTACTGGCGCCGAGGCGTCGGTGTGGCAGCAGGAGTATCCGGGGTCGACATTCAAAGCTCCTTTAGTAGATTAAAAGAAACACTTCCGCATTTTTTCTTCGTTTAGCATTTCCCCTTCAGTCTTGTCAACGGGAGAGCAAGGCAGAACCGTATTCATTGACAGGCCACAAGAGGTTCTGTTACTCGCAGTCCTATGAAATTTCGTGCGTACGGGTCTGTGTGGATCGCGGTGGTCTGGACCTGTGGCTTCGTGTGCCCATCGGCCGCGATTGAAGTGCGGCCGGCGCAGGCACAAGTCCAGCTGGCCCTCGATCGAGGAAAGGCGGCGGCGGCGCACCGCCAAGCTCCCGAGGCGATGTATGCTCGATTCGGAAGCGGCGATGATCTGCATGCCGGTGGATTTCTTGTCACGAAACTCGGGGCATTGTCGGTCCTGGCGACACATATGGCCTTACGAGGACTTGAACCGAGCGCAGCCGATATTGCACAAGTGACTGAGACTCCGACGATGCTGGTGAGCGCAGTAATCCTTGGGGATAGTCCTTCGTTTGCCGTGAACAGTTATATCGTGCTTGACCAAGGAGGAAGGATCGCCAAACCTGCTACTGTGCGGGTCGATGGCCAAGCCGGTCGGAGTTCGGTATGGCCCAAATCTCCAAAATTTCGGGCCAAAATCGTCGCCACGTTTAGATACAGCGATTTCGATCCGAATGCGCAGACGACCATCACGGTCTTTCCCACGATCGGCGGGGAAGTCAGCTTTAAGCTGAACTTTGCCGAAATTGACTAGCGTGGTCCAATGACGTCATCGGTGCGCATGTCTATTGCTGAAACCATCGCGATCGGTTCCGAGCTGCTCCTGGGAGGCCGGTCCGACAGCAATTCACTGTTTCTCGCTGATGCCTTGGCCGCGATCGGCATCGAAGTGAGGTTCAAAACAATCGTTGGAGACGATCAATCCGACATTGCCGGAGTGCTGACGACCGCCTGCCGTCGGGCAGGGATTGTGATCATGACCGGGGGCCTAGGTCCTACGGTCGACGACTGCACCAGGGAAGCCGTCGCGTCGGTCACCGGCTTCCGACTGGCTCGCCGTAAGGAAGCGTTCGAGAGCATGAGGGCCAGGTTGGCTCAATGGGGGCGAATACCGAATCGCGGACAATTGCGGCAAGCGTTAATCCCGTCACGGGCTACGGTTTTGCCCAATCCGGTCGGTTCCGCACCAGGCTTCGCACTGACGTGGCGGAATGCGCATGTATTTGCACTACCGGGTGTCCCGAGTGAGATGCAGGCCATGATGCAGCAATCGGTGATTCCGTTTTTGGTGGATCAACTCGACCGATTGAAGCAGGCCCCTCCCCATCCCATCACACGAGTGATCTTCCATACCTGCGGAGTACCGGAGTCCGATGTGAATACAAAGCTGCAGGGGCTCATAGGGAAACGAGCGCCGGTTGTGTTGGGGCTTCTGGCCTCGCCGACAGGAGTGCTGGTGTCGCTGACGACCAGGGCTCATCGATCGATCAATGAAGCCGTTCTTCGATCGTTGGCGGAGGGAGTCCGTGCCAGATTGAGAGAATGGGTTTATGCGGAAGGACAGGATACATTGGAAGAAGTGGTCGGTCGATTGTTACAAAGGCAGAAACTCACTGTCGCGGTAGCCGAATCATGTACGGGAGGTCTCATTGGTTACAGGCTCACACAAGTACCGGGAGCCTCGGCCTATGTCGATCGCGGAGCGCTCTGCTACAGCAACCAAGCCAAAACGGACATGCTCGGTGTGTCGGCACATCTTATCGAACAACATGGAGCGGTCAGCCAGGAAGTGGCCGCCGCTATGGCCAAGGGAATGCGCGAACGTTCCGGGGCCTCGGTGGCATTGAGCGTCACGGGCATCGCCGGGCCGGGAGGCGCGACTGAAACCAAACCCGTCGGGCTGGTCTACATCGGGCTCGACGGTGGCGGTGATGATGTCAGAGCAAAGGAGTTTCGATTCCACGGCGATCGATCGCTTATTCGGCAGCGTGCGGCGCAGGCGGCCCTTGATGTGCTTCGGCGATGGCTGATCGCCAGAGGCGAGGTTACGAGCGAACCCAAAGACACGCCATTGCATTGACGTCATACTGAAGCTTCCGACCGGCATATCCAGCCCGACGATCTACACCAAAGTCGCAGTGACGCAGGGCATTGACTACATCGATTTCCGCGTCCGCAGCAGCAGCCAAAGAAGAAACCGTAGCACAAAAGTAAACAGTGACTCGTCTATAAGGACGTATCCGTTCGGAAGCGAAAGATGGGATGACTTCGTTCGTGAATGAAGGTATTCTTCCGTGGGAGGCTGGTCTTGCTGAAGCGTTATTTGGCATGAACCTCACTCCCTACCACGCCAAGCTCTTCGCCCACGAATTGACCAAACGCTGTCCCTCCGATAGCATTGAGAAACTCACCAGCGCTCTTGTTGATGCTCAAGTCGATCTCAATCCACACCAGATCGAAGCCGCTCTCTTTGCCTTTCGGTCGCCGCTCTCAAAAGGTGCTCTGCTCGCCGATGAGGTCGGGCTCGGCAAGACGATCGAAGCCGGTCTCGTGCTCTCACAGAAATGGGCCGAACGCAAACGGCGGATTCTCGTCATTACTCCATCAAACCTCCGCAGGCAATGGCATCAGGAGCTACAAGAAAAGTTTTTCTTGCCATGCGCCATTCTTGAATCGAACTCCTACAATGACACCGTACGGCAAGGTCATGTCCGCCCGTTTGAGTGTGACCATATCATCATCTGCTCCTACCAGTTCGCTCGATCAAAAGCGGCGGAAATCAGCCTCATGCGATGGAACCTTGTGGTGATCGACGAAGCCCATCGCCTTCGAAACGTCTACAAGCCGAACAACGTTATTGCGAATACACTGAAGCACTCCCTTCAGGACGCGCCCAAACTGCTACTCACCGCCACGCCATTACAGAACTCGCTGTTGGAGCTGTACGGGCTAGTGAGTGTGGTGGACAATCGAATGTTCGGTGATCTGAAAAGCTTCAAAGAACAGTTTGCCAATCTGCATAACAAGCCGACCTTCGACATTCTCAAAGCGCGACTGCAGCCACTCTGCAAGCGGACGCTGCGCCGTCAGGTGTTGCCCTACGTGCGCTATACCAAGCGCCTGCCGATGGTGCAGCCGTTTACGCCCTCAGAGAGCGAAGACCGGCTCTACCATCTCGTATCCGACTACCTACGGCGAGACAATCTGCAAGCGTTGCCAAGCAGCCAGAGGTCACTGATGACACTCGTGCTGCGCAAGCTGGTGGCCTCATTGTCCTTCGCAATTGCGGGAGCGCTGGATTCCATGAGTTCTCGCCTTCGGGAACGGCTCCGGCTCGCCGATGGGCCGAACCCGCTGGAAGAGGCGTTGGAAGAAGACTTCGAAACTCTGGATGAGATTGCTGAAGAATGGAATGAGGAAGAAGCCGCTGCTACCGTGCTGACGGAAGCCGATCGGAAGGCCATCCAGCAAGAAATCGACGATCTCGAAGGGTTCCGGAAGCTGGCGGTTTCGATCACCCACAATGCCAAGGGGCAAGCTCTTCTCACCGCCCTCCGTATGGCATTTGGCAAAGCGACAGACCTCGGCGCGGCTCAGAAAGCGATCATCTTCACCGAATCCAGACGCACCCAGGATACCTACTCCGGGTCCTCGCGGACAGTCCGTGGAAGGGTCATATCGTCCTGTTTAACGGCTCCAACAAGGACCAGAAGTCCAAGCAGATTTATCAAGACTGGCTCCAGCTCCATCAAGGAATCGACCGAGTAACCGGCTCACGGTCTGCCGATATGCGCTCTGCGCTTGTCGACTATTTTAAGGAGCAGGGCCAGATCATGATTGCCACGGAAGCTGGAGCCGAGGGTATTAATCTGCAATTTTGCTCCCTGGTCGTTAACTACGACCTTCCGTGGAATCCCCAGCGCATCGAGCAGCGCATCGGCCGTTGTCATCGTTATGGCCAAAATCATGACGTGGTCGTGGTGAACTTTTTCAATCAGACCAACGAAGCCGATCAACACGTCTTTCGCCTGCTCTCTGAAAAGTTCCAGCTCTTTGAAGGCGTCTTCGGTGCCAGCGACGAAGTGCTAGGAGCCATTGAGTCCGGCGTCGATTTCGAGAAGCGCATTGCGGACATCTATCAACGATGCCGGACTCCACAAGAGATCAAAGTCTCATTCGATCAGCTTCAGGGCGAACTTGGCACTCAGATCGATGAAGCCATGACTAAGGCCCGGCAGCTCCTGCTCGAACACTTCGACGACGAAGTGCGGGAGAAGCTGCGCGTCAGCGATGAAAACTCTAGACTGTGCCTGAATCGATACGAGCGCATCCTCATGCAACTCACCCGCTTTGAGCTGCTTGACCATGCGGAATTTGTGTCCGACAGCGCCTTCCGACTGAACTCCTGTCCGTTCAAAGGTGAGATACCCCTTGGCCTCTACGAGCTGCCCCGCCGGACAGGAGAAGCCCATCTCTATCGTCTGGCTCACCCCTTAGCACAACTTGTATTGGAACAGGCCAAGAAGCGGGCGCTTGATCCAGCCGAATTGACCTTCGAGTATGCCAAACATGATGGAAAGGTGAGTGTCGTTGAACCGCTCATTGGCAAATCCGGCCAGTTGAACGTTTCCCTGTTTACTGTCGAAGCGCTGGATCAAGCAGAGGACTATCTCATCTGCACAGGCGTGACCGATCAGGGTGAAGTCTTGGAAGAAGAAGTCGTTCAGCGACTGTTCTCACTACCGGGAACAGTCAGCCAAGCAGCAGCCTCCTCATTCGGCCATCCCACACTTCGTGCCAGGACAGCAGAACGGCAGGAGGCTATTCGCAGACAAATTTGTAAACGTAACGCCGAGTTCTTCGAGAACGAAGTCGATAAGCTGGATGCCTGGGCCGATGACCTGAAGGTAGGCCTTGAACGCGAGATCAAGGAATTCGACCGGCAAATCAAAGAAGCCCGGAAAGCAGCGGTGGCTGCTCTGACGTTGGAAGAAAAGCTGGCCGGTCAAAAACAGATCAAGGCGATCGAAGCGGAACGAGGTAAGCGCCGGAGAGCGTTGTTCGATGCGCAGGATGAGGTTGACGTCGGCGTGAACAACTGATCACCGAGATTGAGGGGAAACTGCAACAAAAGGCAAGCTCGCAGCAGTTGTTTACTGTTCGGTGGCAGGTGCGATGAAACCAAAAACGATATAAGCGAACGTCATGGGCCTCAGGGACGAGGGTAGATTATGCCCACTGGTCCACTGATCTTTCAGGTCCATGCCATCAAGCGGATGTTTCAGCGTCGGATCAGTAAGAACGACGTGCGGCATGTCCTGAAGACCGATGAAACCATCGAAGGGTATCCGCATGACACACCGTATCCAAGCCGATTGATGTTAGGATGGCGCCAAGCACATCCGCTCCATGTGGTGGCCGCCGACAATGCGGGACACCGGAGAAACGATTGTGATTACGACTTACGAGGCTGATCCAGAGGAGTGGGAACGAGACTGGAAAAGGAGGACACCGCGATGACCTACGTGATTTGCAAGCACGGAAAGACCAGACCCGGTACGGCAACCGTGACGCTGGAACGGGCGGCCACGGCGCTGGTGATCAAAGGAGTTCCGGCGCAAGTCTGCACGAATTGTGGCGAAGAGTATGTGGAGGAAGATACCACCGCTCGGCTTCTTCGCACTGCTGAGGAGGCTGTCCGAACCGGAGTGCAGGTGGATGTTCGTCAGTACGCAGCCGCATAGAGAATGCGAATGTCCAACAAGACCAAACTCGAACTGACCACGCAGCGCATGGTGTCGCCGCCCACGACCGGTTCGACAACCGGCTCATCATGTGGGATAACGAGTCCAGTCTAGGGGCCGAGCAACATCAATTTACCCACGATGGTGTGAGTTGAGAGCCGAATGGAGGAAGAGGAATGAGTAAAGCATTGCTCAAAATCGAACGTGAAGCGGTTCGCTTGCCGGTAAAGGATCGGGAACTGCTGGCTGAACGCTTGATGCGGAGTGTGAGGCGCGAGCCGTTGAGCCAGGTGGAAGAGGCTTGGGTGGAAGAGGCGGAGCGCCGATTTTCCGCTTGGCGACGTGGGACACGAGCGGGGATGCCGGTTGAACGGGCGTTCAAACAGATTCGCAAGGATCTGGGCTGGTGAAACTCCTCGTTGACCCCGAAGCGCTGGTGGAAGCTCGAAACGCCGCCGCGTTCTACGAAGACAGTCAGCCTGGCTTGGGGAAGGCATTCCTAGCCGACGTCGAGGCGGCAACCGAGGAGATTGCCCGGCATCCGTTCATGTGGCGCAGGATCAAGGGACGGTTCCGCAGGTATCTGATCCCACGGTTTCCCTACGGCCTGATTTATGCT
Organism: Nitrospira sp.; assembly: GCA_024998685.1. Lineage (GTDB taxonomy): Bacteria > Nitrospirota > Nitrospiria > Nitrospirales > Nitrospiraceae > Nitrospira_D. The sequence continues at coordinate 175,533 of JACOEH010000003.1, forward strand.
GTACAGGGCAAGACGGTCTATGTTGCGGCGGTCATGCACCTCAAGCGCAAGCCAGGATACTGGGCCGCGAGAACCAAAAGGTCCCCTTCGTGAGCAATCGCAACGCGAAACCAAAACTCGAACTGACTTGGATCGGCAAGGAGAACCGGACGAAGCTGGAGCCGCGCATTCTGCTGGAGGACCCGGAGAAGTCCTACCACGCCGCGCACCGCGTCACGGATCACGACATCTTCGATAACCGACTCATCTTCGGCGACAATCTGCTCGCTCTCAAAGCGCTGGAGCAAGAGTTGACGGGCAAGATCAAGTGCATCTTCATTGATCCACCTTACAATACAGGCAGTGCCTTCACACATTACGACGACGGCATTGAGCATTCGCTTTGGCTGAGTTTAATCCGAGACAGGCTTGAGTCATTAGGGCATTTACTCGGAAGCGATGGGTCGCTTTGGATCACCATTGATGACAACGAAGTGCACTATCTCAAAATCCTCTGCGATGAAGTTTTCGGTCGTGCAAACTTTATTGCCAATGTTATCTGGCAAAAGATCTTTGCTCCCAAAAGCAGTGCTCGGCACCTTTCAGCGAGTCATGACCATGTGTTGGTATATGCAAAAGACGCCAATCTTTGGAAACGCAACTTGCAGCCTCGTTCTGACTTTCAAGACGATCGCTACAAAAATCAGGACAACGATCCAAGAGGGCCTTGGATATCAGATCAGCTCACGGCTAGAAACCCATACAGCAAAGGGCTTTATAGCATCACCTGTCCTTCAGGTCGTGTGATTGATGGTCCTCCAAAGGGTAGATATTGGGCGGTCTCACTAGAGTCTGTTGACATTCAGTTCCCGTCAGGGCATTCGTGTGGCGTGGTTCAA
>JACOEH010000068.1 GCA_024998685.1 Nitrospira sp.
CGCCATCTATCTCGCCGCTTCAATCACGTGGCTTAATTGATGACACGCCCTAGATGATCAGCATCGCGTCGCCGTAGCTGTAGACGCGATACCGCTCTCTGACCGCTTCATCATATGCGATCCGTACCCGCTCGATTCCGGCGAAGGCTGAGACCAACATCAATAATGTGGTCCGCGGTAGGTGAAAGTTCGTCATGAGAGCATCGACGACCCTGAACTGGAATCCTGGGGTAACAAAAAGCCGGCTCTCGCCGGACGTCGGGACCAGCTCTCCCTTTTCCTTCATAACGGTTTCAAGCGCACGGACGACTGTGGTGCCCACAGCGACTACTCTGCCGCCGGCTCGTTTGGTTTCTTGGATCGCTTTCACGGCATCTTCGCTGATTGTGAATCTTTCTGTTCCCATCTGATGGTCCTCTATCCGCTCCGCCGTCACCGGCTTGAACGTACCGGGACCAACATGCAGGGTTACGGTGACCACGTTAATTGCGGCTTCGCGTAATCGTCGAAACAGTTCTTCAGTAAAATGAAGTCCCGCGGTCGGTGCGGCGATCGCCCCCTCATGCTTGGCAAAGACCGTCTGATACCATTGACGATCATCCTGAGTCGGTGCGCGCTTAATGTACGGTGGAAGCGGCATCCTTCCTCGTTCTTCAAGAAATCTGGTGACCGGCAGCGAGCTCTCCACAATCACCTCCGTACCCGTCGCATCCCGCTTGACGATCACAGCACGGGATTGTCGGTCAAATTCGATAACCTGACCGATCCTGAATGTGCCCTTGGTCAGGATCTCCCACCGGCTACTACCGAGATCCCTCACAAATAACACCTCGACTGCTGTTCCAGCGGGTTTTTTGATTCCCGACAGCCGCGCCGCCAAGACCTTCGTGTCATTCACGACCAGCAGATCACCCGGATTGAGCAGGGACGGAAGATCGGCGACACGGCGATGCACAAGCCGGTCGGTGTGACGATCGAGGAGCAACAGTCGAGCCCTATCACGAGGGTTAACCGGTTGCAACGCGACCAGGGAAGAATCGAAAGGAAAGTCGAACTCGGAAAGTTGCATCAGGAAGGAGGTGCCGAAGGAGCAGGAGGAGCTTGAGTCAATGACGCATCCCGAAGCTCCGTTCCAGGATAGTAGTAACTGAGAATGCTCGAAAACGAATAGCCTAACTCCGCCAGCTCTTTCGCACCCCACTGGCAGAGACCAACCGCATGACCGGCTCCGTAGCCGGAGAAGACGATGTCCTGCCCGACCGACTTAACCGCAAATTGCGTACTGGGTACCACCGTATACCCCACCGCTTTACGCAGGTCTTCGCCTCGTAGCGTCAATTCCCCGCTCGAATGCACAATCCGTATTGTCGCCACTCGTCCTGCTCGGCTATAGGCAAGCGGGGTAATTGCCGAGATCGTCCCCACCGCAAATCCTTGTTGCCGCAAATTCTTTTCCAAGGTCTCGATCTTTAAGGAAGCCTTCCACTGGTAATACGGAGACTCGATGTCGAACGGGCATTCAACGCCCTTCAAATACGGAAGATCCTTCGACCACACAATCATGGCATCTTCCGTGATCCCGGCAGCGGTCGAAGAGAACGCGGCATAAATCGGAGCGCCTTGGTAGGTCACAACAAGTCCCCTCGTGGACTCCACCGCCTCCACCACCCGTGCATCGATACCTTGGCGGCCGCGATAGACCTGATCTTGAATCCCTGCCATTACATCATAGTCACGAGTGGAGCTGAGCATATGTTGATACAGTGCATAGGTTCGAGTCGCAACTGCTTGCACCTTCAGCATCTCAAGGTGCCAGGCGGAATTGACCTCCGCAGGCACGACACCCTTGACATACTCTTCCAAATCGACTTGATTGACGAGGAGCAGTCCCTTTCCTCGCCGAATGAGCTGGATCAACCCACTGATTTGCAACGCGCCTTTGTCATCGCTTGCATGAAACGCTGTTCTCTTGCCGTTCCCATTCAGCCGGAGTTTGAGGTCGTGATCGCCCGCCCGTAAGGTCAGTCGATCGCTTACCACCGGTTTGCCGTTGAGGATCAATGCATGGCCCCGCACCTTGATCCGCAGGACAGGCCGATAGGACCATGCCTGATCATGTTCGTCAGTCACCCAAATGGTCTGATCGGTATGCACTTCCAGCTGCTGGACATCCGGAGCCAACAGCACGCGAATCGATTGTGCAGCGTGGGCCTCCGGAATCGTGACCGAGCCGAGGCAGATGGCCAGTCCGGCAGCTCCGGCCAAAAACCGTGCGGCTATCATCGGCGGAAAAACCATCCTACGAGATAGAATAGCAGACTCAGAATGACGCTGAGGACAATACTTGTCGCGATAGGAAAATAGAAGCTGAAATTATCACGTTTGATGGAGATGTCACCCGGAAGCTTACCCAGCCAACTGAAAATGCTTCCGAGGCCGGGAATTCGGTCCACCAGCACCAGTAGGAACCCAAGCGCTACAATCCCAAACCCGAGTCCAATTAAAATCTTGCCAAAAGTTCCCCATTCCGGCATCAACTCTCATCCCAATGCGCAGTGCCCAACCAATCCAGCGATACAGCACATTGCACTAGCCATTCACTAGACATTCCGCGATCTGAATGGCGTTTAGCGCCGCTCCTTTACGAAGATTATCGGAGACAACCCAGAGATTGAGGCCGTTCATGATCGATTCATCCTCCCGGATGCGGCCGATGTAGACCTCATCTTTTCCGGTGGCATCGAGAGGCATCGGGTACAGCTTCTTCACCGGATCGTCGTAGACAATCACGCCGGGCATGGCTGCCAGCGCAGCACGCGCCTCGTTCGCCTTCAGCGGACGCTCTAATTCAACGTTAATCGCTTCAGAATGACAGCGCAACACGGGCACACGCACCGTCGTCGCCGTCACCCGAAGCCCTGTCGCTCCGAGTATCTTTCTGGTCTCTTTCGCAATCTTGATTTCCTCCGAACAGTCGCCCTCCTCGTTGAAGGAGCCGATGTGCGGCAACAGATTGAAGGCAATCTGATAAGGATAGACTTTCGTCGTGACATCTCGAAATGCCAGTAAATCCTTCGTCTGATCCATCAGCTCATCCATGGCCGCCGCTCCGGTCCCCGACACCGATTGAAAGGTCGTCACCACCACGCGCTTCACCCCCACTGCATCGTGAAGCGGCTTGAGCGCCATGACCAACGGCGTGGTCGTACAGTTGGGAATGGATACGATACCCTTAGGCATGGCGCGTAAGGCGCCGGCGTTCACCTCAGGAACTACCAGAGGAACCTGATCATCCATGCGGAACACGGCACTATCGTCGATCACCGCTATACCGGTCGCTCCCAGTCGTTGCCCATAGTCTTTGCTGATGGTATCCGTGGCCGAGATAAATGCCAGGTCGACACCCTCGAACGACGAGGCTTCCGTCAACTCTTCGACTTTCCACTCCTTGCCTTGGCACGTCATCACCTCACCGGCCGATCGTTTGGACGCAAAGAGCCGAAGGCCCGTCAGCGGAAATTTCCGCTCGTCCAAAATCTCAAGGGTTTCTTTGCCTACCGCCCCTGTCGCGCCAAGAATCGCCACCGTGTACCCTGGTTTCTTCTTGATCATGAAGCGGCTACTCCAATGCCAATACGCGAATTCGATGATTGAAGGTGTCGGCCACCAACAGCGTTCCATCGCGATCGGCGACGATACCGAATGGGTAACACAAACTTGCTTCTCGTGCGGCGCCGCCATCTCCGGAATAGGATGGAACTCCTTGCCCCGCCACACAGAACGCTACGCCGGATGCCCCATCCCACTGCCGAATGAGGTGATTGTCTGAATCGGTCAGAAAAAGTCGGCCCTCCCGGTCGAATGCAATTCCCGTCGGGCGTGAAAGGCTGGCCGACGGAGCATCCGACGGCGACTCGTACCGATAGACTCCACCGTTGCCGGCCATCGTGGTCATTAACCCTGACGAAAGCTCGACGCATCGAACTCGGCTGTTGAAGGTATCAGCAATATATAAACGGTTATCTGCCAGAGCCAATCCGCTGGGCCCGGCAAGGGCCGTGTCAACAGCAGACTTTCCATCGCCGTCGTACGTCGCGATCCCGGTTCCAGCAACCGTCCGTATCACACCGGTCTTGAGGTCTACCACCCGAATACGATGATTGCTTTGATCGGCGATATAGAGTCTCCCTGCGTCGTCAACGGCTAACGCCGCCGGTTCATTGATCGCAGCCTTGTTGGCGGGTCCGCCATCACCGGAGAATCGAGCCTGACCAGTTCCGACCAGAGTCGAAATGATCCCTGTTTCAGCATCGACCATCCGTACACGATGGTTCATGGTATCGGCAATATATAAATTCCCTTCCCGGTCCACAGCGACTGCCGTAGGGAAATTCAACTGCGCCTGCACCGCCGTACCGCCGTCTCCGTCATATCGCTTGGGAGATGTGGCTGCTTGATTCGTCCAATACCGGACGGTTCCGCTCAAATCGGCTTGCTGAGTAAATTTTGCCTGCTCGTTATCGCCGATATCATCGGCCAAAGGATCTTCATCTATTTGCCGGGCAGGAACATCCCCTTCCACAGCTGAGCGCATGTGGTCCTCGCCGGACATGCCGGCTACCGTTGAAATGACACCGGTCATACGATCGATTTTGCGGACGACATGATTTTCGGAATCGGCCACATAGATGTGGCCATGGCAATCGATCGTCACGCCTTTCGGCTCGTTCAAACGGGCCTGTATTGGAGGTCCTCCGTCTCCCGTACAACCGGATTCCCCATTGCCGGCGAGTGTTCTGATCATCCATGTGGAAAGAATGGCTGTCATAGTTCAGCACTGCCGACTAATTCAAGTTTCGGACAATTGCCTCACCCATCTCTACAGTGCCGACGATCTTCGCTCCGGGACTCTGAATATCTTTAGTCCGATATCCAAGATCAAGCGTTTTCACGATGGCCTGTTCGATCGCTTCCGCTTCTTTATCGAGTTGAAACGCATACGACAGCATCATGGCGGACGATGCGATCGTGGCAATGGGATTGGCGATATTTTTTCCAGCAATGTCCGGAGCGCTCCCATGAATCGGCTCAAAGAGGCCGACCTTGGCCCCGATACTCGCCGACGGCAACATACCGATCGAACCGGTCAGCATCGCCGCCTCATCGCTCAGAATGTCTCCGAACATGTTGTTGCAGAGCAGCACATCGAATTGTCGCGGGTTCCGCACCAGCTGCATCGCGGCGTTATCCACGTAGATATGCATCAGTTCGACGTCCGGATAGGACGCGTGGACATCAATGACCACCTTGCGCCAAAGCTCGGACGATTCCAACACATTCGCTTTGTCGACCGAGGTGACCTTCTTGCGTCTTTTTCGTGCCGCCTCGAACGCAACCTTCGCGATCCGCCGAACTTCTTCCGTCGAATAGACCTCCGTGTTGACGCCGCGTTCTTCACCGTTCGGCAACTTTTCGATTCCCTTCGGTTTGCCGAAATAGATGCCGCCGGTAAGTTCACGGATCACGAGGATATCGATTCCCTCGACCACTTCGCGCTTCAACGTGGACGCATCCACTAGATTCAAATAGAGTTTGGCCGGCCTTAAGTTGGCATACAGCCCCAAGGCCTCGCGGATTCCGAGCAGCGCGCGCTCCGGTCGCAGGCTGTACTCCAAGTTCTCCCATCGAGGTCCCCCGACGGCGCCCAGCAAGACGGCATCGCTCTGCTTGGCAAGCGCCAAGGTGGCCTTCGGCAGCGGCACACCCACTTTATCGATCGCCTGCCCCCCGATATCGGCTGCGACAAACTCAAACGAGTGTCCGTACTTCTCGGCAATGACCTTCAAGACTTTTACGGCTTCAGGAACGATCTCGCGCCCAACCCCGTCACCGGCCAGCACTGCAATCTTGGCCTTCACAGTCGCTCCTTCCGATGACTCGATCGGTTCATGGCCTATTCCAATATCGTTTCATCGTCAATCCGCCAGGCAGGATCAACGAAACACAAGAACTCGACATCGGTCTCCCCGGTATTTTCGACACACTGTTGACCTCCGGGCGGCACATAGACAGTCGTTCCGGCTTCGATCAACGTGACATGACCGTCGATCGTAAAGCGGCCCTTCCCTGAAATGAAGTAATAGACTTCCGATGAGGTTAAGACATGGCGCTTCGAGCGTTGACCGGACGGTAATGTCCCGTGGGCAAGACTATAGTTCAGTTTGAGCTGATGCTTGGCAGGGTGAAAAATCTCCCGCAAGCGAGTCTCATCCCCGGCCAGGAACTCGGGGCGATCCGCCAGGGTCACTTTGAACACGGACAAGCCCCCTCAATCCAACAGACCTCACGTCGGAGGTGAAACTGTACCGTGGAGATCCGCATCAAATCAAGTTCACCTTCTGCTCGCCCTGCGCCTGTTTCGTCGCCAGGTAGGCCAGCTTATTCAGAGCGCTGATATAGGCCCGAGCGGATGCCGTGATGATATCGGTATCGGCACCATGGCCTGTGACCGTCCGACCATCTTCTTGCACGCGCACCGACACTTCGCCCTGTGCATCCGTCCCACCGGTGATGGCCTTCACGACATACATCAGCAACTTGCTCTTGGTCCGTGTCACGGCGGCAATGGTGCGGTACACGGCATCCACCGGCCCATCGCCCGTCCCGGTTTGAACAATGGGTGTGCCGTCGATTTCCAGTTCGACCGTGGCCGTGGGGGTCCGATCCGTTCCACTCGCGGCTTGAAGCGCCTTTAAGACGATGCGCTCGGCCATCTTCGACAACTCTTCGGAGACGATGACCTCAAGATCTTCCTCGAAGATCTCTTTCTTTTGATCGGCGAGTTTTTTGAACCGCTCGAAGGCGTGATTGACCTCTGCCTCGCCGAGCCTGTAACCCAATTCTTCCAAACGCTGACGGAAGGCATGGCGCCCGGACAACTTGCCCATCACCATTTGGGTTTCGGTCAATCCGATCGATTCCGGGCGCATAATTTCATAGGTTGTCTTCTCTTTGAGCAAACCGTCCTGATGAATGCCCGATGTATGGGCAAAGGCGTTCGCCCCCACGATGGCCTTATTGGGTTGAACCACCATCCCCGTGATCTTGCTGACCAAACGACTGGTTTTTGCAATCTCTTCGGTTCGAATCCCGGTGTCCGCCTGATAGAAATCCGTTCTGGTGCGGAGTCCCATCGCAATCTCTTCCAAGGACGTATTACCCGCGCGTTCTCCGATTCCGTTGATGGTGCATTCCACCTGGCCCGCCCCATTCATAATCGCCGCCAAGCTGTTCGCCACCGCGACACCCAGATCGTTGTGACAATGGACGGAAATCACGGCTTGTTCGGCATTGGGAACTTTGTCGCAAATCCCCCTGATCAGTGCGCCGAATTCTTGCGGAACGGCGTACCCCACCGTGTCGGGAATGTTCACAGTGCCGGCTCCTGCAGCGATGACCGCCTCAATGACCTCATAGAGAAACGAGGGATCTGACCGGCTCGCATCCATTGGAGAGAATTCGACGTCATCGACGTAGCCACGTGCCCGCTGGACCATCTCCACGGCACGTTGTTTGGCCTGTTCCCGCGTCATCCGAAACTGGTGCCTCAGGTGAATATCGGATGTAGACAAAAACGTATGGATGCGGACTTTCGGCGCACCTTTCAAGGCCTCCCATGCCCGGTCGATATCTTCGGGACGGGCTCGCGCCAGACTGCAGATCGTCGGACCTTCGACTTCTTGCGCAATACGCCGCACCGCATCAAAGTCTCCAGGCGAGCTATAGGCGAACCCCGCTTCAATAATATCGACGCCGAGCCGGGCCAGTTGCTTGGCCACCATGATCTTTTCTTCCACATTCATACTGGCGCCGGGCGATTGCTCGCCATCCCTCAATGTCGTATCAAAAATTCTGATCATGCGTGTCATGGTCCCACCTCTTTAGTAATTCGCCCTTGCCCTGGATTCCGGCTGGTCAAAATGACGTTGTGCGAGGCCGCAGCAAGCGAGACGGCAAGACGTACATGGGTTTGGTATGTCGAGCCGTTGAGCGCCGCGAGAACGAAGCAGAGCGTCATTTTCACCAGCCGGAAAATAGAAAAGCCTTCATCCCAATAAGACCCAGGGACGAAGGCTTCGCGCGCTCCGTGGTACCACCCTGATTCAGCCTGAAGACACATCGGTCATCAGACTCTCCATTCTGCCCCTTACGGAGGCAAGGCGGAATCTCCTACTTCATGTTCGGAGATTCGGCTCGGAGGCGAGTTCGGCGACATCCAGGCTGGTTTGCACCACCCACCAGCTCTCTTCAGAATGTTTACCACCCTGTTTCTAGACGGCTCGCGTACTACTCCTCGTCTTAGCCATTCAGACTTTTTTCAGTTCCTCCCACCCGTTATTCGCCGTTATGAGTTTGATCCGATCGGAGGAGACTCGACTTTTCCGATGTTCTTTTTCCCGGCTGCCGGTGCAACCAGCCAAAAGACTTTTTCGATCGGCCCCATCAATGCATAACCGGCAAAGATGACAAATAACATAACCGCCGGCCAGGCTGCCACCATCATCAGCGTCAGAATACCCCAGACCAAATAGGTAATCTGCCGATGACCCTTGAATTTCAGTTCCTTAAAGCTGCGATACTTAATCGTGCTGACCATCAAAAATGAGAGCGCCAACGTCATGAGTAGGACCACGATCGGTCTGACGTCCCCTCCCATCTTGAGCAGGTAATGGTCGAAGACCACCAGGGATGCCACGACTCCGGCAGCGGCCGGAATAGCCAGGCCGGTGAAGTACTTCCCGTCCGACAGCGCCACGGTGGAGTTGAATCGCGCCAACCGCACGGCTCCCATGGCCACGTAGGCGAACATCACGGCCACGCCGAACGTACCTTGCCCGCTTAACGCCCAGGAATAGATCAACAAACCTGGTGCGACACCGAATGACACCACATCGGACAGCGAGTCATACTCCAGCCCGAATTGACTCGTACTGTTGGTCAGTCTGGCCGACTTCCCATCAAGAACATCAAAAATCATGGCGACAAGAATCGCAATGGCCGCTTCCACGTAATTGGTATTGAAGACGGACAGTATCGCAAATACGCCGCAAAACAGATTGCCGGTCGTGAAGAGGTTCGGAATAAGATGCATGGCGGCTTTCCGCCGTTTCCCTTCTTTTCCAAACGAACTTCTGAATCCTGCCGTCTTCATGGCAACTCTCCCAGAATGGTTTCCCCGCCCTTCACCCGTTCGCCGACGGCCACTCGAAGTTTTGCGCCCATCGGAAGAAAGGTATCCATGCGCGATCCGAATCGGATCAGCCCATATCGCTCACCTCGAATCGCTCGATCCCGTGGCGAGACCCAGCACACAATGCGCCGGGCGATCAATCCTGCGACTTGGACACACAGAACCTTCATGCCTTCATGCGTCATGATCATCACGGCATTCTGTTCGTTCCTCAACGTCGCTTCCGGCTTGCTGGCGACCAAAAACAGACCCGGTTGATATTGCACATCTTCAATCACCCCATCACAGGGCATTCTATTGATGTGGACATCGAAAACATTCAAAAAGATCGTCACTCTAACGGAGCGTTCCTTCAAATAGCGCGGCTCAAACTCTTCCTCGACGGCAATCACTTTCCCATCGCCGGGAGCGATCACGAGTTTTTGACCTTGCGGTACAACCCGATCCGGATTCCGAAAAAACCAGGCAGAAAACAACGTCGCGATGGCGCCGACACCAGCGACGATCGGCCAACCCAGCCATCCCGTCAATAGTGTAATGCCGGCGGGAACCGCGATGAAGGGAATTCCTTCTTTGGCAAAGGGGACGCCGACTGCTCGATCCGCCACGGAATTGCCTCACTCTACGAAGAATGTTTCAGCAGACTACCGCTTTCTACTCCGCTCATCCGGGTGCCAGGACATGCGTTTCCACCGCCAAAAGCCGACGAGGGAGAAGGCGGAGGCCTACTTTTCATTTTACACTAAGTCGTTAAACGATGTGAGAGCAGAGTCGGCAATTCGTTTCAACAATCCTAGTTCCCTAGTTCTTCGTTTTATCGACGAGCTGATCTTTTTTCAACCAAGGCATCATCTCTCGCAGCTTGGCTCCGACGGCTTCGATGGGATGGGCCTCACCTTTGGCAAGAAGTGCATTGTAGACCGGACGATTGGCTTGATTCTCCAAGACCCATTCTTTGGCAAACCGCCCTGTCTGGATCTCTTCGAGAATCTTCTTCATCTCCTGCTTCGTCTGTTCGGTCACTACACGTGGACCTCTCGTCACATCACCGTATTTCGCCGTCGTGCTGATCGAGTAGCGCATATTGGCGATCCCGCCCTGATAGATCAGATCGACGATGAGTTTCACCTCATGCAAGCATTCGAAGTAAGCCATTTCCGGCGAGTACCCGGCTTCGACCAGAGTCTCGTATCCGGCCTGGATCAGCGATGTCAGCCCTCCGCAGAGCACGGCTTGCTCGCCGAAAAGATCGGTCTCTGTTTCTTCTCGAAAATTCGTCTCGATGACACCGGCGCGTCCACCACCGATCGCGCTCGCGTAGGCCAATCCGACCTGTCTTGTGGTGCCGCTGGGATCCTGATGGATCGCCAAGAGGCAAGGCACCCCGCTTCCTTTCGTATACTCGGAACGAACGAGATGTCCCGGCCCTTTAGGGGCTACCATGAAGACATTGATGGAGGCCGGCGGCACAATCTGCCCAAAGTGAATATTGAAACCATGACCGAATGCCAAATAGGATCCAGCCTTAAGATTGGTCGCCACGTCTTGCCGATAAATGGCGGCTTGCGCTTCATCGGGCGCAAGAATCATCACGACATCGGCGGTCTTCACGGCATCGGCGACGGGCATGACCTTGAGTCCGCTCAGCTCGGCCTTTTTCCACGAGGCGCCCTCACGCAATCCAATGACGACCGGCACACCGCTTTCTTTCAGGTTCAGCGCGTGCGCATGGCCCTGACTTCCATAGCCGATCATGGCCACGGTCTTGTTTCGGATTTGCTGAATATCGGCATCCTTATCGTAGTAAATTTTCATGACCAACCCTTTCATCTCATCAGTATGGCGCAAAACTGTGCGCGTCGCAGGATGTTAGTCGCGGGCGACCTTCTTTGCTTGAATCGCCACAGGACGAACCGGTTCCCGTGCGACGGCCACCCGACCGGTACGGACCAACTCTTTGATACCGAGCGGCTGAAGCAAGTTGATGATCGCTTCAATTTTCTTAGGATCTCCCGAGACTTCGATGGTGTAGGTGCTCGGTGTCGAATCGATCACATTCGCCCGAAAAATATCCACGATTCTGAGCGCCTCGGCTCGATCCGCATCCTTCGTGTGCACCTTGATGATCGCCGTCTCTCGTGAAACAAATTCCGTTTCGTTCAAGTCCACGACCTTGATGACGTCGATGAGTTTATTCAGCTGCTTCACGATCTGTTCGATGATCCGTTCATCACCCGACGTCACAATCGTCATCTGAGACATGGATGGATCAAGCGTCGGAGCGACCGAGAGACTCTCGATATTGAACCCACGGCCGCTGAATAACCCTGCGACCCGTGACAAAACCCCAAACTTATTTTCTACCGTGACCGCGATGATATGTTCCATCTTCCTCAGTGCTGAGACTTGAGTGCTGAGGGCCGAGTCTGACCACTCAGCACCGAGCACTTGTCGCTCAGCACTTCCCTTTATGCCGTGAGGACCGTGTCTTTATCCTCCGGCGTCACCGTTGCCGCACCGGGTTGTTTCTTCTTCAACTCAGGCGGATCCTCGAGGATCATCTCATGGTTGCAACCGCCGGCCGGGATCATCGGATAGCAATTCTCATAGGGGTATGTCGGCACATCCACGATGACGGGCTTGTCCGTCGCCATGGCTTCTTTCAGAATGGCATCAAGGTCACCGATCCTCTTAACCCGCAACCCAACCGCTCCATATGCGTCCGCCAGCTTGACGAAATCCGGTGTGGTATCCAGATAGCTCGAGGCGTAGCGGCCTTCATAGAACAGATCCTGCCATTGACGGACCATGCCGTGAAATCCGTTGTTCAAGATGACGATCTTGACCGGCAGCTTGTTCACCACCGCCGTGGCCATTTCTTGCATGTTCATTTGGACGCTGCCATCTCCCGCAATACAAAGGACCAACCGATCACGAAATGCCGCCTGTGCTCCCATGGCGGCAGGGAATCCAAAACCCATCGTGCCGAGCCCACCTGACGTCAACCACCGGTTCGGCTTCGCCAACTTGAAATACTGTGCCGCCCACATTTGGTGTTGTCCGACATCCGTCGAGACGATCGGATCCCGATCCTTGGTCAGTTCATACAGCCGCTTGACGACTTGTTGAGGTTTAATCGGTCCGTCTTTTTCTTGATGAAACATCAACGGGTGGGCCTGTTGCCATTCTCGGATTTGATCCCACCAGGGCTTCCGAAGGTCTTTCTGCTCACCATTGACCGTCGCGCGCAAGATTTGATTCAACTCACGGAGTACGGTCTTACAGTCGCCCACGATCGGAATGTCGACATGGATGTTTTTCCGAATGGAGGTCGGGTCGATATCGACATGAATCACTTTCGCATAGGGACAGAACTCAGATACCTTCCCCGTCACCCGGTCGTCAAACCGTGCGCCGACGGCGATCACCAGATCGGAATAATGCATGGCCATATTGGCCTGATAGGTCCCGTGCATCCCGAGCATGCCCAGAGACAACGGATGTTCCCCTGGAAACGCCCCAAGGCCCATCAATGTCATGTCCACCGGGATCTGTGTCATCTCAGCCAGCTCAAGCAGTTCCTGTGAAGCTCCGGAGAAGATCACTCCCCCACCGACATAGAGAATCGGCTTCTTGGCCTTCATGATCGCTTCGGCTGCCTGTTTGATCTGCCATTTATTTCCGTCGTAGGTCGGGTTGTACCCACGAATCGAGACAGAATTCGGATAGGTGAATTCTGCCTTGGCCATCGACACATCTTTCGGGATATCTACGAGGACCGGACCCGGCCGGCCTGTCGTCGCGATATAAAACGCCTCTTTGATCGTTGCCGCTAAGTCGTTCACGTCTTTGACGAGAAAATTGTACTTCGTGCAGGGCCGGCTCAAACCCACGTTGTCGGCTTCTTGAAAGGCATCGTTCCCGATCAAACTGGTCGGGACTTGGCCACTGAAACAGACCACCGGGACCGAATCCATATAGGCATCGGCTAACGCCGTAATGACGTTGGTCATGCCGGGGCCGGAGGTGACCAGACACACGCCGGCCTTCCCCGTCGCCTTCGCATATCCTTCCGCCATATGGCCCGCGCCCTGTTCATGGCGTGTCAAGATCACTTCAATATCTTTCTGCTGGTGAAGCGTATCGAAAATCTTCAACACGACTCCGCCGGGAAGTGCGAAGAGCGTCTTCACCCCTTCCCGCTTCAGGCATTCAATGAAGATTTCAGCACCGGTGAGTTTCATGGCATCCTCCCTCACAACCGCACGCATAAGGTCGACTGTCGAATAGTGAGACCTTATACGGCACCCCTCGCGAAGCACGCATCATCGTGCAGAGATGTGTTTGAAATCAAGGGGGAAAGATTTGAGATCCTAGCATCCATACGAAGGGCCGTCAATACAACTACTCTACAACCGCTCCCGGTGGGCCGATGGGAGAAGAGACGAGAAGTCTCAAGCAAGGAGCTTTTACTGAATGAAGAGCGTGGATGGATGACCTATAAGCCGGATTCTGTCCCGCAAAGAAGTTTCCTACTTTGCTTGAATGATCATTTCTCTGGGATTCGAGTTACCTCGAACCTCTAGCGACCTACCCGAAGACCTCGACCGAGCCAGTCGGTGCGCAGAACCCCATGAAGAGCCTGCACATGTCTTCCTATTTGGCCTTGCACCGGGCGACGCTTACCATGCCGGTGATGTCACCACCCCCGCGGTGGGCTCTTACCCCACCGTTTCACCCTTACCTGAGCCGCAGCGACCAGATGGGATCCCATCGCCTTGGCCATCGGCGGTTTGATTTCTGTGGTGCCGGTGTCGGATTGCTCCGCCTGGGAGTTACCCAGCGCCCTGCCCATGGAGTCCGGACTTTCCTCCCGATGCGAAACGCACCGAGCGACCATCCAGTCTTCCACCCACGCGGAGTCAGTATAAAGAATGATGCGGGTCAGGAACAAGCAGACTGATGCGTCTCAATTTAGAAATAGCCAAGAGCAAGTGAATCTCTTACTTGCCGACAACTTCCGGTAACGGGGCGATCGGCATGGGGGTTCTTTTTTGATAAATGGCCATGGCTTCCGGCATCCATTTCTTCAACTGTTCTATCCTAGTTTCATGGCCTGGGTGTGTCGATAAGAATTCAGCCGGCCCACCACCACCAGACAGTTGCTCCATCCGTTCCCAGAGATGGACAGACTCTTGTGGATCGTACCCCGCATCAGCCGCCAACAAAATTCCGACATAGTCTGCTTCGGATTCGTGCTTGCGGCTGAAGGGGAGTAGTACACCGACCTGTGCGCCTACACCGAGAGCTGCCATAGTGGCCTGACTAAGCGCAGGGTTCTTACTACTAATTCTTAAGACTGCACCAACAACTTGCAACCCTTGTAATCCCATGTTTGTCACCTTCCCTTGACTCATGCGCTCCCCACCATGCCGAGCCAAGGCGTGCACCACCTCATGCCCCATCACCGCCGCTAGGCCGGCCTCCGTCTTAGCCACGGGGAAAATACCCGTGTACACCGCCATCTTCCCACCTGGAAGGGCAAACGCATTGGCGGTTTTATCGTCCTTAATCACGGTCACTTCCCACTGAAATTGTTGAGCCATCTCAGCGTACTTCGACCGCTTCGCAGCTTCGACGATCCGAGCGGCCACGCGTTTCACTGGTTCGATCTCACGAGGATCCTGGGAAGGTCGCATTTTGGGATCGCTCTTAACTTGGTCATAGGCCTGAGCCCCCATCTGCATTTCTTCACCGACTGACGACATCAACAGTTGCGACCTGCCGGTGTAGGGGTTGGTCTCACATCCTGCCAAGGTAATCCCCCCCATCAGGAGACAGGAGATCGTCGTTATGCGTATGAGCTTCTGGGCGCGCATCATCAATCCTCCAGCCAAAACCTCGTCCGACAGATCCCGCGCATTTGACCACCATGAATTCGGTTGGTAGATTACCGCGCCACTCGGAATGATTTCTAGAGGAAGCAGGAGCTTCATGGCGGCGCAACATTCCCAAAGTACGATCGAACGCATCGGCATCGATGAATCCGGGAAGGGCGATTATTTTGGCCCCCTCGTCATTGCGGCCGTATTTGTCGATGTGACCACACAAGGCGAATTGAAGCTGATGGAGGTCCGCGACAGCAAGAAAATCTCCGACGGCCGAATCTTGGAACTGGCTCCCGACATCAAGACCATTTGCCCTCACAGCGTCATCGCTATCGGACCGCAGAAGTACAACGAACTCTACGCCAAGTTCAAAAATCTGAACCGCTTGCTCGCGTGGGGCCATGCCAAGGCGCTGGAGAATCTACTGGGGGGAGGTGTGACTTGCGAGTTGGCGATTTCCGATCAGTTTGGTGACGAGCGACTGATTCTCAACGCACTGCAAGAGAATGGACGGAAGATCGTGTTGGAACAGAGAACTAAAGCCGAATCGGACTTGGCCGTCGCCGCGGCATCAATCGTAGCGCGGGCTGAGTTTCTACTTCGCCTTAAACGCCTTTCCGCCGAAGTCGGCGCCACTTTGCCGAAAGGTGCCTCTCCGGCCGTCGAACTTGCCGCCAAGATGATCATCAAAAAACACGGAAGAGAACGGCTCGATTCAGTAGCCAAACTGCACTTCAAGACAACTCAGTCCATATTGTCCGATGGGCCCTCGGCCGATCACAAAACATCGCTTCACAACCTCTCTGAATGAACAGTCGCAGGAGCCTGTATTCCTCTTTAACTGTTGCGAGAAACTTTTAGGACCCAAACGACCCGGTCAGTTGAGTCCTGGGCTCTGGTTGGTGCGCGATGTGATGACCGACCACTCGCATGATTTCCTCAGCCAGGGCATTTGCGATCATACGATTACCCCGAGGGCTTAGGTGCACCCAGCTCATCAAGACATCTCTGTCTTGATCAAGCGCTTTCTGAATGTTCACAAAGGGCACATGGTTGGAAGTCGCCCACTGCTCGAGATCGGTCGTGAGAGTACTATGTGCAAGAAGGTGAAGCTCTCTCACCTTAATGGCCCCCTCTTTTTCCAATTTGTCTTTTACCATTTGAACTTCTTGCGCATAGGTGACGCCCTTCATGTCCGCATCCTTGACGAGGTGGGACTTCGCCTGTTGCTTGAGGGCTACAAAAATGATTCCACGTCGCTGACATTCACGATACAGCTTGTCGATATTCTCAATGAAGTGTTCACTCGTGCCCGTCATGTGACGCTCAACCTCCCCACGGTTGAAAGTCGGCTCGGCGATCATGTTCTGTCGAATGCTGTCGATAAACGCAACCGTGACAAGGTGGTCGCGCACAATCCCATAAAAGGCCTTCACCGGTGTGGTCGCCGACTGTTTCGGTCTCTGAGCGGGGTCCTTCCTGTCGTCGCCTTCATTCACACTGGGATTCCCTCTGGCCGCATCATTGACCCCTTCGTAAAAAGTGACGACATCCGGATGCAATGGAATCGCCTCCGTCTGGAAGAGGGAGAGTATTTCTTCAGACCGAAGGTGAGGAATACCGAGATTGACAACCTCAAACCTCCCGGTTACCTCAGAGCTCTTGTTGAGTATCTGTTCGAGATAGTAGGGATAGGTTTCGTTGTCGCGGTCATAGTAGCCGAACGTGGAAGAAGACCCGAGCGTGATAATGCGCGTGACTCCCGGTTTCTTGGTCTCGTCAATTTCTCCACCGCGAAACCCTCGCGAATTGATGGAGACCCTAAAGGTTTCGTTCGTCGTTGGATCATGATCGACTTTCAATTCATTGGGAAAGAATTTCGTGTACCCTTGTTGAGGATTCCCATGCTTCATGACCGTGTGATTATCAGTCTTGACAGGAACATCCTGTCTCTGAAAAGGAGTACCATAGTAAAGCACGCTGGGTCCGACCCGAAATGCAAGCACGGCACGAAAGCCGGCTTCAACCATCAGGAAGCTGACGAGTACCATCACGACGTAGAGCGTAATCCTTCTGGCTGTCGAAGATTGTGCCGCTATCAACTCGCTCCTATGGAATACGTCATCGTTCATCTTGCGGGCACCTTCCTTACATCGGAATACCAGGCAGTCATTCGACTTTACCTAGGCTTATGCGATTGGTAGGTGGTTGCCAGCAAGCTTCTACGAGCATTGCCTATGCCTTCAGTCCACGCAACACTAAACAAGAATTTCCCGTCCTGGTCCATAGGGCAATCCCTTAGCTAATTGTGAAAAACCCCTGAGTTCGACCCTTCAAAACCAGGTAATGAATGCAAAGCAATGCCGTAACTCCGACATTGCTTCAATAGCACGGAAGAGGGATTATTCCTTTGGACCTAGATAGTGTAGTCACGAGATATTCAGCCAGAGGGCGAGACACCGGATCTGGACG
>JACOEH010000069.1 GCA_024998685.1 Nitrospira sp.
AGGGCACCAACAGCAACCAACTGAATCTCTTCGCGGTTTAACCGGACACTACTGATTCCCGCTTATTAGTGAGGTGTTGGATGGTTCGAGATAAAATCGGTAGGGCAAGTTTCTTGAGTCACCTAAACCGATTCGCCCACTTCCAGGTCCGTGGGCTTGCTGCCTTGCACTGAGGGAGTTTCCACGACCTGTTCTCCTTCCCAGTACAACATTCGTCGACAATAAGGGCAGACATGCAGATCGTCTGAGCGTTTGACTTGCGCTATGAGCTGCGGCGGGATTTGCAGGCGACAACCGAGACAGATGCCGTCACGCACTGCCGCAAGAGGGTGGTCCTTCCGCAAGGCCTTGACCTGGTTGTACCGATCGAGTAGAGCCTTCTCAACCCGCGCTGAAGCCTCTCGATGGCGGAGTTGGAGTTGAGCCAATTCCGCCGAAAGCTCCTTGTCCTGTGCGTCCAGTCCCTGTTTCTCCCGTGTAAACACCTTCTCAAGTTCGGTTCTTTTCCCCTGAAATTCATGAAGGGTCCTCTGGAGTTGATCGATTTTTTCCATCGTCAACAGAATCTTTTCTTCAAAATCTCCTCGTTTCTTATTCGCCAACTCCAGCTCGAATAAATACGCCTGGTACTCCTTGTTGGTCTTCAGGCTCGTCGCATGAGATTTCATCTTATCTGTATGGGCTTCATGCGCCTCGAGATCTTTCTCATGCGAGCGACGCTCTTTCACGGCAGCCTCGACGGTGGCCTTAGTGTCATTCAGCATCCGATTTGCCTCTCGAAGAGGAGCTTCGGCAGCATGGAGACGTTCGGGAATTTTTCGGCGGATTTCTCCGATTTCCATGATCCGGAGATCAAGCTTTTGCAGTTCAATGAGCGGGGAAAGCTTTTGGTTCAACGTATCCTTTCCATCAATGCCGGCACACTGAAGAAGTCAGGTACCGGTCCGGACTGGTGGGCCCACTAGGACTTGAACCTAGGACCAGCTGATTATGAGTCAGCCGCTCTAACCACCTGAGCTATGGGCCCCATCGAAACGGTTCAGACTCAGACAGACGTCTGGATGAGCGAATCATACTTGACGGCTTCGTCAGCCTCAGTCTCGACAGGCAACACCACCGAACCGCAATTTTAGGCCGCTGCTCCGAGCAGAGTCAAATCGCGCCGTCTTGAACTCTGAAATCTATAAGCTCTCGACAAAACTCCTCAGCTTTTTACTGCGGCTCGGATGCCGTAATTTCCTCAAGGCCTTGGCTTCGATTTGCCTGATGCGTTCACGGGTGACTTCAAAATCCTGCCCGACTTCTTCCAAGGTATGATCGGTCGCTTCGCCGATACCGAACCGCTTGCGCAGCACCTTCTCCTCACGAGGCGTCAAGGTTTCCAAGGCGCTGTTGATCTGTCGTTGTAAGTCGTAGCGAATAGCCGCTTCCAGCGGAGACACGGCCTTCTTGTCTTCGATGAAATCGCCCAGATGGCTGTCTTCCTCTTCACCGATCGGCGTTTCGAGCGAGATGGGCTCGCGGGCGATCTTGAGGATCTTCCGGACTTTGTCCAACGGCAGATCCATGCGTTCGGCGATCTCTTCGGGAAGAGGCTCACGACCCAGCTTCTGCACGAGGTGCCGGGAGGTTCGAATGAGCTTATTGATTGTTTCGATCATGTGAACCGGAATCCGGATCGTGCGTGCTTGATCTGCGATGGCTCGGGTGATCGCCTGACGAATCCACCAGGTGGCGTAGGTGCTGAACTTATACCCGCGCTTATACTCGAACTTGTCCACAGCCTTCATCAACCCGATATTGCCTTCCTGAATCAAATCGAGGAACTGGAGACCTCGGTTCGTGTATTTCTTTGCGATGCTGACCACGAGCCGCAAATTCGCCTCGACCAACTCCGCCTTCCCACGCTTCACCCTCTCTTCGGCCAAATCGAGATGCTTGACCGCATCCTTGATTTCTTCAGCCGAAACAAGCGCCTCTTCCGTTTCCAACTGACGAATCTTCGCCTTGGCGGTTTGATAGACCTTCCGAATCTCCACCAGAGCTTCTTCCGACACTCCGGTCTTCCGCTTGACCGCCATGAAGTCCTGACGGCTCCGGCACATCTTCCTCAGCAGTTCGGCACCGGCCTCGCCCCCCACGCCGATCCGCCGTTGGCAGCTGATCGCTTCCCGTTCGGCGACACGGATCTGTACCGCCAGATCGCGGACACGCTGGACCATTCGGTCTTTCAGCACACCATGGAGGTTGACCGATTCAATTTTGTTCACCACTTGCTGGCGGATCGCATCGAACTGCTTCTTGAACTTCTTTTGCTTGACCGGATCACCGCCGAGATGCTTGCCCTTCTCGGCCAACGCCTTCAGCGCAAGCGAGACCTTCCTTACGGCATTCAATGACTCAAGCGTCTTGACCCGCAATTCCTCATAATCCCGCTCCACTGGCGGCTGGTCTTCCTCAAAGTCCTCTTCGGTCTCCTGGACCGGGACGATCTCGCGCACGTCGATCTTGGCGTTCTTGAGCTGATCCCGGAGTGCCAAAACAAATTCAATGGTCATCGGCATGCCGTAGATCACCGAAGCGATATCATTCTTCCCCTCTTCAATTCGTTTTGCGATTTCGATCTCGCCTTCGCGGCTGAGGAGAGCCACACTCCCCATTTCCTTGAGGTACAGCCGCACGGGATCGTCGGTACGGCTGAGCGCGCCAGGCGTCAGATCAATCGCCTTATCGTTTTCCTCCTCGGAATCCGAGTCGACCTCTTCCATATCTTCGCCGACTTCCCCTTCAGATCGTTTCTGAGGCCGATCCCCATCGTTAGCCTCGATGATTTCAATATCCATTTCACCGAACATCGCCATAATGCTGCCAAACTGGTCTGAAGACACGACTTCAGCGGGCAAGGTGCTGTTGAGCTCGTCATACGTCAGAAAGCCTTTTTCCTTCCCGATCGTGATCAGCTTCTTCACCTCACCGAGCAACTCTTGTTTCGGCATGACTACTCCTTCACCAATGAAACCACACCGGCGGTCGGCGTGCCGGCTTTCCGCATCCGTACCTCATTGATTTGCATATTCAGCAGGCGCGCATCGTCCACACGGCCTTCGCGCTCAGCCGTTTTCAGTCTCGCAATGAGCTCTCTCATGACCTGTTCCGATCGCTTTCGGTCCAGACAATCCAAACAGGCCGCAATGTGCATCGGGATATCATCAAAATGATCTTCGCGCATGGACAATTCCGTCGCCAGAGCGCCACAGTCGAGATCAGCCATCGACTCATCCAGGGCCGATCTGAGACTGATGTGCCCGTCCCGATCCACATGGGCAAGCACGATCTCGACAAGCTTGCGGCAGGACGCGACGGTAAAGGACTCCGGATGCAGGCGGCGGACGTCGACAGGTGTCAATTTTCCGCGCAGCAGCAGTACGAGTAGATCCCGCTCCTCAGGACACCTTTTGAACACGGCATTGAACGGAATTTCCTGTATGCGCTGCGCGCGCGATGCTTCCCCGCCTCGTTTCGGCTGAGCAGGAAGCGCCGGGTAGCGTTCGATCAGCCGAGCCTCGCTGATCCCCAGCCGTTCCGACACGATTTTGATGCGCTCCTGCCGCTCGATTGGATGTTCGCTCTTTTGCAGAATTCGCAGCATCTCATCGACGCTCCGGATGCGACTTTCCAACGAGCCATCGCCAGCCTGCTTCACCGTGTGATTCAACGCATAGTCCAAGAGACTCGGAGCAGCCGCTTCCAGCTGAGCAAACGCTCCTGCACCTTCCCTCCGCACAAACGTATCAGGATCCTCACCGACCGGAAGAGTGACAACTTTGACTCCCAGCCCGCTGTTGACGAAAAGATCCAATCCTCTCAACGCGGCCCGCACCCCGGCTGCATCAGGGTCAAAGAGCAACACGACCTTGTCGGCAAACCGCCGCAAGACCTGAATATGTTCAGCCGTCAAGGCAGTTCCCAATGTGGCAATCGTATGGGTAAGGCCCGCCTGGTGGAGCGCGATCGCGTCGAAATAGCCCTCGACGACGATCACCGTCTTGGTCCGCACGATTGCCTCGCGCGCCTGATCGAAGGCGAAGAGGGTCTGACCTTTCTTAAATAACGGCGTATCCGGCGAATTGAGGTACTTGGGCATGCGGTCGTCCAACACACGTCCGCCGAATCCCACCACCCGCTTGCGCAGATCGGTGATCGTGAACATGAGTCGTCCATGGAACTTATCGTAATACCCAGTACCGTTCGGTCTTGGGCTTCCAAGACCAGCTGTCACGATCTCGCTGTGAGAGAATCCTTTTCGAGAAAGGAACTTAAATAACCCATCCCATTCCGGGGACGACATTCCAATTTTGAACGATTCCACTGTCGAATGTAGGATACCTCGTCTGTTCAGATACTCACGAGCCGTGACACCGATGTGCGGATCGCGCAGATTGGCTTGAAACCATGTCATCGAGGCACGGTTGATTTCTTCAAGTCGATGGGTCTGCCCGCGTTGCAGGCGTTCCGCAGGCGACTCTTCCACCACAATGCCGACCTTGTCTCCAAGCTCCCGTAACACCTCCGGAAAGGTGGCCCCGGTCATTTTGGTCAGAAAAGCAAATACATCTCCCCCAGCCTTACAGCCGAAGCAATAAAACATTTGTTTGGAAGGGCTGACGGAGAAAGAGGGACTTTTTTCCTGATGAAATGGGCACAACCCTACAAGATTCTGACCTGTCCTTCTCAGCAAGACATGGTGTCCGATGACATCCGCGATATCGACCCGGTCTCTTATTCGATTCTTGATATCGTCGGAAATCAAGCTTCGGCCCACCGGAGTCGCAGCTCCTACCTTCCCGTCACACACGACCGGACGAGTCGGTTGATAAGTAATCGGAATAATTGACCGGTCAGATTAACAGACGAGTTGAAAATCTGTCAATTCGGAGAATTCCGTCACCCTGGAGGCCAAGCCATATGCCGCCCCCCAAGCACATGAAAATGGAGATGAAAGACGGTTTGTCCACCATCGCGACCGGTATTCGCAACCAACCGATAGCCGGACTCCCGTACTCCTTTCAGGGCTGCAACCTTCGTACAGCTGATCAGCAATCGTGCAAGCAATGAATCATCGCCCATTCCTAAATCTTGCACGGCTGAAACATGCCGTTTCGGGATCACCAACGTATGGACGGGCGCTTGAGGATTGACATCGTCAAAAGCCAGTGTGTGCTCATCCTCTTGAACCAGCTTCGCCGGAATCCTCTTCTCCACGATTTTACAAAAAAGGCACTCGCTCATCTCAGCCTCTGACCATTCGAACTATTTCGTTGACCTTAAGCCCGGTTTTCCAAATCTGTCCCCCAACTCTTCATCAATGTCCTGCAAAGACAGGCCATGGTACCCCAGCACCATGAGGGTGTGGAAGAACAAATCGGCCACCTCGTACACGATTTCCTCTTTTTTGCCGCCTTTTGACGCTAGGAGGACTTCTCCAGCCTCCTCCACGACCTTTTTCAGAATCTTGTCATGGCCCCCTTCGAACAGCTTTGAGGTATAGGAACCAGCCTGGGGATGGGAGCGTCGCTCCCGAATCGTCCGCAGGACACTTTCAAGAATTCCCCCCTCCGCATCATGCGTATTTCGATGAACGATATGGCCTTGTTCATCCATTCCAGAGAAGAAGCATGCTCGTTCGCCTGTATGACAGGTCGGTCCTGCTGGTTGCGCCTTCACCAGAATTGTGTCGCGGTCGCAGTCAATAAAAAGTCCCTTCACGTGCAGCGTGTGACCGGATGTTTCGCCTTTTTCCCAGAGCTTGTTCCGAGACCGACTCCAAAAATGCACCCTCTTGGTCGCGACCGTTTTCGCGAAAGCCTCTTGGTTCATGTATCCCAACATCAGCACGGTCCCGTCGAGCCAATCCTGAATGACGGCCGGGATAAGCCCCTCGCCATCGAACTTGAACTGATCTGCCGGTCCCTGACTCATCGTGTCATGCCATTCGAGGAAGATTATCTGATCGCACGGCGACACCACGCTCCCGTAAATACGCTTTCGCTTGAGGAATCGTGTAGGTCCGAAAATGAAAAATCGAAGCGGCCAAGACTGCGTCTGCCTTCCCTTTCACCAAACCATCGTAGAGGTGATCGAGCGTCCCGACTCCGCCTGACGCGATCACGGGAATCGACACGGCACCTGAAACCGTAGCGGTCAAATCCAAGTCGTACCCGGTTTGCCGGCCATCCTGATCCATGCTGGTCAATAAGACTTCTCCCGCGCCGTACTGTTCCATCCGCTTTGCCCACTCAATTACATCAAGTCCCGTCGCATGGCGACCGCCGTGCGTGAAGACCTCCCAGCGATCACTCCTCGCGCGCTTGGCGTCGATGGCAACGACGATGCATTGCGTTCCGAAACGTTGAGCGGCCTCTTTCACGAACTCGCATCGCCGTACTGCCGCGGTATTGATGCTGACCTTATCTGCTCCGGCATTCAACAAAGCCCGAATGTCATCGAGCGTCCCCACGCCTCCACCGACCGTCACCGGCATAAATACCCGGGCAGCCGTCCGCTCAACGACGTCGAGAATCGTTTTCCGATTTTCATGTGAAGCTGTAATATCGAGAAAACAGAGTTCGTCCGCTCCTTCGTGATCATACCCGACTGCGGCTTCAACCGGGTCCCCGGCATCGCGAAGATTCACAAAGCTGACGCCCTTGACCACGCGGCCCGCTTTGACGTCGAGACAGGGAATGATGCGCTTGGTCAACATATCAATGGACTTTCCCAAAGGCCGCAACCGCGTCTCGCAAGTCAAGCTTGCCGTCATACAATGCCTTGCCGACAATTGCTCCCTCGATTCTCGGACCGAGTGATCTGATGGCTCGCAAATCTTCCAAGCGTGTGATTCCTCCCGATGCAATCACCGGAAATGAAGAGCATTCGACGATTTCTTTCAACGCGGGTACATTCGGTCCGTTCAGCATGCCGTCGCGTGCAATGTCCGTATACACGACGGCGGCAATCGCACAGCCTGAAAGCTCCTTCAACAAATCGATCGCTTTCACATCGGAGATCGATGTCCAGCCTTTGACCGCTATTCGGCCATCACGTGCGTCGAGCCCGAGTACGATCCGCTGCGGGAACTCCTGACAAGCCAGATCGAGGAGCGCCCGGTTCATGAGTGCCGCCGTGCCGAGCACAACACGTGACACCCCGGCATTGAGATACCGGCGAATCGTCTCAATGGTCCTGATGCCGCCACCGACCTGAACTTTTACGCGGACCGTTTTCATGACGGACTCGATGTGAGGCAAATTCTTTGGCTCGCCGTCGACCGCGCCGTTCAAATCCACGACGTGAATCAAACCGGCCCCCTTTTGTTGCCACCTGCCGGCAACTTCCGTGACATCGGCAGAATAGACCGTTTCTGCCGCCATATCGCCTTGACGCAGCCGCACACAGCGTCCATCCTTCAAGTCAATCGCGGGAATAACCAACATGCTACCGTTCCTCTCCGCTACCGAACGGGAACTCCTTCAACACCTCGTCCACTCCGTACTCTGCCAGTTCCGCCGCCGTCACAAAAGCCCATCGATGTAAAAATCCCATGACATCTTCTCCTAAAGGCCGCTGCCGCTCATAGTAGTTACCGACCCAGAGCGTTTGCCCATCCGACGCCACCACCTTGACTTCAAAGCCGACGATTGCCGGTGGGTCTGCTCCCAATCGACTGCCCACCCGCTCTTGGTACACCGATACGCGGCCGATCAGCGTCGCATCCGCCTTCAGGCGCTTAGCCACAGCAGCAGCGATCTGTTCGGGCTTCGCTCCAGTCGGAGCTCCATCGGCTAATGAAGCCCCCGCTGAATCCCCAGGAGACAATACCTGAATCCCCTTTCGATCCTGGAGACGCCCCCAGAACAATTCCGTCACCTTCTGTGTCGCATATCCCGGTACCCCCATGGTTTGCTTGGGCGGTGGTTCCACAGACGAAGGAACGGACAGAGAGATATCTGAGCGCTGGATACTCGAAGGCGTCGAGAAAAAGAATTCATCTTGATCACGTGCTTGGGGCGTAGAAATCGATGTGAACGGCATCAAGGCAATGGATCGGATGTTGTATCGAGAGAGTTCAATGGACGACTTCGTCGCCACTTTTGGGCCACTGCACCCAGAGCCGACGACGATTGCCAGAAGGCAGGTCATCATCACGTTCATTCGTGAGTGAACGACGGATAGACTCACTTCCAGTCTCCGAAATTCTTGAGCAATTGTAACCCGACTCCCTGGCTCTTCTCCGGATGGAACTGGCACGCCACGACATTATCCTTCCAAATGCTTGACGTGAAGGGAATGCCGTACGTCGTAGTCATGGCCGTGATCTGCTTGTCCTGTGGCTCCACGAAAAAGGAATGCACAAAATAGCAATTTGACCCATCCGCTATGCCTTTGAACAGCGGACAACGGCTTTGAATGCTGACCTGATTCCAGCCCATATGTGGAACCTTGAGCGACTTGTCCTTCGAGAAGGCTCGAACTTTACCCGGGAAAATGTCGAGGCCTTCATGCATGCCGAACTCTTCACTTTCCGTAAACAACAACTGGAACCCCAGACAGATTCCCAAAAACGGCTTCCCCGATTGAATGGCAGCCTTCAGGGGCTCGATCAATCCATATTGCCGCAAATTTGCCATGCAATCACCGAACGCTCCGACACCCGGTAAGACCACCTGACTTGCATTTTGAATCGCCGCTGCATCGCGCGTGACCATCGCCTGGTGTCCCACGGCATCAAAGGCTTTGGAGACACTGCGAAGGTTTCCCATCCCGTAATCAATAATGGCAATCATATGGTCTCCGCACTTAGGGAGTTGTAACAATACCGCAATATGAATGATTCTGTCACTGGCAATGCACGTCCTACGTCGCCATACTGCACCGGGTGGAGACTCCCGCCTGCGTCGTTCGGGCTCTTTCAATTGACAGGGTGAAACTGAACCAGTAGCCTGGGTAGGTCCAAAGAGAGTACCTATTATGAATGACTTGCTAATTGAGTTCACCCGGCAAACGATCCCTGATCTCATGGCTCTGTATCGATTCGGCTCGCAGGCGAAAGGAAGCGATGGTCGGCTTCCGCAACGTGGCCGTTCACGAATACACCCGCCTTAATTTAGAAGTCGTCCATTCCATCATCACCAAGCAATTAGCGATTTCCGTACATTCTCGTCGACCCTCGTAAAGGGGTGCGCCTAACCCGTTCTGGTGCCGGACTATAAAAGACTGAGATGTGAGTTGCACACAAAAGAAAGGTGTGAATTAGGTTCGTTCTAGGCAAGGCAGGCTCATCGTGACCCTCGTCACGGTGAGAACCAGGGCGCTACAGCATCCCCTTCGTCGAGAGCACCTTCCCCGCCAGCCGTTCTTCCAACATCGTCGCTTGATCCAGCGCCTTGGCCAGTGCTTTGAAGACGGCCTCCATGATGTGGTGAGGATTACGGCCATAGAGCAGATTCACATGCAGGTTCAGACCTCCATGAGTGACGAAGGCCTGAAAGAAGTCTTCGAAGAGACCGAGATCGAAGGCCTTAATCTTTCGGTCCGGCAATGCCACGTTATAGACAAGGAACGGGCGGCCGCTGAGGTCCACGCTAACCTGGGCCAATGTTTCATCAAGCGGAGCCGAGGCAAACCCGAATCGTTTGATACCCGCTTTTTCACCCAAGGCCTGGTGCAAGGCCTTCCCCATCACAATGCCGACATCCTCCACCGTGTGATGTTCATCGATGTCGAGGTCTCCTTTGGCCTGCACCGTCAAGTCAAAAAACCCATGTTTGGCAAGCAACTCCAGCATATGGTCGAAAAAACGGATGCCGGTGTCGATCTTCCCCTGCCCACTGCCGTCCAAGGTCCACTCGACGCGGATGTCGGTTTCTTTGGTGGTTCGTTGGACGTTCGCCTGTCGGGGAGCAGATCCGTTCTTCTTCATGAAAACCTGCTCAGCGCGGATTTGGCATGCGCATCAAACCCTTCAATCTGCGCCAGTCGAACCAGCGGATCTTTGATCCTGGCCAATTCTTGTTTTGTGTAGTGCACGATGTTGCTGACCTTTACATAGTCATTGACGGACAGCGGGGAAAAGAAACGCGCGGTTCCGCCGGTCGGCAGAACGTGATTCGGTCCCGCGACGTAATCGGCCACCGCCGGTGGCGTATAGCGGCCCAAGAATAGGGCTCCGGCATGGCGGATCTTCTCCAAATAGTCGAACGGATTGTCCACCGAGAGCGTCAGATGTTCTGCCGCGATTTCGTTGGCGACCTCGATGGCTTCATCCATAGTGGACACGACGAACGCTACTGAATGCCGCGCAATGGACTTTGAGGCGATCTTCTCTCGCTGAAGCCCTCTGAGTTGATCCTCAATTAACTTGGACACATCCTTGGCCAATCGTTCGGATGTCGTGACGAGGAATACCTGCGCATCCTCGTCATGTTCAGCTTCACAGAGCAAGTCGGCGGCCACATGGGCCGGTTTGGCATCATTATCGGCCACGACCAGTAATTCGCTGGGGCCGGCGACCATATCAATCCCGACAGTACCATACAGTAGTCGCTTGGCTGTGGCCACATAGATATTCCCTGGTCCGACGATCTTGTCGACCCGTCCGACGGTTTTCGTCCCATAAGCAAGTGCCGCTACCGCCTGAACGCCGCCAAGGCGATAAATCTCCGTGACCCCGGCTATATCGGCTGCGACCAGCAAATAGGGATTAATTGCGTCCTTCTGGGGCGGGGTGACCATCACAATCCGTGGGACGCCGGCTACCTTGGCAGGAATCGCACACATCAGCACGGAAGAAGGGTAGACGGCTTTTCCTCCAGGTACGTATACGCCGACGGCGTCGATCGGTCCGACAACCTGACCCAGCGTGGCATCTCCATCCTGATACATCCACGTTTTTGTCCGTTGCCGCTCATGAAACAACGTCACCCGCTGAGCTGCCAGCCGCAACGCGTCGCCCTCGTCCTTTCTGATATGAAAGTAAGCATTCTTGATCTCATCCGTAGTGACACGTAACGCTTCGGCCTTCAGTACCACTTTATCGAATTGCGCGGTGTATCGAAGGACGGCCTTGTCACCGCCCCGCTCGACGGCTTGCAGGATTGTGCGTACGGTTTTCTCAACGACCTCGCCGGTCGCGCGACCTCGAAACGCCGCTTTTTTCAAGGATGGAAGAAAGTTTCGATCTGCCTGTGTGACAATTTTCATGGAAAAACCATCTTTTTTCTGCGCGTGCCTACAGTCGACAGGCGACCATTGTCGGATAGGACACGTTGGTTCCGTACCGCTGTCCGGAGCTTACGAATCAACTCCATCAGTGGTTCTTGCTTGAGTCGAAGGCTAGCCCGATTGACGATGAAACGAGCCGTCGATTGGGCAATGACTTCACGCTCGACAAGGTCATGCGCTTTGAGAGTGCTGCCGGTTTCGACCAAATCGACGATCCGATCCGCCAATCCCACGACTGGAGCTAACTCAATAGAGCCGTATAACTTGATGATCTCGACCGGAATGCCGCGCGTATTGAAATAGCGTTCACTGATGCGAGGATATTTCGTCGCGATGCGGATCTTGGACGACAACCGATCATTGTGATCCTCTCCCCGGAGCGAGGCGAGGGAGATTCTACACGCTCCGAAGCCTAAATCCAATGGTTCGTATACGTCACTCTCTTGCTCCATTAAGACGTCTTTCCCAACGATGCCGGCATCCGCTCCCCCATACTCCACATAAGTCGGCACATCACTGGAACGAACGATGAGAAAGGTCATGTCATTCTCGGAACTGACAAATATCAGCCGGCGACTATCCACGGACAATCCGGCAATCTTATAGCCGGCTCGTCGGAAGAGATCTAGTGCGGACTCTATAAGTTTTCCTTTTGACAGGGCGATCGTCAGCATGGGCTGTCCTTAATGCATAGTCGTCGTAGCCTGTCGGCGCCGAATGTCGGCTCCTAAGGCTTGTAATTTCTCTTCGATCCGCTCATATCCTCGATCAAGATGATAGACGCGTTGAACCTGAGTCATTCCTTCTGCAGCCAAACCCGCGACAATCAGACCGGCACTGGCACGAAGGTCGGATGCCATGACCGGGGCGCCGGTGAGTTTCGTGCATCCGGTCACCACCAATCGATTACTTTCCACGCGGATATCGGCTCCCATTCGTCGTAATTCTTCTACATGCATAAACCGGCTCTCGAACACAGTTTCGGTTATGACACTCGTGCCTTCGGCCAGACTCATCAGCGCAACCATCTGCGCTTGCATGTCGGTGGGAAACCCTGGGAAAGGCAAGGTTCTGAGGTCGGTTCCTTTCAGCTTGTCCGGCATGGTCAGACGCACCGTGTCTTTTTCCTCCTGCACATCTGCCCCCGCTTCACGCAACTTCATCAGGACGGCTTCAAGGTGGCTTGGACGGCAGTGTGTCGCAGTCACATCCCCACGAGTGATGACCCCCGCGGCCAAATACGTACCGACCTCAATGCGATCTGGGATCACTTCGTGTTCTCCACCATGCAACTCGCGCACGCCCTCTATCGTAATCACGTCGGTTCCTGCCCCATGAACCCGCGCGCCACGCTTGACGAGAAAATCAGCCAGATCTACGATTTCAGGCTCCTTGGCCGCATTTTCCAGCATGGTCACTCCGTCGGCAAGTGACGCCGCCATCATGAGGTTTTCGGTGCCGGTCACCGTCGGTGTATCACAGTAAATACGCGCACCATTCAATCGTTTCGCCTTGGCCGTGATATAGCCGTGCTCGATAGAGATATCCGCTCCTAATTTTGACAATCCCGCTAAGTGAAGGTTCACCGGTCTGGAGCCGATCGCACAGCCTCCGGGGAGAGAGACTTTGGCCTCTCCCCAACGGGCAACCAACGGGCCAAGGACCAAAACCGACGCTCGCATAGTCTTGACGAGATCGTAAGGAGCCTCCGTTGATGCAATCGCATCGGCCTGAATAACCGCTCGGTTACCCTCATGGGACACTTTCGCCCCAAGAATCCCTAAGAGCTTTCCCATCGTGAGAACATCAACGACTCTAGGAACATTCGTGATGATACACTCCCCGCCACTCAGAATAGTCGAAGCCAAGATCGGAAGAGCGGAATTTTTCGCACCGCTGATGCGAACTTCCCCGGCGAGTCTATTGCCGCCGCTGATGAGAATTTCGTCCATGCCGTGGTCCTAGCCTGCTTGCCGCACGATCATCACCCGTTCGATGCCGGCCTCATCTTTGACGGTTTGAAGCCCTGTGTAGCCTCCGATGTGTTCCGCCGCCTGCCGCACACGTGAAGCTTGATCCTGACCAAGTTCCATGACGAGCAATCCACCGGGCACGAGAAATTGCCGTGCATCGTGGAGCAATCGTTCATGGAACTCCGTTCCGCTCTGCCCGGCCACCAACGCCAGCCGCGGTTCAAAATCCCGAACCTCCGGCTGCAAACCGTTCCAGTTCCCTTCAGCGATGTACGGAGGGTTGGACACGATCGCATCCACAGCCCCGACCAATTTATATTCGTGCAAGGGAGATAAAAGATCTCCCTCTTTCCAAGTGATCTTGTCGCTCACTCCATGCCGCTTTGCGTTCTCTTTTGCGACGGTCAATGCATTCCCAGAACAGTCCAAGGCAAAAATCCGCATGCCGCTCAGGATGGTCGCCAATGTGATTGCCACACAACCGGAACCTGTTCCCACATCGACCAGCACGGCCCCTTCCGAAAATCCACCCTCTCTGAGAACCTCCTGAACAAGAAGTTCTGTCTCACGCCGAGGAATCAACACCGCCGAATTCACATGAAAGTCGAGGCCGCAAAATTCCTGGGTTTCCAAGATGTATTGCAGCGGTTCATGCGCCATTCGCCTCGATATGACCGATTCGGCACGGGCGAGCCCTTCGCCTGACACCACTTGGTCCTTCCGACTAGCCAGCTCGTGATGTTTCATTCCCAATGCGTAGGCCAACAACCAGAGCGTTTCTTGAGGCACATTTGTCGATCCAGATGTATCCAAAGCGCGCTGGGCCCACGTGATCAGCATGCCAATCGTCTTGGGATCTGCAGTAATAGGGGCGTGCATCGTTACACTTTGGCGGTTTCGGCCTGCTGCTGTTGTGCCTTCAACGCTTGAACGAGCTCGTCAAGATCGCCTTCCATCACCAATTCCAGCTTATGAAGGGTCATGCCGACCCGGTGATCCGTGACTCGATTCTGTGGGAAATTGTAGGTTCGAATTTTCTCGCTTCGTTCTCCGGTCCCCACCTGAGACTTTCTGCTCTGCGCGACCTCCGCTTCTTGCTTTTCCCGTTCAGCCTCGACAATTCGGGCACGCAAAGTCCGCATGGCTTTGGTCCGATTTTTCAGCTGAGACCGCTCATCCTGGCATGTCACGACCACACCGGTCGGCAGATGCGTAATACGAACGGCCGAATAGGTGGTATTCACACTCTGACCACCGGCTCCAGACGAGCAAAACGTGTCGATCCGTAAATCCTTCTGATCAATCTGCACATCCACTTCGTCGACTTCCGGCATGACCGCCACCGTCACGGTAGACGTGTGAATGCGACCGCTCGCTTCAGTAACCGGGACCCGCTGTACGCGATGAACGCCGGCTTCGTACTTGAAATGGCTGTAGGCTCCCTTGCCTTCAATTAATGCGACAATGTTCTTATAGCCTCCGATGCCGGTTTCCGACGCTTCGACCATATCGACCTTAAATCCTTTCTTTTCTGCGTACTTGACGTACAGGCGAAATAGTTCCCCGGCAAACAAGCCCGCCTCGTCCCCACCGGTCCCAGCTCGAATTTCCAGCACGAGACTCTTTTCGTCCCTCGGGTCCCTTGGAATCAAGAATTCCCGGACTTGTTCCTCAATTCCCGTCTGTTGTCGTTCCAACTCGACTTTTTCCTCCGTCGCCAGCTTGTGCAACTCACTGCCGACCGACGGGTCGGCGAGAATCCCCATCGCGTCGTCCAGCTGTTTTGCGTAGTCATGGTAGGCTTCAAAGAGCCTGGCTGCAGGTTCCAGGTCGGTCCGCTCCTTACTCAGCTTGTGCAATAAGCTTGGTTGGGTAGCAACGGACGGATCCATGAGCTGATCGGTCAACTCCTGAAACCGTGATGCGAGGCTTTCCCATTTTTTGAGTAATGCCGCTTCCATCGTTTGGTACCTAGACCTTCACAGTCACACCACTACGACAAAAAAAGAGACCCTGCTTCAAACACGAAGCAGGGTCTCTTTTCTACCCAGGTGGTGCGCTACTTACCCTTCTTCGCGTACTTCTTTTTGAACCGCTCAACACGTCCTTCAGTATCGACGATCTTTTGTGTGCCGGTGAAGAATGGATGGCAATTGGAGCAGATATCGACGCTGATATCACCGATGGTGGTACGTGTCTTAAACGAATTTCCACAGGCGCAGTGGATCGTCGCCTCACGATATACCGGATGAATACCCTTCTGCATGACCTACGACTCCTTACCCATGAATTGCGAACACAAGTGGTCCCTTCCTAAGGGGCAGCACTTTATCTGAAGGAAGACCAAGAAACAAGCACCACATTATCGATTCATCGACTGCAAAAACTCCTGATTGTTTTTGGTACCCCCGATCTTATCCATGAGGAACTCCATGGCTTCCATCGTCCCCAAGGGGCTGAGCACCTTCCGGAGAATCCACATCTTGTTGAGCCGATCCTTGTCCACCAACAGTTCTTCCTTCCGTGTACCGGACTGACTGATGTCGATCGCAGGAAACAGACGCTTATCAGCCAACCGGCGATCCAAATGAACCTCCATGTTACCGGTCCCTTTGAACTCTTCAAAGATGACGTCGTCCATGCGACTCCCTGTATCGACAAGGGCCGTCGCCATAATGGTGAGGCTCCCGCCGTTCTCGATATTGCGAGCAGCTCCAAAGAAACGTTTCGGCCGCTGCAGCGCGTTGGAATCCAGGCCGCCGGAGAGCACCTTGCCGCTGGGCGGCGCGATGGTGTTATAAGCTCGTGCAAGGCGGGTGATACTGTCCAACAGGATGACGACGTCTTTCTTGTGTTCGACAAGCCGCTTCGCTTTCTCCAGCACCATTTCCGCCACTTGAGCATGTCGCTGCGCCGGCTCATCAAACGTGGAACTAATAACCTCTGCCTTTACCTGTCGCTGCCAGTCCGTGACCTCCTCCGGTCGTTCGTCAATCAACAGAACGATGAGTGTGACTTCTTTGTGATTTTTGAGAATGGCCCGGGCGATCGCTTGGAGAAGCATCGTCTTACCAGTGCGAGGAGCCGCGACAATCAATCCCCGCTGACCTTTACCGATCGGTGTAGTCAGATCCATGACCCTCGTACAATACTCTTCTCGGTCGAATTCCAATTGGATCCGTTCTTCGGGATAGAGTGGAGTCAGGTTATCGAAGAGAATCTTGTCTCGAGCGACCTCCGGATCTTCGTAGTTGACCTTTTCGACTTTCAGAAGAGCGAAATACCGTTCGCTCTCTTTTGGAGGGCGGATCTGCCCCGATACGATGTCGCCCGTGCGAAGGTTGAACCGACGAATCTGCGAGGGCGAGATGTAAATATCGTCGGGCCCAGGCAGGTAATTGGAATCCGGCGCCCGCAAGAAGCCGAATCCGTCTGGAAGGGTTTCCAGAACACCTTCTCCAAAAACCACGCCGTTTTTTTCGGTCTGGGCTTGGAGAATCGCGAAGATCAACTCCTGTTTCCTCAAATTAGCAGCCCCTTCGATTTTCAGCTCCCGAGCCACATCATTGAGGTCCGCAATCGACTTCTGCTTCAATTCTGCAAGATGCATCACTTCCCCCCTCGCTACTGACATACGACTCCTCTCGAGCCTTGGGTTTGTTCCAGAATACACTCGAACTGATTGGTCATGCGAAACGTGCTTTTATCTTGGCGATGAACGTTTGGTCTGTTGGGTTGGAACAGCTTGTGGAAGTTCGTTGTCTGCTTCTTCAAATATGTAGGGAAATACGTCGTCTCGAATTCTCCGAGATCTACAGCCCAAACAAAATCTTTGGTCGGCCCACTTAAGTCACTTCACTTTCACTGCTGCTAGATTTGATTCGGGACAGGTTCCGGAATTGAATTCTTCGATGGAGAGAATCAGCACAGCCCTAGATGATGGGCTGATGATACCCAGGCACCGACCGGTTGTCAACTAGCATCTAGAATAATGTGTCGCTAGCACATGATCTGTCCGGTTGTTGTCGCACATGATCTGTCCGGTTTAG
>JACOEH010000070.1 GCA_024998685.1 Nitrospira sp.
GCGACCGTCCCCGCAGAGGCTTTGAGAAATTGCCGACGTGACAAAAACATTGTGGGTCCCTCCCTTCAGTTCAGTTGTGAGAAGACTCAGTTAAAATTTATGAGAAAAGATCAGCATCCATCATCCTTTGTCGACTTCATCCCATTTATCCTAAGATCGACACGTGATCAATGAACATGGAACAGGCATTCACGTTATGAACAGTATTATTAATCGGCCCTTGCTCGATGCCGATTTGAGGACGAGCATAATCTTTGAGCAAGTTCAGAAACCGCATGTTTGTGCCGCCGATCATGAGCAAGCGCCGACAGCGTACCGCCCTACTTCTCACGCAGGTACTAGGTAAAGCCCCAGCAATCTTTTCGTAATAAGGTAAAAACACATGGACCAATAGTACTGGACGCTCAACAGCTCTGATCATCAGAGTTGCTGATGTGCAACTTTCGCGACGATGCAGTGTAGCTGAGCGGTCGTGGGAAGAGGAAAAAAAGACTACCGGCTGTGCGTATAGAAACTACCAGGTTTCAGTGAGGCAACCGCCGTATTGCCGACAGAGGAATCACGCTGTTGTGACTAGGCCATGCGCCATGGCGTATTTGACCAATTCCGTCGTGGTGTGGACGTTGAGTTGTTCCATGATCTTGGTCTTGTGAAATTCAACGGTACGGTGAGAAATCTTCAGCTGGTCGGCAATTTCTTTCGCGGACAATCCTTCGGCAACCAGTTGGAGAATCTCGTGCTGCCTCGTCGTCAAGTCCTCAATCGTGGTTAAACGGGGCTGTGTCGGTTTAAGGAAAGACGCCACGACTTCTTTCGTAATGAGCGGGGTTACATAGAACTTGTCGTTCATCACGGACTGAACCGCCTGCATCAACTCCGTGGCCGCCGATCGTTTCAGTAAGTAGCCTGAGGCTCCCGCTCTGAACGCTGCGTTGACATAGGCCAGGTCGGCATGCATTGTGACGAAAATCAGCTTCACGTCGGGGATCTGCTTCTTGAGCTTCTTCGCCGCCTCGATGCCGTTCAGCCGAGGCATTGAAATGTCCAGTATCACGATGTCCGGCCGGAGATTGAGCGTGTCTTCGATTAAGGCGCGACCGTCTTCGACGGCTCCCACCAAGTCGCAATGGTCTTCCAGCAATTTCTTGAATCCCTCGAGTACAAAGGTATGGTCGTCAGCTAAAAGAACTCGTGGTTTCTTCATGATGTGGCGCTCCAGAGAATGGAATGTGCACACTGATGTGTGTGCCTCGGCCCAGTTGGGACTGAATGTCTAATCGGCCTTGCACGGACCGCACTCTCTCCCGCATATTGACAAGACCCAGCCCGGGATGGCGGGCCCGAATGTCCGTGAGATCGAAGCCGACACCGGTATCATAAATCGACAGCGTAATCTCTTGATCGCCACAGGTCAATTCCAGCTCTACACGTGTGGCGCGGGCATGTTTCATGATGTTGCTGAGGCTCTCCTGAGCCACTCGATAGAGACAACTGGCGATATCGCGCGGCAAAGGATCGGCCATCTCTTCTTGTACGATGACGGTTTTAATCCCCGTCTTCTCCGACCATTCATCAGCCATGTGTTTGAGCGCCGCAGTCAGACCCAGGTCGTCCAGAATGGAAGGATGAAATTGGTAAGCCATGCGGCGGACATCATCGGAAATCCTCACCAACCGTTGATTGAGGGACTGGACCGCTTCCTTCGCTTGGGGAGGCAATGTCGATGGACCGGACAACATGTTCGTCATGTCGATCGCCAGCAAAGCCAGCCGCTGATTCACATCGTCGTGGAGCTCGCGTGCAATGCGCCGGCGTTCTTCTTCTTGCGCCGTCATCAGTTCGGTGGTGAGCG
This sequence comes from Nitrospira sp., assembly GCA_024998685.1. Taxonomy (GTDB): domain Bacteria; phylum Nitrospirota; class Nitrospiria; order Nitrospirales; family Nitrospiraceae; genus Nitrospira_D. Next base: position 1,853 of record JACOEH010000070.1, read on the forward strand.
ACTGGAGCTGCCGTTCTGTTCTCAATCGGTCCGTGATGTCTCGCACGATCACCGTAAACGTCGTCCTCTCGCCGATGCTCAGCTTTGAGATGCTCGCTTCCGCTGGAAATTCGCTTCCATCCTTTTTCAAGCCGAACATCTCACGCCGTTGTGCCATCCGACGAGCCGATTCGTGATCATAGGCGAACGCGTCGATGGAGGATGGATGATCAATCCGAAATCGTTCGGGGAGCAACAGGTCGATCCGGTTCCCAAGCACTTCGTTCGAGTCATAGCCGAACAGTTTCACCGCTCCCTGATTGAAGAGCGTGATCGATCGATCATCTTCGGTGACGATGATGGCGTCTTCGGCGATGTCCAGGATGTCGGCAAGCCGCCCCTGCGAGAGACGCAACGCCTGTTCAGTCCGAACATGTTCGGCGATTTCGGTCACCAAGGTCCGGTTCACGGCGGCGAGTTCCCGAGTTCTTTCTGCGACCTTTTGTTCGAGATCTTCGTTCGCCTTTTGCAACGCCGTTCTCGCCTGTCGCCGTTTCCAGGCAAACCAGACGAGTATCCATAAAATCATAATCGTGATGGACCGGTTTCCCACCTGAATCCATCGCGGTAAATCGGTAAACCACGGAGTCCCGAGTCCTCCTACCATGGTGAAGAGCGTACTCCCTGCGGCGGCGAAGGGCGGCATCCAGGAAAAACGTGAAGCCGTGGCGATCAAAATGACGATGACATAGAGCGCATGGCTGGCGAAGGCTGCCGGCGTGTAGAGGTCGAAGATACATAGCCCGACGAGAAGCAGGATCGTGAAGACGATCAGGATTGATTCCCGGAATTGAGCATTGACAGGCATGCTGTTCCCAATGAGCGATCGAAACGATAATTCTTCCCGCTCCCGAAGACGGGTTGTGATTGTACCCAATTCATGTAAAGAACTCATGGTGAAGATACCAGAGTTCTCTTACCGTGGCATGCGTGAATCTCAAACACTGCGCAGGTCGCTCAAGAGAAGCAGGCATGCTCTCGACTGCCCGTCAAAGACGCATGACGATCGATCGGGAAACGGAACGTTACGGGATCTCAGTTATCGGCCTTCGCGAAGATCTGGAAGTGCTGGCGGTCGATGAGATCGTAATCGTCTACCAGGAGATAGCCGGCGTCTTCCATTTCGCGTCGGACCTCGTTTTTCTGAACTCTGTGGCCGAATAGTCCCAAAACGAATCCACGAGGATGAAAATCAAGAATCGCGACGCGACCGCCGGGCCGTAGCGCCGACGCGAGAGAACGAAAATAGCCTACCCGATCATTCATGAGATGGTACACGTCACAACTGAATACGAGGTCGACGGGCTCGGGAAGCCTTGGATCGTGCGGCTCGGCCCGGACCGGTCGGACATTCGGCGTTCCTCGGGCAACCATCTCTTTGAAGATGAAATTAATGGCTCTTTCTTCGATATCGACCGCATAGATCGTTCCGCTTGCCCCGACCGCCCTAGCCAGATGCCAGGTAAAATAGCCTCCGCCGGCCCCCAAGTCTGCAATGCGCGATCCTCGGGCGATGGACAGCTTATCAATGACGCCTTGTGGTTTCTGCCACACGTCCCGCGAGGGATCATTCATGCGCTGATAGGTCCATTCAGTACAACCGGTGAGAGAAAGCACGAGAATCAACAATGCGCACAAAGTGTTGCGCGGCAAGGTGTGGCACATAGCGTTTCCCTTTCTCAAGACCGGTGCTCTGGGTCGATCACATGGGTACTGCATGAGGAGATGAATATGGTTTGAAGAGATGGCTCTCTCCGACGTCTCAGCTCACGCACACAGACGACATACAGAGAATCAGGATCTTGTCGGCAGTCAGTTTTGACATAGTTTACGCTCTCGTCCCCGCCAAAGTCAGCTCCTCAGGCCGACTTCATCCGGCGGCGCAATAGTGTTTCAGTGGTTCGGTTCAGGTGGACTGTTACGGCGCTGACTGCGGCGCGGCCGGCCGACTCCCCATAGTCGACGATGATCGATTTAGGGGTTCTCGGCGTCGTGATTCTCTGTCGAGTGATTCTCGACAGCTTCCACGACCGCGACGAGAATACCGTCGCGGAGCTTAAAGGATCCCACCGCTGCAATCTGCTCACCGGCTGTCAGCCCGGCATGGATAACAATCTCATCGCCGATCATGGGGCCGCTTTCAACCTGGCGAGTGTGGACTCGATTGCGGCCGTCCTTGTCCGGCGCGATGACGAATACTTGATCGCCTCCGGGCCCTTTGCGCAACGCACTAACCAGTATGGCGACGACATGATGTTCAGGACCGACCGGAACCCGGACGCGTACTGAAGCTCCCGGTGCCGGTACATTGCCGGCGCCTTCGATTCTGGCACGGATCATGGCATTCCGGGTTGTCGGATCGATACGCGCGTCGAGGGCCACGATCCTGGCCATGACGGTCGGGGAATCACCGGCCGCGAACACTTCGACGGCTTCACCGATCCGCAAGCGGGCGGCAACCTGCTGCGCAACCGTGAAGTCCACATGCACGGCTTCGCCGACACCCTGAAGCGTCGTGAGCAATGTCCCTTCATCCAAGTACTGACCGGGATGGACATCTGCCATGCCGACGCGCGCACGAAATGGAGCCCGGATGGTCTTCTTGGCAATGAGGGCCTTGGTGCGGGCAATTTGGGCTTGTGCCACATCCAGATCGGTCCGGGCACGATCCACTTCTTCCTTGGTGGAGGCCAGTTCTTCGCTGAGATGTTGCCTGCGATTGAGCACCGTCTTGGCGAGCACGGCCTGGGCCTCTTGCGCCCGAAGTTCAGCTTCCTCAACCGAGACATCGAGCGCGACTAACAGTGTGCCTGCTTCGACGATCTGCCCGGGTGTAAGCCTGACCATCCGAACGGTTCCTGCCAGCTCGTTTTTCAATGTGATCGAACGCAAAGCAAGAACCGTTCCGATCGAGGTCGTGGTCTGGCGATGGTTGATTGCTCGCGCGACGGAGATGGTGACCGACTCCATCGGCTCCGGCTGGTTGGCCGAGGCTGCCTGCTGATTCTGTATCAATTCGTACTTCCACGCGGCTAAGCCGATACCGATGAGAATCACCAATGTGAGCAGTAAAACTGATCCCATCCAGTTGTTTCGATACATGACCTAGACGACGCTGAAGCGCCTCCGCAATCTGTTAGGCTTGGGGGATCATGTTATCAGATCAGAGGCCTCTCTGGTGCCTGGTCTCCGCGTCCCACGGCCTCTTCACCGATCCGGATTGCCCTAGGAGTTCAGCTAGGCACGGCCGAGCAATGACTATGCTTAAATTAGGTGTGCATACCAAGTTATTCGTGTCGGCATTCACCGCCGTCTGTTTCAGCCTGCTCGGCATGTGGTCGCCGGGATCAGCCCAGCTTGCGTCGGGTCCGCTTCCGGCTCAGCAACCACCGGTGGTCAGTTCTCCGACCCCGCAACCGCCGGTAGTTAGTTCTCCGGTCCCCTCGGTCGGCGCACCTGCCGGGAGTGGAATCTCGGCCAAGATAATCACGTCGGCTACGACCAACCGCTTGGCGCCGAATTTCCGCAGTGCGGGACGCGGTTTGCCCGGCATGCCGGGCGGGCCTCCTCTCACCAGTTCCTTGGGAGCTCGGGATCCACGACCCCCAACGGTGGGTCCGCTCTTCTGCGATCCCGCTGTCGATTTTCCGTGCTGAAGCTAGGAGCCTATCCGACATTGATCTTTCTACTTCGACAAACGATGCGCCGGCATGCTTCGTCAAACCGTGTTCATGAAAATGTAGACTAGAGTTCCGTCAGTCGCTTTTCTAAAAACCGCCGTTCCGGTTCTTGCTTCGTGAGGGCCAACGCCCGCTCATAGGAGGCGCGGGCCTCTGATGATTTGCCCAACCGGCGGTAAAGGTCGGCTCGTGCCGCATGCGCCAGATGATAGTCGGCCAATTCACCACGTTCCAGAAGCGTATCGATCAACTCCAATCCCTTGACCGGTCCATCACGCATGGCAACCGCCACGGCGCGATTGAGTGCGATGATCGGCGAGGGGTCTGCCCGCAAGAGCAAATCGTACAATGCGACGATTTGAGGCCAATCGGTCTCAAAGGTGCTGGGGGCCTCGGCGTGGACCGCGGCAATGGCTGCCTGCAAGGTGTAGGGACCGAAACGCCGTGAAGCCAGCGCCCGTTCGATCAACCCTATCCCTTCCCTGATGTGGTTCTGATTCCATAGCGAGCGGTTCTGGTGCTCCAACAATATGAGCTCTCTTGTTTCGGACGTGCGCGCGGCGCGCCGTGATTCGTGCAGCAACATCAAGGCAAGAAGTCCCATGACCTCCTGTTCCGGCAAGAGATCGAAGAGGAGCCGGCCAAGGCGAATCGCTTCCCCGGAAAGATCGGCTCTGGTGAGCGAGGCTCCGAACGAAGCCGAGTAGCCCTCGTTGAACAGAAGATAGACGACGTGCAGCACCGCATCCAATCGGTCCGGCAACTCGGCCGGAGGCGGCACTTCATAAGGAATGTGTGCATCGCGGATCTTCGCTTTGGCGCGCACAATCCGTTGCGCAATCGTGGCCGGTTTGGTGAGAAACGCGTGCGCGATTTCCTCCGTGGAGAGATTGCAGACCTCCCGCAGCGTCATAGGTACTTGTGCGTCCGGTGAAAGGGCGGGATGGCAACAGGTGAAAATCAGTCGTAATCGATCGTCTTCGATGTGCTGATCCTCCTGCTCCATTGGATCGCTGGTCGCAGTTTCCATGTGTTTGGCGAGTTCACCTAACGACGCATCGTGACGGGCGCGCCGCCTCATGCCGTCGATCGCTTTGAAGCGGCCGGTGGAGATCAGCCAGGCGCGAGGATTGGCCGGTACACCGTCCCGTGGCCATTGCTCCGTCGCCGCCACAAAAGCTTCGTGCAACGCTTCTTCGGCTGCGTCGAAATCGCCGAGCAGGCGAATCAACGTGGCCAGCACGTGGCGCGATTCGGAACGATAGACTTCCTCCACCTGTGTCAGCGATTCGTCGCTCATGTCGAACTCGGTTATGCGCAGCCGAGTTCCTTCATCGGGCGGACTTCAACGCTGCCGAAGCGGGCGGCCGGAAATTGAGCCGCGACACGAATCGCGTCGTTCAAATCCGGCACGTCGATCATGAGAAATCCGCCCAACTGTTCCTTGGTTTCGGCAAACGGCCCATCGGTGGTCGACGTCTTGCCTTCTCGGACCCGCACCGTGGTCGCGGTTTCGATCGGGTGGAGTGGAGAGGCGGCAAGCAATCGGCCGGTTTTCTGTAATTTGTCGCAGTACGCCATGGATTCATCGGAGATCGCGCGGCGCTCATGGGCTGGAAACGCATTCAGCACGTTTTCTTCGACGTAGACCAGGCAAAGATATTTCATATCAGACTCCTCGTCAGAGGTTGATGAATGCCGTTCACATGATAGTCGTCACGGCAATCATAAATCGACAACGGTCTTCTGTCGAAACAGGATAGGGCATAAATTGGTGATCGAGGCTACGCGGTCTTATCGTCGACGGTGAGATCGGCGAGCAGTAGGCGATTGGTTTTGAACAGCATGGGCACAGGCGGGAGTACGGTGCGCCTATCGATCGAGTGCTGCTGGATTATGAAATACCTTCCTTTTTGACCGGCCTTTTCTCTTAGCCAGAGGCTACCGACAAACCTTACATGCCGTCACGTAAATGGAACATGGGCGGAATAGTGCTTGACGGCGAGCCGGAACGACGGTATCCCAGTGGCCATGAGTCAGCCTTCCACCACCGTAGCCTATGGGTCGGTCGTGCTCGCGGCAGTCCTGTGGGGTGGTTCGATCGTGGCACAGAAGATGGCGCTCGGCTCATTCTCCGCTGTCGAAGCGTCGGTTCTTCGCGATATCGGAGGACTGACGATCCTTTTCGCAACGTGGTGGTCGAAAGAACGCGGCGCGATCAAAATTAATCGCGCCGACATTCGTTTGCTCGGTCTTTTGGGGCTCGGCGTCTTGGGGAACCATCTGCTCATCCTCATGGGACTCAACTATGTCAGCGGGGCGGTCGGCGGTGTGATCACCGGATCGAGCCCCGTTGTGACGGCCCTCCTCTCCGCCATGTTGATTCGGGATGTGCCGTTGCGCGCAGTTTGGGCCGGCTCCCTGCTGTCGTTCGTGGGTGTCGGGCTGGTCTCCGTGGCAGGCTTTCAAGCGGCCGGCGAGCAGCCGCTGTTGGGGAGCGCGTTGGTCTTTCTCGGCGTCGTGAGTTGGGCGCTCTATAGTATCGGCAGTCGCACTATTATGGAGCGGATTTCAGCATTGACCGTCAATTGGACGACCCTCATGGTCGCGACGGTTCTTCAGATTCCGCTGCTGTGGACGGATCAAAAGATGCTACAGACCGGGGTCGGATCAGTGACGACATCCGACTGGCTCGCGCTCGGCTACCTCATTCTCTTTGCGACGGCGGTGGCGCAACAAGCCTGGTTGTTCGGCGTCAAAGGCATCGGTCCTTCACGGGCCTCGATCCTAGGCAATTTGACGCCGGTTGCAGCCATTGGGTTATCGGTCGTGATTCTGGGAGAATCCGTCGGAATGATTGAAGTTGTCGGCATCGGCCTCATTCTGGCCGGTGTTTTGATAGTGAACCGGCAAACGGCTGAGGTAAACGGCTAAGCCGTTCGTATCCATCCCCTCCTTTACGGTCTCGATCCCTCTCCCGGTATGAGGTATTATAGCCAACCGGCCATTGGAGCAATATGGTATGGTTTCTCCTTGTCTCGCTGTCATCGATCCATAGGTTGTTCCGTCAAGTCGGGCATAGTGATGAACAGTAAATATGCCCAAATACTGATCGTTTTGATATTCGTCGTCACCTTCTTCATCGACACAGTTACGCCGATGGGGTATGAGGTGTGGGTCGGCCATATCTTTGCCGTCCTGTTGGCTCTCTGGATCGAACGTCCGAACGCTCCCTATGTGGTTGCAGCGATTGCGACAATCCTCCTCATACTGGAATTTTGGCTTTCGCCTCCCGGCATCCCACCGGACATGGCTGTCTTCAATCGAACTGTCGGAATTGCGTTACTCTGGATGACGGCGGGCCTTGTCGCGCGGGGGAAAACGGCCAAATTGGACGATGCGACCAGGCGACTGGGTGCTATTGTGGAGAGCAGCAGCGATGCCATCCTGAGTGTGACACCCGACGGAATTGTGACGTCGTGGAATGCCGGGGCGGAACGTATGTTCGGATATACCGCCGCTGAAATGCTTGGTCGTTCCATTCTGACGCTCATTCCGGCCAATCTTCATGATCACGAAGTCCGGTTGCAAGCCTCAGTGCAGAGAGGACAAAGCATCCGTACCGATGACGCGGTACGGTTGACCAAGGACGGACGGAGCATCGATGTGTCGGTCACATTGTCGCCGCTCAGGGATGATGCCGGTCGGTTCGTGGGAGTGTCGAAAATCATCCGCGATATCAGCGAACGGAAGCGAGCGCAGACGTTTCTGCAACAGGCGCGCGAAGCACTGGAATTGAAGGTTCAGGAACGAACCGCCGAATTGAGCAGTGCCAACCATTCCTTGCAGAAGCTCTCCAGTCGGCTGATGCAAGTGCAGGAAGAGGAGCGAAGCCGGCTCGCACGCGACCTGCACGACGAGGTCGGGCAATTGCTCACCGCGCTGAAAATCGATCTGCAAGAGGTTCAGCATAGCGAAGTGGCACAGGTTCGGTCCGATTTTCTTACGGACGGTCTTGAGCTGGTGGACCGTCTTCTGACCCAAGTGCGGACTCTGGCGCTGGATCTGCGGCCCTCTATTCTTGATGATCTCGGGTTAGTACCGGCGCTGAGGTGGTATGCGAACCGGCAGGCAGATCGCAATGGATGGACCCTTTTTTTCTCAGCCGAAGGAATGACGGGGCGGGTTTCTGCTCCTATCGAAGTGGCCTGTTTCCGGGTTGCGCAGGAAGCCTTGACCAATGTCTCCAAGTACGCCAAAGCGAAGACCATCGATCTTACGTTGCGTCAGAATAATCACGCAGTCACGCTCGTTATCCAAGACGACGGTATCGGATTCGATGTGATGCTGGCACGGCAGCGGGCGCAAGGCGGACAAACGATCGGGTTGCTCGGAATGGAAGAGCGTATACGATTGGCCGGGGGCGCCTTCGAGATCGTATCGGCTCTAGGTCAAGGGACCAGGCTCGAACTGAGCTTCCCGCTCGCCGAGCCAGATCAGAGCCAACAGCTTGGAACGGTTGAGGTCCTGGTCCCATGAGCCAACTTCGGGTTGTCATCGTGGAAGATCACGCGCTGGTCAGAGCCGGTATGCGGGCGCTCCTGCAAAAAATCGACGGGGTCGAAGTCGTCTCGGATGTCGGGGATGGGTGGGAAGCCGTCAAGTCTGTGCAGACGGATGCCCCTGATCTCGTGCTGATGGATATCGCCATGCCTGGATTGAACGGGCTCGACGCGACCTCGCGGATCGTCAAGGAATCGCCCAACACGCGTGTAATTCTGCTGTCGATGCATGCCAATGAAGAATATTTCCAGCAAGCGTTAGAGGTCGGCGCCTCCGGTTACTTGTTGAAGGGCGCAGAGCTGGCTGAACTTGAGTTGGCTCTTAGGACGGTTGCCAGGGGTGAGACGTATCTGACCCCGGCGGTTGCCAAGTATGCGATCAAAGCCTACCGAGAAAAATCAGAAGGGCCTTCTGGTCCGCTGATGAAGCTCAGTATGCGTCAGAGAGAAATCCTGCAACTCATCGCCGAAGGGCAAACGACGAAAGACATCGCCCAACGCCTGAACCTGAGCGTCAAAACCGTCGAAACTCACCGAAGTCAATTGATGGAGCGGCTCGACATTCACGATGTACCGGGACTCGTCCGCTTTGCGATGCGGGTGGGACTTATCCAGCTCTACCCCTGACTGCCGTTCGGTTCGCTCATTTCTCCCGTGAACTTACCGTGAACTCGTGCATCCTCCTCGGGGGATTTCCACCTTTCTTTCAGGATTTTCCCGATACGCTCAAGGCCTGTTCTTTTGGCAAGCTGGACGGGGGCCGAGGCACCATGCGTTGCCCATCAACCGAAAAGGACAAGGCGCTGATGAAACGCATGTTGCCGCTGCGCACGCTCCTCGTGGACGACAGCCCCGAGTTTCTGGGACGGTTGGAAAAGTGGCTTATGAATCATCCTGACTTTGAGATCGTGGGGAAGGCCTCTTCGGGACTCGAAGCCGTCAAGGAGGTCAGCGTGCTTCGTCCGGATCTCGTGCTGATGGACGTGGCGATGCCGCTCATGAACGGATATGAGGCGACGGCGAGCATCAAAGAAGGTGCTCACCGACCGATGGTGATCCTGATTTCATTTTTCGACAGGCGTGAAACGTGTGAGGATCGGGATTCGAAAGCCGACGCATTTCTCAAGAAGGACTCGCTGTACAGGGATTTGCTCCCCACTGTGGCTCGTCTCTTCCCTCAACAGCGGAGGCAAAAGGAATCCAATTTGTAGGCGCGCCGGAAAGGAGCGGCCATGGGTTGTGAGCGATGCAACGGATGGATGATGCCGGAACGGCGTGTGGGGCATAGTGCGAGTGATGAACTTATCTTAGGAGTGTCCTGGCGCTGTGTGAACTGCGGAAATGTGGTGGACTCGGTCATCATACGGAACAGAGCGGTGCGAGCCGTCCCCGCGGTTCCCCCAGCATAGTCGGGAACACGAAACGTCGTTGAACAGAGTCTGTGGAGACGATACCTCTGAAAAGAGGAGGGAGGTCGTATGAACGTCAAGGGGTTCATTATCGAAGATGACCAGGGGAGAGAATTCGTGCTCCTGTGCGAGCAGCCATTTGGGCGATCGGGGAGAACCTTCTCGCTTCGCGGGTGGCAGCGGCTGCGCCTGGTTCCGCTGCAGTATACGGAACAGGAGCTTCGAAAAATCGTCGGTGGAGTGCTGGTTACACTGAATGACCTGTTTAGGAGTCTCCCGAAACTGCTTGAGCATATCTCCGGGGCATCTTCTGATCATGCCGACTCCGTGACACCGCTGACAAGGAAAGCGCCGGTGTTGAGGAAAGCCGCTCGGCGAGAAGAAAAAATGGTGAGGAGCGGGTGGCCGTCATAGACTGAGGATGTTGCAAACGCTCTCCGTCGGCGTTCTTGGAGGACATTGCTGCCCCACTCTTTCGGCGGCATTCACAGGCGTGCCGTGCCGTATTCAACACGGCGTGAATCTCGCGCTCGTCCGCTCACGTGAGCTTGTCACTCGCGATCCAGCGAAGCCATAGGTACGAATCTCGTGCCGGAGAAATGTCCTCGCGGCGCGCAACTCGCATGCAGTATGATACGGCTCCGCTGACTGAGAGGCGAAGCCGTGTTGAAACAGCGTATCGACGCCGTCACGAAAGCCAACCAGAAATTCTACGATGCCTTCGAGACTCTCGACATCGCCAAGATGGACGAGATCTGGGCCCATCAAGAATACGTCACCTGTATACACCCTGGGTGGACGATCCGTTCCGGATGGCCCGCCGTCCGCGATTCCTGGGTGCTGATCTTCAATAACACCTTCTCGATGAAGTTCGACCTCACCGACGTGATGGTTCAAGTGGCAGGCGATATGGCTTGGATCATTTGTGTCGAGCATCTCACGACCCAACAGTCCGACGAACCGCAACAAGCCAAGGTCCTCGCAACCAACCTTTTCGAACTTATCGGCGATGAGTGGCTCATGATCCATCACCACGGGTCGCCGGTGATAGGGTGAACGAGGCGGTGCGGGCGGCCTGGTAGTCTCCTGTGCTCGCGCAACGCGCACACAAGTTTTATCGAAATGGGGAGCGGTGGGCGGTGCTCGCTCAATGCGCGCAGGGAAAACACCAAGCATGGCTCACAACCGAAGCACCAAGAGACACCTTCGATCACGGCTTGAGAAAGCTGCTGGCGACGAAGATGAGCCATTTCCCAAAGAGTGGATCAGGGAGATCAAGCGGCGAGTGCGGGATGCCGAAGATCCGGTACGATACATGTTGCGTCGTCTGCTTATGACCCGCACCACCGTACGTCGAGCGATTGCTCACGTCGGCTGTCGAGACCGCTCGTGCCGCCGGCGTGGTTCGTTTGGAACTGGCGACGGCGATCGCTAATATTTCAGCACAACGGTTCTATGAATCATTGGGGTGGCAGAGAGATGAATTCTATCTCTACGGCGTAGTGTTGTAGCAGAGCAATGGCAGTCAGAGCTTCGGTGCGCTAGCGGGCACTTCATCCCGACGGATGGTTTTCATCCATTCGGCGGCGATGGTATCGCGTTCCTCCATCGTCATACCTGCATAGGTGTGAAACATCTGAGTGCCACGGCGACGGCGCCAGGTGAGAAAGTTGATGAAATGGTCTTTGCAGACAGAACGTGTGCCGGCCGGAGCATAAGGTGTCTCCAGGCAATCAGGCACGCAGCATTTACTATCCAACATTTCTGTTCTCCCTACGAACCTATTCAGTATGCCGGTCGGCCGTGCCGATTTTCAAGTCCGCGGCCTCGCTTCGTTGCTTGACCCCTATCAGCTTCATAGGGTAGGAATGCCGGATGCATGCGTTTCTTTTGCTGGCCGGTATGCTAGTCCTTGGCTCCTCTTTCGTCAGCTGTGGTGCATCTTCAAATGAGAGGGTTCGATCCAGCAGTCCATCTGAGGGGAAACCCTTCGTGGGCTCGGATGTCTTGCCCCAAGGTATTGCGGTCGGTGATGTCAGCTCGCAAAGCGCGTTACTCTGGCTGCGTACCGACGGACCGGCCTCGGTTCAGATTGAATGGGCCACGGTCTCACGATGGGAACGGGCTTCGAAATTTGCTACGGTCGTGGCTCCGGTGTCGAGAACGGAATCCATCATGACGACCGCTGAGACGGATTATACCCTCATTATCCCGCTGGAAGGTCTGAGCCCCGCAACGCGCTATCGATATCATGTGTTGGTCGGTTCCGCCGACCAGACCGCAAGGCGCCTCTCTGCAAGTCTTGCGGCTATGGGCGAATTCACCACCTTGCCGGATGATAAGACCTCCGCCGCGGTGACGTTCGCTTGGAGCGGCGATCTTGGCGGGCAAGGGCGATGCCGCCGGGGAGTAGGCGGCTATCCCATCTTTGATGTCATCCACCGACAGCAGGTCGACTTCTTCCTGTTCCTTGGCGATACGATCTATAGCGATAATCCCTGCCCCTCGCCGCCGAATGAGCCGGGGGCCGATTTTACAGCCACGACGCTGCAGACGTATCGGACGCGCCATCGCTATCAACGCGGTGCGGAGGCTCTTCGCCGATTCTTGGAGACCACACCAGTCTATGTGATGTGGGATGATCATGACGTAAGGAACAATTTTGCTGGCCCGTATGACGAACAGATGCCGGCAGGCCGGCAGGCATTGCGGGAGTACTGGCCCATCGCCTCTCCCGTTGACGATCCGCATCGCATGTATCGGAACGTTCGTTACGGCGCCGATCTCGAACTCTTTATCTTGGATACGCGGCAGTATCGGAGTCGCAATGCAGAACCGGATGGTCCTGCCAAGACCATGCTCGGAGCAACACAATTGGCCTGGTTGCTCGATGGGCTGCGCGCTTCAGCTGCGATATGGAAAGTGATCGTGACCTCTGTTCCTCTCTCAGTTCCAAAAGGCGGCAACGGCAATGTTCCCGGCTATGATGGCTGGGCGGGAGGGCCGGACGGCACGGGGTTCGAGCAGGAAAGGCAGCTCATTGTTGACGCGATTCTCGAACGCAAGATCAAGAATGTCGTCTTTCTTGCGGGCGATGTGCATTGGGCACAAGCAAACGCTTATGATCCCGATCGAGACGGCGTTATCGATTTTCATGAATATATGGTAGGACCCCTCTCAGCCCGGCCGGGAAGACTTACAGCCGCCAGTGATGAACTGCATCCCATGCGATTAGTGAATGAGTCGGGGTACCAGAATTTCGGCCTCGTCCATGTCACGAAGGACGCGTTTGAAGTGACGGTGATGGACGAAGCAGAGAATAAGCGGTTTTCTCACGTTGTGCCCGCGAGGCCGTAAGCCGATCTTACCACTCAGGCCCCTTGCAATTGCTGCGGACGGCCGAGTACCGTACGGCTTCCAAGATTATTCATGAGATCCACTTCAACGGGAAAGAGGGAGAACACGTTATGTCAGGATTGATGTCCGCCGATGATATTTTCTTGAAAGCGGAAGCGGCGGCCGTAGCGGCAACGGGGCCGGATGAAAAGGCCCTGCAAATCGATTATGACGCATTGAGAGAGAAATTTCGCAAGGCGTTGGACGACCGCAAGGTTGTACTCTGCCATGTGAATAAATTTTTGCCGGAGGGATACGAGGACCAAGGTCGGTTCAATCTGGTGCTGCTGACGGCGGGCAAGGTCGTGTTCGACATCGTCATCGGTGATTCTTATTTTCGGTACGATGTGGTGTCGGTCGGTCAATTGGATAAGGTGCAGCTGATCGACGCGATGTGGGACAATCGGGAAAAGCGTCGAGAAGAGCCTTTTTTAAGCCTGCGCCTAATGCACGGCGAGGAAACGCATTTGCTGTTGGCCTTGGACGACCAAGAACGGGCCAGTCTGCTGAAGTTTGCATCGGCAGTCACGGCGGCACGCAATCCGGAACGCTGAACATACGTTCGTGCTGCCAAGCCAATACTTCTTAGCCGTTCGCTTGGTAAACAGGCTTAGCGAACATTCGGATGGTCCATAGACCCACTAGTCCATAATGTTCCATTTCTCACAGGGGGTCATGTGCTGGGTGGATGTCTCCCTCCAGATGAGGCACAATTTCGTCTCATGCGGATTGCCGAGAATATCGGCATACGACACGATTCCAAGTAGCACAATGAACCAATCTTTGCGCTCCAAATGCATGCCCTGTACGTCGGTGAGCGGGGTTATCAGCGAGACGGTCTGAGGCACGACAGACCCCGCATCGATCTCTCCAATGGTTTCGGCATCGGTCGTCAATTTCAGAGGCATGTCCCAATCCGGGAATGTACTGGCGGTCCAAACGGTCATGACGAGACGGGCTTTGGTCGTCAGGGCAGGGGAATGCCCGGTATTCTTGAGGAGCACTGTTGCTGTCGGGACGTTGTGTTGGACGAGCGGGCCGACGATCGTCGATTCCTGAACGGTCATCTTTGCGAGGTTGACTGATTGAGGCGGTTTTTCTCGCATCAATACAATGCTGGAAACTACGACGAGGACCACGACTGAACCGACCCAAAAGTATCTGTGCTTTTTCAAGAAGCCTTTCAATCTCGATTGCCCGAAGAAGGCTTCTTCCTGGTCGGCGCCGGACTCCGGCATAAGGGACCTGGGTCATTCAGCGGTTGATTATGCCTCTGAGAGAGGCTCCTTGCCAACAGGTAACAGAGCGTTCGCTTTGTCGCGCCTGGCTTCGTCTCACGGGCCAGCACATATCTTCGCCCGCTCCCAGGCCGACGTATTGATGTTCGGTCCCACGGCCTGATCAATGCCCGGCTCCAAATGTATCGGAGCTTGAGCACTGCCAAACTGTACTGAGGATGAAGAAGATGTGCGTCCATATAATTCCATCTCTTTCAGTATGTATCAATTATATGCGACCGCATTTCATGAGGTATAGTCTGATTCACAGCGCGTTGGTTATGATGTATCCGCGCGAAGTTCAGATTGAAGTCGCTTTGTCACGCGCATCTGATTGCCTCCTCCACTCCGTCTCGCACTTGATGCCGAGTATGGCAGAATAAACGAACAATATTGAAGAAGCCTCATTCATGTCGCAGCAGGTGGATAAACACGATGAGTAGGCCGGCACGATACCGTGGCGGAGCATCCTCGTCCGATTTCAGCACCAACTCCATGAGTTCTAGAGGCGCTACGGTGTGCCGTTCGGACAGGCGATCACCCGTCGACGTGGAAAAGCCATTGTCTCTTTAGCGATTCTGTTATGCGTGATGTATCTCGGCTACCGTCTTTATGACAGTAAAAACGATGCTACGGAGCTTCACCACGGGACGATTGAAGAAACCGTCCCTGCCGTGACCGTCACCCTTCCCACGGCGGTGCCGCCGACCGAGACGATTACTCTTCCCGGCAACATTGTGGGCTGGTATGAAGCGCCGATCTATGCGCGTGTCACAGGCTATGAGCACATTGTACAAGAAATAAGGTGCGTGTCCCCAAGCCGAATCGAGCCGTAAGGTACTATCGCTCCGCTCGGCCAGACGAGTGACCCTGACCCACAGGCTTCAGAATGATGGTGCTTATCCCT